>JANRFB010000074.1:49033-62823 GCA_030725785.1 Solirubrobacteraceae bacterium
TGGGATCTGGCACATACGCCGACGACGAATATGCGGTTGCAGTGCTGCGGCGATGCACACCTGCTCAACTTCGGCACCTACGCCGCCCCTGACCGCAGCCTCGTCTTCGACCTAAACGATTTTGACGAGACGCTGCCAGCATCATTTGAATGGGACCTGAAGCGGCTCGTCGCCAGTATTACGATCGCAGCTCGCGACAATGGCCTCAAGGCCAGTGAGGCGCGCGACGCTGCCCAGGCGACCGCAGCCCGTTACCAGGCGCGGATGGATGAGCTGGCTGAGCTGCCGTTCCTACAGGTTTGGTACGACCGCGTCGATATGTCGAACATCCTTGGCGCGATCGGCAAGAGTGGTGACAAAGTCGCGGCGAAGCGGATCGGCAAGCTCGCCTCGAAGGCTGAAACGAAAACTAACCTTGGCGCGCTTTCGCGTTTTGCCGAGAAGACCGATGCGGGCTTCAAGATCAAGGCCGACCCGCCGGTCGTCGTGCCGATCCCGCTCGGAATGGTGAAAGAACTCGACAAGCTCGTTGATAAGGCTTTCAGTGACTACCTCGAGACACTTGCGCCCGACCGGCGGCTGGTAATCAGCCGCTACCGCCGCGCCGACTTTGCACGCAAGATCGTCGGCGTCGGCTCGGTCGGCACGCAGGCCTTCATGATGCTGCTGATGGGTGACAGCGATCAAGATCCGCTCTTCCTTCAGTTTAAGGAGGCCCAGCAGTCAGTTCTCGCCCCCTTCGCCGGTAAGAGCGAATACAAGCAGGAGGGTGAGCGCGTGGTTCGCGGCCAGAGGATCATGCAGTCGGCGAGCGATCCGTTCCTTGGCTGGGCGACCGGTTCCGGCGGCGCGAAGAAGCATTACTACCTGCGCCAGCTTCGCGACATGAAGGGCTCGGTAGACGTCGAGAACTTGGGCGCCCCTGGTTTGGCTCGCTACGGCGCCCTCTGCGGCGGCGTTCTTGCTCACGCCCACGCTCGCTCCGGCGACGCAGCAATGATCGCCGGCTACCTCGGTAGCGGACCGATCTTTGCTGAATCACTGGCAGCGTTTGGTGATGCTTACGCCGATCAGAACGAGCTTGACTTCGAGGCCCTAAAAGCGGCCGAGAAGAGCGGCAGGATCAAGGTTGAAAGCGGCGTATAGCCGCCGCCGCTTACTCCTTCTCTTCTAGCGCGTCTTCGATGATCTCAGCCGTCAGCTCTTTCTCAGCAGCGTCAACGATCGCCGCCTCGACTTCGACGATTGCGATTCCTTCGGCGACCGCTTCGGCGTCTTCGAGCAGCTGCTCCTCAGCGGCGGCGACGATCACGGCGTCTTCGATCAGCTGATCTTCGGCGGCGGCGACAATCTCTGCCTCTTCGAGCAAAGCGTCCTCAGCGGCTGCAACTAGCGCCGGGTCGGCGTTAGGGTCGGCGGCGACAGCCGCGACCAGTTCGGCATCCTCGAGCAGCTGTTCTTCTGCGCCAGCGACGATCACAGCTTCGGCCAACAGCTCATCTTCTGCCGCCGCGACGATCTCAGCTTCGGCCTCAAGTCCAACGATCGCGTCGGAGACGAGATCGGCGTCGGCTTCGAGCTGGTCTTCTGCTGCGGCGACGATCTCAATGTCGTCTTCAATCTGGTCATCACTCATATGTGGTTCCTCCTAGGGGGTTTCAGTAGTTGAAGTTGTCTCTACTCAGACAACTTAGGGCAGACGGGGCGCATAGGGAAGGGCGAGTTAGCTTAGATTTCACATATGGCATCTCCAGTGCAAGCTCTTTCGCGCGCCTACCGCGGTGGCGGCGCCGACCTTCCATTCGGTAATCAGCTCGCCTACCACGGCGTCGCGATGGAGGGTTATTTCTGGCGCATCACCGATCCTGCCAGCGGCCGCGTGGTGATAGCGCTGATCGGCGTCAACCGCGCCGCCGACGGCCACTGGTCAACTTTGGGCCTCGCTGGGTATCCCAATCGCTTCCTGCGGACCGTCGCCCATCCTCAGGGTGCGGCCGACTGGGAGCAGCTCGGCGCCTCGGCTGGCGATGCCTTTGTCGCAGGCCCGGAGCGCGTCAAGGTTGACCTTGGTCCAGACGCTCAGCTAGATCTGAAGATCGATCGCCCGCGCCCGTGGCCGCGCCGCGTGCTCGGTGGCTCGAGCATCTTTCAATCGGTGCCAGCGCTCAACCAGTACTGGCATCCATGGCTGCTCGGTGGCAGTGCGAGCGGCAGCGCGCGGCTGGGCGACGATCTTTGGGAGTTTGAGGGCGCTCAGATCTACGCCGAGAAGAACTGGGGCAAGGGCGGCTTTCCGCCGGCTTGGTGGTGGGGGCAGGCGCAGGGTTTCGCCGAGCCCCAGGTCTGTGTTGCCTTCGCCGGCGGGATCATCGAACCGGGGCCGCTGAGCGTCGAGGTAACCGCGATCGTCGTGCTACTGCCAGATGGAACGCTGATCCGCTTGGGCGACCCGGGCTTCTCGCCGGTCACCGCCGAAGTTGGCGACGAGCATTGGCGGCTGAGTGGCCGCAGCGCGCGCTGGCAGGTTGATATTGACGGCTACGCGCCGTTAGGCGCCGCGCATGTTTTGCCGGTGCCGCTGCCGGCCGAGCGGCGCAACGTGCCGGGAGCGATCGAGCACCTTGGCGGCCAGATGCACGTCACGGTCCGCCGCCACGGCCGCGTTGTCTGGCGCGGAACCAGCGAGCTGGCGGCGCTCGAGCACGGCGGTATCGATCGTGCGCGGGCAGAAGTGACGCGGCGCGGCGGCGCCGCCGACGCCGCTGACGCCGCCGCTATCGAGGATTGATCCGTGTTCGTCTGCGAACGCACCGGCCGCGGTGATCCGGCCCGCGCTTGGGAGCTGATGTCTCGTCCGAAAGAGTGGTCTAGCTGGGCGCCGCACGTTCGTGGTGCTTGGGGGTTAGCTGATGGCGAAGTGCGCGTGGGCGCGCGCGGTTACGCGCGGCTGCTCGGAGTGGTTCCGATACCGGCGACGATTACTGAAGTCGATCCCGGCCATTCATGGACCTGGCAGGTTGGCCCGGTCGAGATGGTCCACCGCGTCGACCGGGCGGCCGACGGCTGCACTGTTGCCGTTGAGATCAGTGCGCCGGCGCCGATCGAAGCTGCGCTTCGGATCGGCTACCGGCCACTGGTCGATCTTCTGCTGAGCCGTCTGCTCAGCGAATCACGCAAGCCGCTTCTGCTTGGTTAGCGCAGTCGCGCCTTGATCCAAGCGGAGATCGCCTTCTTGACCGCCGCATCGGTGACAACACTCGAGTGCGTTAGCCCCGCGAATGTGTCGTAGGTGACATTGTCGCCGCTCTTCTTCAGCTCATTCACGAGAGCGTCAGTGAAGACAGGGAAAACGGTCCCGTCGTCAAGTCCTTGAACAACCAGAACCGGAGCCTTGATCTTCACGTTCGGGTTCATCGCCTTAAGCGCGGCGTCGATGCTGGCCGTAGTCACGCCTGGCCTCAGGAGGTCCTTGGGCTGGATCGCGCCGAAGATGTCTGCACCGCCGAGCTGTGCTGAGCAGACCTCTTCGAGCTTCCCTAGCTTGGCTGCGACCTGAGGAGTGACGAGCGTGCTTGGATCGACGCCCGCTTCGCGAGCGGCGCTGTTCAGGATCATGATTGCCAGCCCGCTTAGCCCTTCGAAACCGGCTCCAAGGCCGCTGATTGCTTGACCCTGCTCCCACAGGTGCGAGGCTGGAGCATAAGCGAAGACACCCTTCATTTTGAGCTTCGGCGCCAGCTTCGGTGCCAATGAGGCAGCAAAGAGTGCTGCGTGGCCGCCCTGCGAGTGACCTCCGATTAACCAGTCCTTGCCTACCTGCCAGATCTCGCGTGCGGCCAGTGCGATGTCGACTACGGCGCGGCCCTCTGAGGCTCCAATGAGGTACGGGTGCGGCCCTGGTGTGCCTAGCCCTTCGTAGTCGGTGCGCAGAACGGCATAGCCGGCCTTGACCCAACCGTCGTAGCTAGCGGTCGCGTAAGAGATGTAACCGTCGGCAGGTCCGCCGTTAGCATTGCGCGATGGCGCGCAGGCGTCGGCAGCGCCGGTCGTGCCGTGCGCCCAGGAGATGACCTTGAAGCCGCCCTTTGGCGCCTTGCCCTTCGGCAGGTCGATCGTGCCGGAGACGGCGATCGGCTTGCCCTTGGGATCGAGCGAGCGGTAGAGCACGAGCATCGTCTTCGACGCTGAAGGAAGCGCAACGCGGCCGTTGGCGGTGTACTTGACCTGGCGCGCCCAGATCATCGTGCCGGGCTTGCCGGCCTTGATCTGCTTGGCCGAGGCCTTGTAGAAGGCGTTTCCAGCTGGACCCTTGACCGTCGCTTTGGCCTGGGCCAGCGATGCGCCTGGCAGCAGCACCGCTGTCGCGGAAGCGGTCAGAATTAGCAAACGGATACTGCGGTTCTTCAGTGACATCTTCTCTCCCCGAGATTGAACAGGTTGGCGCAACGCCAACTTATGAACAAAACTTTACTCCGATCGGTTCAGCGATGCGCCGCCTGCAGCGTCTCTGCCGGTAGCGTGAACCGCGCATCCTGATGAGCAAAGCTGAGCCACTAGTCAAAAGGATCAACTGGCGCCTTGTTTGGCGCATCACTTGGTTGCTGGTTATTGCGGGCGTTGTTTACACGCTGCTGCCGACGCTCACGAAGATGCCAGAGCAGGCTCGTGAGAGCCTTGAGAAAGTTCATCCTTATGCGCTGCTGATTGGCTTGGGTCTTGAGCTTGTCGCGCAACTGAGCGGGATGCTGGTGCTTCGGCGCTCGCTCGAGGCGCTCAAGCAGCCGGCGCCGCCAAACTGGGTGCTGGGGCAAGTCTGGTACGCGCAGATGGCTGTTGCCGTGCTGCTCCCGGCCGGCTCTGTTACAGCGACCGTGATGGTCGCCGACGCTCTGCGCAAGCGCAACGTCGCACCTGCCGAAGCGGTAACGGCGGCGACGCTGACGAAGGCGCTCTCAATCGTCACGCTGATCATTCTCTTTGTTATCGGCTTTGGCCTCTCGTCCGGCCAGCCCGACAGCTCCTCAAGCTATGTCAACGCGGTCGCGATCGGGATGCCGATCCTGATCGTCGCTATCGCCGCACTGGCGGCTGCGATCGTCTGGCCGAAGGTCGCTGGTTCGATCGCTGGCCGCGCCGCCCAGCTGGTCAAGCGAGTCGTCAAGAAGGTCGATCCGCGCCAGATCAGCAGCCGCGCCGAGGCGATCGCGTTGCAGTCGCAGCAGATGCTCAGAGGCCGTCAGGCTTGGCCAACGCTTGCCTTCTCTTTCGGTTACTGGATCCTTGACACCGCGGTGCTCTACGCGATGCTCTGGGGGCTCAACCAGACGCCGCACATTGGCGCCGTGCTGCTGGCCTCAACGGTCGGTCGCCTGCTGGCGACAATCCCAATCACTCCAGGAGGGATCGGCATCGTCGAGGTTGCTGAAACGGCGATCCTCTCAGCGCTTGGCATCAACGCGACGATCGCCGCGTTGGCCGTGATCGCTTACCGAGTGATCAGCTTTTGGATCGTCAACCTCGTCGGCCTCGTCGCGATGTACCTGCTTCACCGCTCTGGCGTGGCGATCAAGCAGCAGCCGAAGGGTGCGAAAGCCGAAGCCGCGGTTGGCGGCAGCTCAGGCGACTGAGCGCAGGCGCTTAAACGGTTCGCCTTCGCGCAGCTCACGCACGATCGCCTCAACAACACTGTCGCCGTCGACCTGTTTGCCGTCGGTGACGGCGGCGATGCTCGCGCGTTTGCGCTCAATCAGCCGCGACATCCGCTCATCGATCGTCTCCGCCGCTAGGAGGTACCAAGCGGTGACGGCGTCGCGCTGACCAATCCGGTGGCAACGGTCCTCAGCCTGTTCGTGCATCGCTGGCGTCCACTCCAGTTCAAGGAAGGCGACGTTCGAGGCCCGTGTCAGCGTGATTCCTTGCGCCGCGACGCGGGTCGCGCAGATGATCAGCTGTGGCCCATCCGGCTCCTGAAAGGCATCGATCGCTTTCTGGCGCGCGGCGGCGCTGTCGCTGCCAACGAGGTGCACGGCATTCGGGAAGCGCTCGATTACGGCCTGCTGTACCTCCCGGTGGCGGGCGAAGACGACGAGTGCTTCCCCCGACGCGAGGAAGTCGTGGATCCAGCCAAGCGCGCCGTCGAGCTTGCCGCTGCCGGCCAGCCGCTGCAGCACGCCTAGCTGAGCCAGCCGTTCGGCGCGCAGCGTGGCGGCGATCTTCGCGTCGAGCTCGCTTAGATCGAGCGGCTGATCGCGCAGCCAAGCGATGATGTCGGTCTCGGCCTTGCGGTACTCGGCGCGGTTGGTCAGTGCGATCGGGACGATGCTGCGGCGTTTGGCCGGGAGCTGAGGCAGTACGTCGGCTTTGACGCGGCGCAGGAAGCAGTGGCGCCGCAGGTGCCAGTGGAGCCGCTCCTCGCTGCGCGAGTGGTCGGGGCCGAAGCGGCGAGCGAACTGCGCGCCGGAGCCAAAGTCGTCGAGCCGGCCGATCACTCGGAGCTGCGCGATCAACTCCTCGGCATGGTTTAGAACCGGCGTGCCGGTCAGGGCCAAGCGCAGCCCGTCGTCGGGGATCACGCTCGCTAAGCGGCGCACGGCTTGGGTTCGTTTCGCGCGCGGGTTCTTGCAGTAGTGCGATTCGTCGATGATCAATGCCTTTGGGCTTCGGCGCACCAGTTGCTCGCCGTGAGCGGCGACGATCTCGTAATTAAGGATTGTGATGTCGGCCTGCGGCGGCACCGCTGAGCGGCCTTCGACGACGGCGAATGAGCGGTGCGGCAACCAACGCTCGGCCTCGCGGGCCCAGACCAGCTTGATCGAGGCCGGGCAGACGACAACGACGGGGTAGGCGTCGTCGGCCTCGACCGTCGCCAGTGCCTCAATCGTCTTGCCGAGCCCCTGCTCATCGGCGATCAGAGTGCGGCGCGCTTCGAGCGCGTAACGGACGCCGGCCCACTGGAATGGTTCAAGCGTGCCGCCGAGCTTCTCGGCGAGCCCTTCGATCGGTTCAGCGCTGGTTGCCTTCGATTGCCTCACCGCGGCCGCGGCAGCGGCGTGCTCCTCGCGCAGGCTGCGCAGCACTGGCCCGGCCTCGCCGGTTACGCCAACATCGTGCAGCGCGATGAACTCGTCGAGCTGTTCAACCAGCCAAGGGTCGATCGGCACGGTTCGCGTTCCAGCCGAGGCTGGCATCCGCTCGAAGGCGATTCCCGTCTCCCGGTCCCAGAGCACGTTGAGTCGCAGATAATCGGCGTCGACGCGCTTGATCAGCTCGAGCTGGGCGGGTGGGGGTTGGCGGCCGACCTCAAGCTCGGTCAGGCAGCGCGCCGCTCCAGCATCGAGCCGGGCTGAGCGCTGCTCGCTGATAACCGCTGCGTTTGCCTCGGTCAGCTCAACTAGGATCGCGCCGTCCTCGGCCTCGACCGAGCCCTCGAGCAGCTCGGCGGGGACCGTTCCGGCGCGCGTCGTTAGAGCCCACCAGCCGCGCCCGTCGTAGCGGCGCGTGCTGACCATTCCGATCCAGCGGCGCTCAACGGCGCGAATCCAAGTCTCAACCTCTTTGCTGGCCGTCAGCTCCGGGAAGCGGGCCAGTACGTCGGCGACGTGCAGCGCTGCCCAGTCGTCGGTCGGCGCCCACCACTCGCGCCGGTCCCAATCGAAGCGGCGCTGCGGGATCGCCCGGACCAGCTCCACAATCTGCGCGTCGTAGGGGAATGCGAGCACGACGATTTCACCGTTTTCATCGCTGTTTCGCAGCTCTACGTTCGCTCTGTCATCTGCCAGCTCCACCTGTTGAAGGTAGCCCGGCGCGCCGACGCGCTAGCGCTCGCCGTGATGATCGGTAAAGATGAGTGAATGAGTGATGCTGATTATCTAATCGTTGGGGCCGGTTCAGCCGGCTGCGTGCTGGCCAACCGCCTCTCCGAGGATCCGTCCGTCAAGGTCGTGCTGCTCGAGGCTGGCGGCTCCAACCGCCATCCCACCGTGACGATCCCCGTCGTCTTCTGCGAGCAGTTCCACAGCAAGCGCGACTGGGATTTTGCCACCGATCCCGAGCCCGGCTGTGACGGCCGCGAGATCTTCGTCCCCCGCGGCAAGGGGCTTGGCGGATCGAGCTCGATGAACGCGATGCTTTACGTCCGCGGCCGGCCGCTCGACTACGACCTTTGGGAAGCGGAGGGCTGCCCTGGCTGGGGTTGGAACGATGTTCAGCCTTACTTCCTCAAGTCTGAGGACAACGCGCGCGGCGCATCTGAGCACCACGCCGTTGGTGGCCCGCTAAGGGTTGAGAACCCGCGCTCGCCGCGCTCGCTGACGCGTGACTTCATCGCCAGCGCCGAGGCAACCGGAATTCCCTTCATCGACGACTACAACGGCCCTGAGCAGGACGGCGTTGCCGAGGTGCAGGTGACTCAGCGTGGCGGGCGCCGCTGGAGCGCCGCCGACGGCTATCTGAAGCCGGTCAAAGATCGCGAGAACTTGGAAGTGATCACAGGCGCGACCGTTCAGCGCGTTGAGCTGGAAGGGAAGCGCGCAGTCGGAGTTAGCTACCTCGACGGCCGTGGCCGTGAGCAGATGGTCACCGCATCGCGTGACGTGATCCTCGCCGCTGGTGCGATCGGCTCGCCGCAGATCCTGATGGTCTCTGGGATCGGTCCAGCCGACCACCTTGCCGAGGTTGGCGTTGAGCTCCGTCATGACCTGCCGGGAGTCGGCGGCAATCTCCACGACCATCCTTCGCTGGTCTGCACTTGGGATCTCCCTGGCGGCGGCTCATTGGCCGACGCCGAGAAGCCGAAGGCGTTGCTGGAGTGGCTGCTGCGCCGCAGCGGCCCGCTCTCATCGAGCGTCGCCGAAGCGTTCGCTTTTGTTCGCAGCCGCCCTGGGCTGCCCGCGCCGGACCTCCAGTTCCACTTTGCCCCGGGCTACTTCGTCGACCACGGCGCCACGACCTATGACGGTCACGCTTTGACGATTGCGCCGGTCTTGGTTTCGCCAAAGAGCCGTGGCCACGTCAAATTGCGTTCCGCCGATCCCGCAGCGCCACCACGAATTTTGACCAACATGCTGGTCGAGCCTGAAGATGTTGCGTCGATGGTTGCTGGCGTAAAGATCGCTCGCGAGATTGCGTCAAGCGGGCCGCTGAAGGAGCTTTGCGGCGTTGAGCTGTTCCCTGGTGCCCCGGTGACCGATGACGAGGACATCGCCGCCGACCTGCGCCGCCGCGTTGAGACGATCTACCACCCGGTCGGAACCTGCCGGATGGGAAGCGACGAAGGCGCCGTAGTTGATCCACAGACGCGCGTTCACGGAATCGAAGGGCTGCGCGTGGTCGACGCTTCGATCATGCCGCTGATCCCTGGCGGTAACACGAACGCGCCGACGATCATGGTCGCCGAGCGCGCCGCAGATCTGATCCGTGAGCAGTCGTTCGCGACTGCCTAGGCACCTGCTTTGGGCGCGCCGCGACCTAACTGACCGTTCGGTAAGGTCAGCTTCAGCGACCTCGATTGGAGCCTGATGGACCTGACATTCAACGAGTCTGAGAGCGCGTTCCGTGACGAACTGCGCGCTTGGATCAAGGCAAATCATCCCGGTGAAGAACCGGCCGGAGAAGACGAGGGCTACGCCTTCCGCCGCGATTGGCAGCGCCAGCTTTACGAAGCCGGCTGGGCCGCAGTCCACTGGCCAACCGAGTTCGGCGGGCGCGACGCGACGCTCGTAGAGGCAGCGATCTTCAATGAGGAGCTGGCCCGCGCCCGCGCGCCGTTCCCAGCCAACGTGCTTGGTCTGCTGCTGGCTGGCCCGACGCTGATGATCTGGGGCGACGAGGAGCAGAAGCAGCGCTACCTCGACCCGATCATGTCGGGCGATGAGATCTGGTGCCAAGGTTTCTCCGAGCCGGAAGCTGGCTCCGACCTCGCGTCGCTGAAGTCAAAGGCCGTCCGCGATGGCGACGACTGGCTGATCACCGGCCAGAAGGTTTGGACCAGCGGCGCTCAGTATTCGAAGTGGTGCATGTTCGTTGCACGGACCGACTTCGATGCGCCGAAGCACAAAGGCCTGACCTATTTCATTCTCGACATGGAGCAGGAGGGGGTTGAGATTCGGCCGCTGCGCCAGATCACCGGCGACCCCGAGTTCAACGAACTCTTCCTCGAGAACGCGCGGGTTCCCAACGCCAACGTGCTGGGCGGCGAAGGCAACGGCTGGACGGTTGCTTTGACGACGCTGATGAACGAGCGCGCCGGACTAGCCTTCGGCCTGCAGGTCGGCATGACGGTTGCGCTCGATGAGCTGACCGAGCAGCTCGCCGCCGCCGGCAAGCTCGATGATCCGATGATCGCCGATGAGCTTGGCGCGCTGCGCATCAAGTGCGAGATTCTGCGCCTGACCGCATACCGCGGCCTGACGGCAACGATGAAGTATGGCCAGCCTGGCCCTGAAGGCTCTTTGACCAAGTGGATGTGGTCGCAGGGTAACCAAGAGCTGATGCAGTTCGCGACCAAGGCGCTCGGGCCGCAGGCCTTGACCGGCAGCTCAACTTGGGGCCGCGCGATGCTGCGCTCACGAGGCAACTCGATCGAGGGCGGCACGACAGAGGTACTGAAGAACATCATCGCTGAGCGTGTGCTCGGCCTTCCGAGGAAGAAGTAGGGGATTAGAGATGAATTTCGACTTCACTGAAGATCAGCACGAAATCAAGCGCACAGCGCGCGAGTTGCTCGCTAAGCGCTCAGGAGTTGAACAGATCCGCGAAGCGGCCGAAAGCGAGGCTTACGACGAGTCGCTTTTCACTGAGCTGCGGGAACTCGGCTGGACCGGGATCGCAATCGACGAGCAGTACGGCGGCGCCGGCCTCGGCGTCGTTGAGCTGATGATCCTTTGTGAGGAGCTCGGCTATTCGCTCGCCGCCTCGCCGTTCCTAGCTAACGCGCTCGGCGGCTTGATGATCGAGCACGCTGGCAGCGACGAGCAGCGCGCGAAGTGGCTTCCAGGGATTGCCTCCGGTGAGGCGACGGCGACCGTTGCCTTCTCCAGCGGCGGAACCGCTGAGGTTGTGCCTGACGCCGACGGCGCAGCAGTAATCGTTCTGATCGACGGCGAGGAGGCAACTCTGATCGCTCGTGAGGATGCGAAGGTTGAGCCGCTCACAACAATCGATCCAACCCGTCGTTACGCCCGCGTGAGCGCGAGCGGTGGCGAACCACTCCCTGGGGACGTAGCCGGCGCACTAGCTCGCGCAGAGGTTGCACTCTCGGCCGAGATGGTTGGAATCGCACAGCGCACGCAGGAGATGGCGATCGAGTACGCCAAGGAGCGCAAGCAGTTCGACACTCCAATCGGCGCATTCCAAGCCATCTCACACCGCTGCGCACAGATGCTCTTTGACACCGAGGGCGCACGTTCGGCTACCTACTTCGGCGGCTGGGCAGCCGACGCCGACGAGTCGCAGCTAGCGTTCGCGTCATCGATCGCCAAGGCGGCAGCATCGGAGGCTGCTCTATCAGTCACGGCTTCGTCAATTCAGGTCCACGGTGGCATCGGCTTCACCTGGGAGGCCGACGTGCACTGGTTCTTCAAGCGGGCACAGCTCGATGTCGCGATGCTCGGAGGCACCGGTAAGCAGCGCGCCCGAGTAACGCAGCTAACCGCCGCTTCGCTGGCAACAGCCGGCGGCGCCTGATGCAGTTCGAGGTGAGCCCCGAGGGCAAGGAGCTTGAGGAGAAGCTGCTGGCCTTTATGGACGAGTGCATCTACCCGGCTGAGCCCGTATTCGCTCAGCAGATGGAGGAGGCCGGGAACCCTGAGCACCACCCGCAGATCATCGAAGAGCTGAAGCTCGAGGCTCGTAAGCGGGGTCTTTGGAACCTCTTCCTGCCGCACAAGACGGAGTGGACAGAGGGCCTCTCGAACTTCGATTACGCGCCGCTGGCTGAGATCTCTGGACGCTCGATGGCGCTGGCACCGGAGGCGATGAACTGTTCAGCTCCCGATACCGGCAACATGGAGCTCTTGGCCGAGTTCGGTACGCCGGAGCAGCAGCAGGAGTGGCTGCGGCCGCTGCTCGAAGGCGAGATTCGCTCCTGCTTCTCGATGACCGAGCCCGACGTCGCCTCCTCTGACGCGACCAACGTTGAGACGTCAATCGTCCGTGAGGGCGATGAGTACGTCATTAACGGGCGCAAGTGGTGGAGCTCTGGAGCTGGCCGCGAGCACTGCAAGTTCTCAATCGTTATGGGAAAGACCGACCCCGAGGCCCGCGCGCACGCGCAGCAGAGCATGGTGATCGTGCCGCTCGACACGCCAGGCATCACTCACGTCCGCAACCTCACCGTCTTTGGCTACCTCGACCGCGAAACTCACTCCGAGCTGCTGTTCGAGGACGTCCGCGTTCCGACTGCGAATCTGCTCGGGCCTGAGGGCGGCGGCTTCATGATCGCTCAGGCGCGGCTCGGGCCAGGGCGGATCCACCACTGCATGCGGCTGATTGGGATGGCTGAGCGGGCACTCGAGATGGCCTGCCGGCGCGCGCTTTCACGCGAGGCTTTCCGCAAGACACTCGCCGAGCAAGGCGTCATCCAAGATTGGATCGCCGAGAGCCGGCTCGCGATCGACCAAGCACGGCTGCTGACAATGGACGCCGCTTGGCAGATGGACGCTGCTGGCAACAAGGCGGCTCGCAACGCGATCTCCTCGATCAAGGTCGTTGTCCCAAGAATGACCTGCGATGTGATCGACCGTGCGATTCAGATTCACGGCGGCGCTGGCGTCAGCGATGACTTCCCGCTGGCCGCGATGTACGCAGGGGCGCGCACGCTACGGATCGCCGATGGTCCCGACGAGGTCCACAAGATGGTGATCGCGCGGCGCGAGCTGAGCCGTTACGCCGAGTAGTTCGCTTACGCGCGACGACGGTCGAGCACGGTGCTGGTCAGCTTCGCCAGCATCACTCCTGTGAGGCTGCCGGCGAGCACGTCGCCTGGGTAGTGAACGCCGGTGTGGATTCGCGAGTAAGCGACGGCGGCGGCGGGTATCGCCAATAGCGCGCCGGCGGCCGGCATCACGTGGCCAACTCCCGCAGCGAAGGCGAAGGCCGATGCTGAATGGCCCGAAGGAAATGAGGTTGAGCTTGGCATCGGTACGTGTCGCTCCTCAATAACTCCCATCGCAACGCGGTCGGGTCGGCGCCGACCGCTTAGAGGCTTCATTACGACGTTTACGATCGCTGAGCTGACAGTGATCGAAGCGATCCCGTAGAGCGCCGCCCGGCGGCCGCGCTGGCCGCCAAAGATCGAGAGTAATGCGGCGCTGGCGAGCCAAGGCTTCGAGAGGTTCGCGGCGTCAGAAATCAGCGCCAGCGGGCCATCGAGCGATGGCGTCGAGCTGGCAGCAATCGATGCATACAGCGACGCGTCGGCGTGGTGGGCCCTAGCCAGCGCGCCGCTTGCTGCTTGGGGACTTGGGTTCGCTGCAGCCATCGAGAGCGATCTTAGGGGCCGCAGGGCGTAGGATCTGCGCTGTGCCGACCAACGAAGCCACAGTTGTCCTACTGCGCCACGGTGAAACCGAGTGGTCGCTTAATGGCCGTCACACAGGGCTCAGCGACATTGATTTGACAGAGAACGGCCGCAATGAGGCGCGCGAGGCAGGCAAGCGACTTGCCGGGATCAAGTTCGACCACGTCCTCACGAGCCCGCTGAAGCGCGCCCGCGAGACCTGCGAGCTGGCCGGTTACGGCGCCGGCGCGCAGACGACCGACGAGCTAACCGAGTGGAACTACGGCGAGTACGA
>JANRFB010000075.1 GCA_030725785.1 Solirubrobacteraceae bacterium
GGCTCGTTCGCTTCGTTGACGTCAAGCTCAATTCGGCGGCAGCCGCGGCTGCCCGCGTGTTCGACGGCAAACTGCGTCATCGCTTTGCCAAGGCCGCTGCCGCGCGCGGGCTCCTCGACAAAGAGATCCTCCAGCAGGCAGTCGCTGCCGGCCTGCCAGAGGCCGTAGCGGAAGCGCAGCTGGCAGATTCCCACCGCAGGCCCGTCGCCGATCGCTCCGAGCAGATAGTCGGTCGAGTCGTCGGCGATCAGCTTGGTCACCCCATCGATGAAAACTTGATCGCTAGGAGAGTCGTAGCCGAGGTCGTCGCGAAAACCGATCAGCAGCCGCGCCACCTCGCCTGCCTCGTCGGGCAAAGCGACCCAGACGCGGTTTTCGCTCATTCGGCCGGCGTTTCGCTGACGATGCGCGCGATCGGGTCGCCGGCGCCGATCGCGGCGCCTTCGGTGATCGGCAGCTCGGCGATCGTGCCGGCTTTGTGGGCCGTGATCTCGTTCTCCATCTTCATCGCTTCGATGATGCAGAGCAGCTGGCCTTCCTCAACCTTGTCGCCGGCCTTGACGACGACCTTCCACATGTTGCCCTGAAGCGGCGCTTCGAGAATGTCTGCGCCGCCGCCGGCGCTGCTCTTGCGCTCGCCACGCTTTGGCTTCGGCGCCGCGGCACCAGCCGCAGGGGCGCCGCCGCTTGGCGGCGGGCCGATCACGTTGACGTCAAAGCGGCGGCCGGAGACTTCAACGGTGTACTGCTGCTCAAGCTGCTCGACGCCGTCGGCGTCGATTCGTTCGACAGGCTTCTCCGGCGCGGTCGACTTCAGCCAAGCCTTGTCCTCGGTGAGGTCGCGGCAGATCTCGCCCTTGTCCCACTGCTCGGTTGCCAGCAGCGCGCTGTGGAATGGGATCAGCGTTGTCAGCCCTTCGATTTCGTATTCGCCAAGCGCTCGCAGCATCCGCGCTGTGGCGTGCTCGCGGTCAACGTCCCAGACGATCAGCTTGGCGACCATCGGGTCGTACATCGGCGTCACTTCGCCGTTCTCACCGACACCCGAATCGACCCGCACACCGGGGCCTGCAGGTTCGACGTAGCGGCCGATCTTGCCTGGGGCGGGGGCGAAGTTCTTCGCAGCGTCCTCGGCGTTGATGCGGCACTCGATCGCATGGCCGCGCATCTCAACCTGATCCTGCGTCACCGACAGCGGCTCGCCGGCGGCGGCGCGGATTCCTTCGCGCACGATGTCGATCCCGGTCACCATTTCGGTCACGCAGTGCTCAACCTGAACGCGCGTGTTCATCTCAAGGAAGAAATATTCGCCGTCTTGGAGCATTCCTTCGACCGTGCCGGCGCCTACATAGCCGACGGCCTTGGCGGCGTCTACGCCGATCTTGCCGATCTTCGCTCGCAGCTCTTCGTCAACAACCCATGCGGGCGCTGGGGCCTCTTCGATCAGCTTCTGGTGGCGGCGCTGGATTGAGCAGTCGCGCTCGCCAAGGTGGATCGTGTTGCCTTGCGTGTCGGCGAGGATCTGAACTTCGATATGGCGCGGGTTTGGCAGGTAGCGCTCGATGTAAACGCGGCCGTCGCTGAAGAACTTCTCGCCCTCGCGCGAGGCACCGTCGAAAGCCTCTTCGAGCTCGTCGGCTGTCAGCGCGACGCGGAAGCCCTTGCCGCCGCCGCCGCCTGTGGCCTTGATCGCTACCGGGTAGCCAACCTCTTCGTCGATGATCTTGCGCGCCAGTTCGACGGTCTCGACGGTTTCCGTTGTCCCGGGAACGATCGGCACGCCGGCGGCCTGCATCAGCTCGCGCGCTGAGGTCTTGCTTCCCATCGATTCGATCGCGCTGGCCGGTGGGCCGATGAAGACGATTCCTTCGTCGGCTAGCAACTGGGCAAAGGGGGCGTTCTCGGCGAGGAAGCCATAGCCGGGGTGGACGGCTTCGGCGCCGCTCTCTTTGATTACTTCGAGCAGCTTCTCGACGTTGAGGTAGCTCTCGGCGGCCGGTCCGGGGCCGAGCAGGTAGGCCTCATCGGCAGCCTGGACGTGGAGCGCGTCGCGGTCTAGCTCTGAATAGACGGCGATCGATTTGATCCCCATCTCCTTGCAGCAGCGGATTACACGGAGTGCGATTTCGCCGCGATTGGCGATCAGGATTGAGCTGAACATTGAGCCGGGGAGCTTACCCGCAGAGTGGTTTTGAGGGAGTCTGGGGGATCACGATTCAGGCTCGGCTTGCGCCCCAGTTGGCTGGCAGCTGCGGCTGGCGCTGAACGCCTTCGCTCAGCGCGGCGGCAAGCCAAGCGGGCTGCCGCTCGCTGTCAGTGGCTGCTGCTGGGGTGTTGTCATCGAGGAAGCGGCGCAGCGCGGCGACAACCGCCGCGGCCTCTGCCTCGGACGCGCCGGGGCTGCCAATTTCAATCTGAGTTGGTTGCTCTGACATGCTGGCCTGAGCCTAGCGCCACGCGGCCCGCAGGCCGAACGCCGCAGAATCGCTAAAGCGGGATATTGCCGTGCTTGCGCTTGGGCTGGTCGACGCGCTTTGTCAGCAGTGTTTCAAGCGCGTTGATTACCTTCGGCCGCGTCTCGTGCGGGATGATCACGTCGTCGATGTAGCCACGCTCGGCGGCCGAGTAAGGGTTGGCGAAGCGTTCCTTGTAATCGGCCATCAGCTCCTCGCGGCGGCCTTCAGGCGTCTTCTCATCGGCGAGTTCGCGGCGGTAGATGATGTTGACCGCGCCCTCGGCGCCCATCACGGCGACCTCGGCCTGCGGCCAGGCAAAGTTAAAGTCGGCCAGCAGGTGCTTGGAGGCCATCACGTCATAGGCGCCGCCGTAGGCCTTGCGCGTAATCACGGTGATCTTCGGGACCGTTGCCTCGGTGTAGGCGTAGAGCAGCTTTGCGCCGTGGCGGATGATGCCGCCCCATTCCTGCGAGGTGCCGGGCAGGAAGCCGGGAACATCACAGAAGGTGATGATCGGGATGTTGTAGGCGTCGCAGGTGCGCACGAAGCGCGCAGCTTTTGAGGAGGCGTCGATGTCGAGCACGCCGGC
>JANRFB010000076.1 GCA_030725785.1 Solirubrobacteraceae bacterium
ACGACATGAAGTCACCGAAGACCGCGTAGCTGATGTTGTTGGCCGTGAAGCTGAACGCATCAACGCGCAGCAGCGCCTCGCCCGGTGCGAGCTGGGCGGCTTCGACGCTAACGCCGTCGGCGAATTCGACGTTCTCGAGGCTGTCTCGGCGGACGCGGAAGTCGGTCATCTCGCAATTCTCTAGTCGCGCGTAGCGGCGAGCAGTGCCACGCCGTTCAGTGCCGCGCCGGCCGCGACCGCGGCAGAGACGACACGGGCCTGCTGGGGAATTCGCTCCCCGGCCGCCAGCGTTGCAGCGCAATCCACTACGTCACAGAGAATCCCGAGCGCCAGCAGCGTGCGCAGGTTGCCACCTCGCGCGGCCGAGATCGTCGCCGCCCCAAGCGCCACATCGCGCACGCCGAAGGCACGCGCCATCACACCGCCATCGGCGCCAGCCGCAGCCTCACCGATCCAGCGTGCGCTTGCCTGCTCGGTGTTTGCAAGGAAGGCCACGCCGACCGCAATCCGGCCGGCCTGAAAGAGAACGTTTGGAATCGCCAGCGCCATCATCAGCCCGGTTCCGGTTGACCTGCGCCTAGCTCGCCCCACTCCGGCGGCTGATAAGCCTCGCCGGGTACTCCACCGAGTACGAGCAGCCGGACGCCGTCAGGGCCAGGAACGACCTTGCGCTTCGTGCCTGGTCCTACTCGGGCCATCGTCTCGTCATCGAGCGCAAACTCTTCGCCTTCGATTGTGAGCACGCCGCTGCCAGCGAGCACAATGTAGACCTCCTCCTGCTGGTCGTGAGTGTGGTCATGGTCGGGGTAGCGGTCGTAACCGGCTGGCATAGTCAGGATGCTCATCCCGACCGACGTCACGCCCAGCTCGGCACGCGCCTTGCGCAGCCCGCCGCCAAAGGTTGTCTCCATCTCGTCGATCTTCTTCACGCTGAAATCGGCCACGGTTGCTCCCTCTCTCGAAATCAATCGGCTTCCTCCCAAGATTGTGCCGGAAAGCCCGCTAGTTCACCGAGCGGCCGGTCATTCACTGGCCGAAGAGGATCAGCACGGCAGCGATTAGGCCGGTAAGCGCGATCAGAACGCGGTGTGGATAGGGCCAGACGCCAATCGCCTCAAGCCGGGCGATGATTGAGCTGGCAGCTGTGTCGGTCACAGCCGCCGTATATCAACCACGAGCAGAGCGCGAGCGCCTCGGAGCCGAATAGTCTTGGAAGCGATGCGAATAGAGACAGCGCAGTACCAATCATCAATTGCGGAGGCGACGGAGCAGGCAACTGCCGCCGAGGCATCGGGGTTCGACAGCTGGTGGGCGACTGAAACGAAATCCGACGTCTTCCTCTCGGCAGCCGGTGGCGCGGCAGCGACTGACGCCATCCGCGTAGGCACCGGCATCGCAGTGGCGCTGGCGCGAAACCCGATGCTGGTCGCGATCCAGGCCAACGACATCCAGACCTACAGCGCGGGGCGTTTTTCGCTCGGCCTTGGCTCACAGATAAAGCCGCACATCGAGCGACGCTACTCGATGCCTTACTCGGCGCCAGCAGCGCGGATGCGGGAGTTTATTCTCGCCGTGCGCGCGATCTGGACCTCCTGGGAGAGGTCGTCGACGCTCGATTTCGAAGGTGATTTCTACAGCCACACACTTATGACTCCGATGTTTGACCCTGGACCCAATACGCACGGCAACCCGCCAATCCAGCTCGCCGCCGTCGGCCCGCTGATGAGCGAGGTGGCCGGCGAGGTAGCCGACGGAATCGCCATCCACGGATTCTGCACTGAACGCTACCTGCGTGAGATTCAAATTCCAGCCGTTGAGCGCGGACGGGCGAAAGCCGAGGCACCGCGTGAGGAGTTTCAGATCAATGCGCCGGGCTTCATCGCGATCGGCGACAGTGAAGAGGAGATCGCCGCTGGCATCGATCTGGCGAAAGGGCAGATCGCCTTCTACGGCTCGACTCCGGCGTACCGGCCGGTGCTTGAGCTCCACGGTTGGGGCGCGCTTGGCGAAGAGCTAACGCGAATGAGCAAGAGTGGCAGCTGGAGCGAGATGCCCGCGCTGATCGACGACGAGATCTTGGCCGCATTTGCCGTCGTCGGGACGGCCGATCAAGTCGGCCGCGAACTGCGCGAGCGTTACGACGACATCGCGACGCGCATCGTGATGACCGGCGATCAGCTCGATCCGTCCCAGCTGACCCGCCTCCGCGCATCTCTTAACGGCTGATACCCCCAAGCGGAATCGAACCGCTGCTACCAGGATGAAAACCTGGCGTGCTAACCGCTACACCATGGGGGCTAGTGCGAGGGCGAAGTGTAGAGGCGACGGGTGCTTCGAGGTCAGCTGAGGTCGAAGACGCGCTGCGCGTTCGCACTGAGGAAGAGATCGCGCGTCTCGTCGTCAAGCTCCAGCCCGTCCAGCCCAGCGAGCGCGGCCTGCGGCGTGACCATCGGGAAGTTCGATCCAAACAGCACCTTGTGGCGGCCACTGCCGGTCTTCATGTAGGCGACTAGCTCCTGCGGCAGGCGCGCGAGCGTCCAAGCTGAGGTGTCGATGTAGACGTTGGCGTGCTTGCGCGCGACCGCGACCATCTCCTCGGTCCAGGGGTAGCCAGCGTGGCCGCAGACGATCACCAGCTCGGGGAAGTCGATCGCGATCTGATCGATATAAGGGATCGGCCGGCCCGGCTCGCTCGGCATCAGCGGGCCGGCGTGGCCTACCTGAGTACAGAACGGCACGCCCAGCTCAACGCACTCGGCGTAGAGCGGGTAGTAGCGGCGGTCGGTTGGCGCCGCGTCCCAAAGCCAGGGCAGCATCCTCAGCCCCTTGAAGCCGTCGTCTTTGACGCGACGGCGCAGCTCGCGGACGCTCTCCATCGGAGTGTCGAGGTCGGCTGAGGCGAGGCCGACGAAGCGATCGGGGTGCTCGGCGACCCAGCCGGCGACTTCAGCGTTGCTGATCATCTCGCCATAGCGCGGTGAGCTCCAAGCCGAAAGCGTTGCCTTCGAAACTCCGGCCACGTCCATCG
>JANRFB010000077.1:0-10317 GCA_030725785.1 Solirubrobacteraceae bacterium
AACCTGGTCAATCTTCCAGCTTTTCTGATCTGCATTCTTGGTCGTGTTGATCGTGTACTCGCCGTTGTATCCGAAGTTGAGCTTCTTGTTCTTCGGGCAGGCGCCGAGGCCGATCCCTGGCTTGCCCTTGTAGTAAGCGGCCTTAATTCCGGAATTGAAATCAACCAGCTGTGACACAAGGCCGTCGGTTGGAGCGATCAGCCCGTCAGGAATCGTGAAGCGCATCACCTTGCCGTACCGCTTCTTCGCTGAGCCGGTTGCGTTAGCGAGCTTTCCTTCGATCACGGCCGTCACTAGCGGAGTAACTACGCGCAGAGCAAGAGTGTCCTTGACCCTCGGTCCGCCTGGCGTGCGGGCCTTCATGATGAACGTTTTGATCTCAAGCTTGGTGAAAAGCGAGTAGACCCCCGGAATAGCACCCTTGGTGCGCACGAGACCGCTCGCCGAAGAGGGAATGTCGACGCGCGAATCTGGGTCACATCTGTCGGGATCATCAAGCACCGTCTGCAGATCGCAGGCGGGGAAGCTGTTGATGTTGAATACCAGCGCCTTATCCATGTAGACGTTGGCGAAGACGGTTGAAAATGGAGCTTCCATCGTGGCGCCGGTGTTCAGCCCACCGGCGTTCGTTGCGCCGCCCTTGATGCCGTATTCGTGAAACGGGCGAATCTTCAGCGCAACAGCCTTTGGCTTGGCTTTGGTGCCGGCCTTGCCGACTACGCCAGCGCTGAAGCGCTGGAACTCAGCCGGCGTGGCAAAGGCCGAGGCGGCTGGCACGGTTACCGCGAGGGCGGTAACAGCGGCGATAAGCAGTGATTTTTTCATTTCTCTCCCCTACGTTTGTTTTGCTCATAAACCCTGCATTACCAATACCACGTTTTGCCCCCCTGATGCGACGGTTCGATCCGATCACGGCGGAACAGGAGAAGGCCGGAAACGAAACGGGGCGGACCATAAGGCCCGCCCCGTGACTGCAGCAAGTGGTTGCGTGCGCCCTAGGGCGCTAGCGGACTACTTGCAGCGAACCGTCTTGTCGATCCGCGGACCAACCTGGTCGATCTTCCAGCTTCTCTGATCTGCGTTCTTTGTCGCGTTGATCGTGAACTCGCCGTTGTAGCCGAAGTTGAGCTTCTTGCTCTTCGGGCACTTGCCAAGGCCGACTAGCGGCTTACCCTTGGACGAGACCGCCTTGACTCCGGAATTGAAATCAACTAGCTGCGACACAAGGCCGTCGGTCGGGGCAATAAGCCCGTCAGGAATCGTGAAGCGGATCCGCGAGCCGTACTTCTTGGCAGCCGACCCTGTCGCCTTACCGATCTTGCCTTCGATGACCGCGGTTACAAGCGGGGTCACAACGCGCAGGGCAAGCGTGTCCTTCGTCAAAACGAAGGTCTTGATCTCAAGCACTGTTGAGAGCGAGTAGATCCCTGGCAGCGCACCCTTGGTGCGAACAAGGCCGGTCGCTGAAGACGGAATGTCGACGCGCGAAGCCTTGGCACATGCGTCCGGATCATCAAGCACCGTCTGCAACTTGCAGGTAGGGAACGCACGAAGGTTGTACTTGATCGCCTTGTCCGTGTAGACATTGGCGAAGACGGTTGAGAAAGGAGCCTCCATCGTCGCGCCGCTGTTGAGGTCACCGGTGTTCGTTGGGCCACCCTTGACGCCGTACTCGTGGTACGGGTGAAGCTTCAGCGTTATAGCCCGCGGCTTGGCGTTGGTGCCGGCCTTGCCGACTACGCCAGCAGCGAAGCGCTGGAATTCAGCCGGCGTGGCAAATGCCGAGGCGGCTGGCACGGTCACCGCGAGGGCGGTAACAGCGGCGATGAGTAGTGATTTTTTCATTTCTCCTCCTGCTTTCTGCTGGTTGGTCTATCTATAGATACCAGTTATTGGCCATAAGTTGCGCTGGTTCGATTGTTGGCCCGATACAGCTAGCGCAGGCGCGTGAAGCGCAGCACGTCGTAACGGCGCCCGCGTAGCGCGATTCCGGAGCGAACTAGGGCCCCGCGCTTGTAGCCGGCGCGCTCTGCAACGCGCTGCGAAGTCTCATTCTCCGGCTCGACATAAAGATCCAGCCGCTCGAGGCCAAGCGGCCCCAGCGCCCAATCTGAGAGCAGCTCAAGCGCCGCCTGCGCAACTCCTTGGCTGCGCGCCCAGGGCGCCGTCCAGTAGCCAATCTCAGCGCGACGACGGGTCAACGAGACGGCGTGAAGACCGACGGCGCCGAACATCCTCGAAGCGTCTTCGGCGCTGACAACCGCCAACGGCAAGGCCGTCGGTGAACGGCCGAAGCTGATGAATCGGCGTGCGTCCTCGGGCGTATAGGGGATTGGCACCGATGTGTAACGAGCCGTCAGCGGATCGGCGCATGCTTCAACAAGGCTCTTAGCGTCGCCCTCCTCCCACTCGCGCAAAGCCAGCGGGCCACGCTCAAGCGGCGGCTGCGGTAACTCAACCGGCGGGGTTCCTATCAGCATCGGTTTTGTCCGGTTAGGCGCACGGCTCCTCGCGATGCTAGCGTCCGCGAGCGAGCTCATGCGCCCGCCAACGAACACGATCGTCGCACCCTCCTTTCCCAAGGACGCCGACTGGATCAACGTTGCGACGCTGAAGCTCGAGCAGCAAAGCCCGCGGCCCGTACTGATCGATTTTTGGGACTTCTGCCGCCCCAGCTCGCTGCGAGTACTGCGCTACATCCAGGAATGGCAGCGTCGCTACGAACCGGCCGGATTGCGGATCGTCTCGGTCCACGCGCCCGGCTTCCCGCCTTCGCATGAGCGCGAACTGATCGAAGCTGCCGTTGAGCGGCTCCGAATCGAGCAGGCTGTACTGCTTGACCCGGACTTCGAATACTGGCGCTCTTTCGACAACCCGGGCTGGCCTGCTCGCTACCTATTCGGCCCAGACCTGATGCTGACCGAGGTCCACTACGGCGAAGGCGGCTACGAGGAGACTGAGACGGCAATCCAGGAGCTGCTCGGCCTCGACGAGCCGCTAACCGAGCTGCTCGACGCGGCCGACGGTATGGACGCCGAGCTCGTCGTCCCGACCGCCGACCAGCCAGGCGCCTACTGCGGCCCGTACGGCGCCGGGCAAGTCTGGGCCGTGACTGAACGCAGTGGCGTTCTAACCGTCAACGGCGAGCCGCACGAGATCGATGCCGCAGGGGCCCATCTACTCATCGACCACGGCCGCCACTGCGACGCCGTGCTCGAATTAAGCGCCGAACCGCCACTGACGGTTCACGCAACCTGCTTCAGCGCTGGGCTCGCCGCTGCGGCTAGTTAGAAGCCGCTCGCCGGCCGCTGGCCGAGATCATCAGCGATCACGAGCTGCTGCGGCGGCCCGGAATCGGTTACCAATACGCCACGCCCCGGTCTGTATGGGCTAACCATTTCGGTGCTGTTTATCCGCGGCTCGTCGGTCCAGCAGCCGCTGTTGATCATCTGGCCACCATTAGGCAGCCGCCACTCGGCCGGATCCATCCATGGCAGCGGACCGGCGCAGTGGGTGTGGCCAAAGATGACGTACTTAGCATCGACACCGAGCAGAGTGACGACGCCAGCCATTGCATCAAGGCCTGCGCGGCGCAGCTCGTCACTTGAGATCTTCGAACTGACGGGCCCAAGACCGGCGAGGTTAATTCCCGCAATTCCAAGTGGCAGCAGAGCCGCCAGCGCCTTGCCGCGCAGTGGCGCGCGGCCGTCGCCGGAGAGCAGAGTCCAGGCCTTTGCCGTCGCCGCACCAGTTGCCCAGCGGCCACCGGCGGCGCGGCCATTGGCGATCTGGTCAAGCCAGGCGTAGACGGGAGAAAGCGCGGCCTCGAAATCTTCAGCAGTTGCGCCGCCAGGTTCATCTGGCAGCCTGCCGACGACCCGCGCCATAGCGCCGGCGACAATCCGCTCAAAGGTCGGGATCGTGATCAACCGGTCGAGGTAGTGGCCGTGTGTTGCCCAGACGTCATCACGCAACCAAATCCCCGGATAGACAACCGAGCAGTCGACGCGTTTGCCGAGCCAGCCGGCGATCGCCTCTGCCGCTGGCGATGCGCTGGCGGCGACCCTCGTTTCCAGCCCGAGCGGCCCCGGCGCCTCAAGTGCGCCGCGACGAGCGAGCCACGGCGAGACAAGCGCTGAATCGTGGTTGCCGGCCGCAATCACTACCTCTGAGCCTTTTGGCAGCGAAGCGCCGATAGCCTCGACAATTGGCTTTGCGTCGCCGAGCGCGTCGTAAAGCGGTCCGTGGCGCAGCTCAAGCAGGTCACCAAGCAGAACAAGCCGGTCGATATCGGCGAGCGCTTCGCACAGAGCTGCCAATGGCTCCGGCCTGCGGAGAATGTCAACCGGGCGGCGCGAGCCGATGTGTGTGTCGGAGATGACAAGTGTTCGCATCGACGGGCAGGGTAGCCTGACCAGCAATGACAGCCAGAGCTCTTTCAGGAATCATCGTCGCCGACTTCAGCCGCGTGCTAGCTGGGCCGCTCGCCAGCCAGACGCTGGCAGACCTCGGCGCCGACGTAATTAAGATTGAGAGGCCGGAGGGTGGCGACGACACTCGCCAGTGGGGCCCGCCGTTCGTCGAGGAAGGCTCGACCTACTACCTCGGCCTAAACCGCGGGAAGCGTTCGCTGACGCTTGACCTTAAAGACCCCGCCGACCAGCAGCTTGCGCTCGAACTTTGCCGCCGAGCCGACGTGATATTCGAATCTTTCCGTCCTGGAACAATGGATCGGCTCGGCTTAGGTTGGGAGGCCGTACGCCAAGACAACCCGCGTGCGATCTACACCTCGATCAGTGCCTTCGGCTCGAGTGAGGACGGCGCCGCGCTTCCTGGCTACGACTTGCTGGTTCAAGCGATGTCGGGCTACATGTCGATCACCGGCTCTCCAGATGGTCCGGCGACGAAGCCCGGCACGGCGCTGATTGATCTAGCGACTGGCCTCTACGCTGCCACCGGCACGCTGGCGGCGCTGCAGGAGCGCGAGCGCAGTGGAGAAGGTCAGCACGTCGAAGTCGCGCTGCTCGACAGCGCCCTAGCGATGCTGCTGAACGTAGGCTCCGGCTTCCTCAACACCGGCGAACTACCGGTTCGAAACGGCAACGCCCACCCTTCCATCGCTCCCTACCAAACCTTCCCAACTGCAACCGAGGACCTTGCGCTGGCGGTCGGCAATGACGCAATCTTCACGAGGCTTTGCGATGAGATAGGCGAAGCGGAGATGGCAACGGACTCGCGCTTCGCGACGAACAGCGAGCGAGTCGTCCACAGCGACGCCCTGATCGCAATCCTCAGCGAGATCTTTGCGGGCGAGAGCGCTGAACTCTGGACCGAGCGGCTCACGGCAGCGGGCGTCCCCGCCGGACCGGTTAACGACGTTGCGCAGGCCTACGAATTTGCCGACGCGCTGGGCCTGGAGCCGATAATCGAACTTGACGGCGTCCGTTCGACGCGCTCGCCGATGCGACTCAGCCGCACGCCAGCTGTACCCCAGAGCCGCCCTCCAAGGCTGGGCGAGCACAACGATGAGCTGCGCTCATGGCTCAGCGAAGATTGAACCTCAACGGCTGCAGTCGCCTAGCGGATCGCCTTTGGCAGCATGAAACGGACGTCCTCTTCGACGACCGTGAACTCTTCAACGTCGGTTGTTCCAGCGCTGCGGAAAAGATCAACAAGGCGCTGGACTAGTTCCTCAGGAGCACTTGCGCCCGACGTAATGCCGAGAGTGGCGACGCCCTCGAGCCAATCCTCATCGACCTGCGTCTCGTTGTCGATCAGGTACGAATCGGCGCCGTGTTCGCGCGCTACCTCAACCAGACGGTTGGAGTTGGATGAGTTCTTCGAACCGATCACCAGAACCAGATCGCAGAGCGGCGCGAGTTGCTTAACGGCCGCCTGGCGGTTGGTCGTGGCGTAACAGATGTCATCGGTGCGCGGACTAATGATCGAGGGAAAACGCTCACGCAGGCGGTCGATGATGATGCTGGTCTCGTCGACCGAGAGCGTTGTCTGCGAAATGAAAGCGAGCTTCTCCGGGTCATCAACTTCAAGCGCGTCGACGTCGGCGACGGTCTCGACGAGGACGATCGAATCGGGCGCCTCGCCCATCGTCCCCTCAACCTCCTCGTGGCCGTCGTGGCCAATCAAGATGATTGTGTAGCCGTCTTCAGCGAACTTGACAGCTTCACGGTGGACCTTCGTGACCAGCGGGCAGGTCGCGTCGATTGTTTGCAGCTTCCGCTCGGCTGCCTCAATGTGAACGGAGGGCGCGACGCCGTGTGCGGAGAAGACCGTGACCGCGCCTTCCGGGATTGAACCATTCAGCTCATCGACAAATATCGCGCCGGCATCGCGAAGCTGCTCGACGACGTGCTTGTTGTGAACGATCTCTTTGCGCACGTAAACGGGAGCACCGTGAGCCTCAAGCGCGCGCTCGACCGACTGGACGGCGCGATCAACGCCGGCGCAGTAGCCGCGCGGAGCAGCCAGCAAAATCTTCTCGGGAGCATTCACTAAAGCGCCATTGTACGAAGAGCTAACGGCGACGCAGCTCGTCGACCAGCGTGTAGACCGTTTCACCGGTCACATCGAGCGCCCGGGGCGAGACTTTGCTGAGGTTGTCGCCCAGCGTGTCGCGCCAGGGGTACTCGTAGTCGATCAGGTCGATCGCTGCGATCCCGCGCTCAAGAAACGGCGAGTGATCGTCCCAGAGCGCGGCTCCCGTCCCGCCCGGGAAGCTCGCGATAGTTCCGGAGCGCGCGGCTGCGGCGCGCAGTTTGGCCCAAAGCTGGCGGTTTGAGGTGGCTTCGCGCGGAAGCTGCAGGCCGCGATTTGCGACGAAATCGAGCAACACCAGTTCGCCAACCTCGCCTGAATGACGCGCTGCGTAAGCACGCGAGCCGCGCAGTCCATTGGCGTAGAAGTCGCGTGAGCCAGCCGGCTGCTCCTCTCCGTCGAAGAGAACGAACCGAAGCTCGCGGCCGTCGGCGACCGGGCGCGCCGCGAACGCGCGCGAGAGCTCGACGACGGCAGCGGTTGCGGCCGCACCATCGTTGGCTCCGACGAAACCCTTCGGCTCAGGCTGGACGTCGTAGTGCGCGCCGACGACGACTGCAGGCAACCTTCCTGGGATCACGCCAACAACATTATTCAGCCTCAGCTTGCCGGCCTTGAACGACTCCAGCTTGCCGGCTGGCAGGCGCCCGGCCAACTCTTTGGCAAGTCGCCTCGAGCTGGCAGAGCCGGCTGGCCTCCAGCCGTAGCGGTCTACCTGCCTGCGGAGCAAGCTGAACGCCCGCGCCCGGTCGAACCTGTTGACGCTCGGCGTCGGCACGCCGTCGCCGGGCTGCCCCGCAAAGAAGCGAGCCGCAACCGCTTGGCGGCCCGTTTGGGCCGGCGCGCTGGGAACCCACGGCCAGCCAGCCAGCGCGAAGTAGATCAGCACGCCGGCCAACAGAAGCTGAACGAGCAGCACGATCACAAGGACGCGAATCCCCCGGGAGGGCGGTTTCTCTTGCTCTGTTGTGGGTTCGGGCTCCATCGGGTGGCCTGACTTGTGGCGCGACGCTGTAAGGGTATTTGCAGCCGAAGTGGCTGCGATCGTTATAGATTCAGAATATGGCTCAGGAACACTTTGACCGATTGACCGCGCTAGATGCGTCGTTTCTAGAACAGGAGGGTCCGACTTCGCACATGCATGTCGGTGCTGTCGCGATGTTCGAGAACCCGGTTCCCGACTTCGATCAGTTCCTTGACACGATCCGCGGCCGCCTCCACCTCGTGCCGCGCTATCGCCAGAAACTCTCGCTTCCGCCGATGCGCAGTGGCCGGCCGGTTTGGGTTGACGACCCGAGCTTCAACATCGAGTACCACGTCCGCCGCACAGCGCTGCCGCCACCGGGTAGCGAGGAGCAACTGCTTCTGCTGACCTCAAGAATCTTCTCGCAGCAGCTCGATCGCTCGAAGCCGCTTTGGGAGATGTGGATCATCGAAGGCCTTGAAGATGACCGCTGGGCGCTCATCAACAAGACCCACCACGCGATGATCGACGGAGTCTCCGGAGTTGACCTCGCGACCGTGATCTTCGACCTCTCGCCGGAGGGAACCGTTGTTGAACATCCGCCGGAGCCGTGGATGCCCGCACCTGAGCCCGGCGACGCCGACCTGTTGGCCTCGGGCGCGCTAGGCATCGCGCGCACGGCGATCGACAGCGTCAGGAGCCTCACGAAGATGGCGTCGAGCCCGGCAGCGGTCTTCGATGGCCTTCGCGACGGGCTCGAAGGTGTTGGCGAGATCGCTTGGGCCGGGATCAATTCGGCGCCAGCGACACCGCTCAACGTAGAGATTGGACCGCATCGGCGCTTCCGCGTAGTTCAGGCCCAGCTCGAGGACTTTAAGCAGATCAAGAACGCGCTTGGTGGAACCGTCAACGACGCCGTGCTGACGGTCGTCAGCGGCGCGCTGCGAACTTGGCTGCAGTCGCGCGGTGTCCGCACCGAAGGGCTTGAGCTCCGAGCGCTAGTGCCGGTTTCAATCCGGCCGAAGGACGCCCACCATGAGTTCGGCAATCAGATCGCCGCGATGCGCGGCCCGCTTCCGGTCTACATCGATGACCCGGTCGCCAGGCTCGGAATGGTCCGCCAGTCGATGGATGGGCTGAAGGAATCGAAGCAGGCGCTCGGCGCCGAGGTGATCAGCGAAGCACAGAACTTTGCGCCGCCAACGCTGCTCGCGCAGGCGTCGCGGCTGAACTTCTCAACTCGACTTTTCAACCTGATTGTTACCAACGTGCCCGGGCCACAGTTCCCGCTCTATGTCGGCGGCTCGAGGCTGCTTTCGATCGCTCCGGTCGCTTTTCTGCCGCGCAACCATGCCTTGGCGATAGCGATCATGAGCTATGACGGCGGGCTCAGCTTCGGTCTGCTGGGTGACTACGACCAGCTGGACGACATCGACGTGCTCGCCGACGCGCTGCAGGATTCGATCGACGAACTGCTCGCGCTCTCAGCTGAAGCCGCGGCAGCTCAGTAGCCGAGCGCGAACTTCGCGTCTTCGCTCATCAGCTCCGGGGTCCAAGGCGGAGTGAAGATCATCGCCGACTCAACGGCTTCAACGCCGTCGAGGACGCTGACGAACTCTTCGATCTGCTCCGCAACCATCGGGCCAATTGGGCAGGCCGGCGTTGTCAGCGTGTAGGTGACGTGAACCTTGGGCCCGTCTACGGCAATCTCGTAGATCAGCCCGAGCTCAACGAAGTCGAGCCCCAACTCAGGGTCAATTACGTTCGTTAGCGCCGCTTCTACTTCGTCAACGTTTGCCATATCAGCAATTGTAGCTCGCCCCACTCCCTACAATCGAACTCAGATCATGCCTCTTGTGGTTCTACTTCTGATCGTGGTTCCCATCGTTGAACTGGCGATCATCATTCAGGTCGGGTCGATGATCGGCGTCTGGTGGACTATCGCCCTTCTGGTAGCGGATTCGATTCTGGGCGCTTGGCTCTTGATGCGCGAAGGATCGCGCTCGTGGCTGCGCTTCCGCGCCGCGTTAGGCAACGGCAAGGTGCCGGCTAAAGAGACCGCCGACGGCGGACTTGTGATCTCCGGCGGCGCGCTGCTGCTCACGCCCGGCTTCCTGACCGACATCGTCGGCCTGCTCTTCTTGTTTCAGCCGACGCGCGACATCATCCGCCGAATCGCACTGACGAAGGCAGTTAGTTATGCGGCAACGAGCGTTGGAGGGCCTGCCGGTTGGACCCTTCGCGGCGCCTTCTTTGGTTCGCGCGCTGCGAAGTACGCCCGCGCCAAGACGCCACGGCGCGACTACGACGTCGAAGGAACGGCGACCGAAGTGAAGCAGCCCCCACCGGCGCTGCCCTAATCGGCACCGCAAACTGCTGCTAGTTGTCGGAGCCCATTCGGTCCCAGAGGTAGAGCTCGAGACACTCTTCCGCCAGCTCGGCGCAGCGCTCGCGGCTGAGCGCCGGCAAAACAGTTTCAAGCGCCTGCTCCTCAGAGATTCCGGCTTCAAAAGCCTCTTCTCCGCGGAATCCAGCTGCGATCTTCAGCGCCTCGCGCCGGTGCTCGCCAAGCGACCCAAAGACGCCGAGCAGAAAGTCGCGGTTGGCTACCGGTTGACCGACTTCCATCGAGGCGTGCCATGCGGCAAGCATTGAGAGGTCATGTTCGTCGAGGTCGGCGACGGCTTTGACGTAATGCGTTTCAAGGTCGGTTTCAGGGATCGCGTCGACCCAGGCGCGGACAAGCTCGCCAAGTAGTTGGCGCCTGGCGTCACGGCCAACAGATTCAGCGATTACAC
>JANRFB010000077.1:10417-15613 GCA_030725785.1 Solirubrobacteraceae bacterium
AGCTCGCCAAGTAGTTGGCGCCTGGCGTCACGGCCAACAGATTCAGCGATTACACGGATCGCGTCCTGAGGCTCTATGAAACAAAGGGGCAACGGCAGCTCCGAATACAGGGGATGTGGGCAAATTACGCGCCGCAGCGGACGACACCTGCGATCGGAGATCGACAGCCCTACTCAAGGCCCATTTCGGCGCTCGCCGGTTCTGGTGCCGACGGTTCTGGCGCCGAGGCCACCGGTGACGAGATCGCTGGCGCCGGCGCAGCGGCGACCGGAGCCGTGCCGGTTGCCACGGGTGTCGTGGCGGCCGCGGTTGATTTCGCTTCCTGGGCACGCCGGCTAGCTTGCTGGCGGGCGCGGCGTTGGGCCAGCTCAGCTCGCGAACGTTCGCTTGCGGAGCTGCTGACGGCGCGCGCGGAGAGACGCGCTAGCTGCGGAGCCTTCGAGGTTCCGCTCGAGACCTGATCGAGCGCAACAGCACCGCCGCTGGCTGCCGCTGCCGTGGCGGCTACGACAGCGGTGACTTTGCCCGCTGCGCCAAACGCCGACTCGGTCACTATCTGAGCGCGCACGAGTGAGGAGGCGGAACGTTCGCTAGCCCAGGTCGTGAATGCTTCATAGCTACGAATGAACACGTTGCTGGCCTGATCGAGCTGTGTGCCAGCAGCCACCGATGCGGCCGGGAATACTGCCGCCAGCGGTGCGCTCGTGCGGTGCATCTCGCGCACGACGCCGCGACAGGACCCACATTGGCGCAGGTGAGGGCGCAGCTCGACGAGCTGCTCGTTAGTCGCTTCGCCGTCAACCAGCGCCGACAGCAAGGGTTCCCAACGCTTGCACTCCTCTCCGGACTCGATGCCCGCATACCTCGAGATGAAAGCGCGGCGCCCTTCGTAAAGGCAACGGTTGACTTTGGTCCGGCTCCAGCCGGTCTCTGCTTGGATCTCGTCGTAAGAATTTCCCTGGGCGCGCAGCCAAAGCGCCCGCACCTCCTGCGGCTTCAGTCGCTGCAGAGCTTCAGCCGACTGCGCTACCTGCTCGAAGCCCAGTGCGCGCTCCTCCGGCGAGACGCCACGATCGTTCTCGAGCTGATCGAAATCGATCTCGTGGCCTGCGAGATCGCGCTGACGGGTTCGCCTTACTGCCATCGCCTCGTGCTTGATGACTGTTCGCAGCCAAGCAGGAGCGCGCTGGGGATCAAGTCGCGGTGCGTGTTTAATGAAGATCTCAAGGCCGCGCTGGTATGCGTCCTCGGCATCGTCGGCGCAGAGGCTGTGCCGACGCGAGAGGCGCAGCAGGCTGGCGGCGTCGCGCTTGACGACCTCAATGACGAGTTCGTCAAGCTGTGCCTTTGAGGCCTCGCGGCCGAGTGGCGGGCTGTCGTAACCGATCTGTTCCATTGCAGCTGCCTTCTAAAGCACCTCGCAGGTGAAGTTTTCCCCTCCCCGACGGCCGGAAAGTGCGCAATTAGCGTGAATTTTAGGCCCACATACCTAATCAATGTAAAGCCGATCAGCACTCTGCTATTTTTATCTCAAGATGACCGAATCGGTTTTTTCTTTCCCAAACCCCGTCAATGAGGTCTCCGCACGGCTCGTCGCCGGCGGCGTTGTGCTGATCGCGCTGGCGGCGATCATCTTCGGCCAGCCCTGGATCTTCATCGTGCTGGCATACGGCTTCCTCGCTCGCGTGCTGACCGGGCCGAAGCTAAGCCCGCTCGGTCAGTTCGTCACCCGCGTCCTGACCCCCGCGCTGCCCCTTGAGGAGAAGCTCGTACCAGGCCCACCGAAACGGTTTGCTCAGGGAATCGGCGCGCTCTTCTCGGTTACGGCAGCGGTGCTGGCAGTCGGCTTCGACCAGATTGGAGCGGCGTCGATCGTGCTAGCCATACTCGTCGTCTTTGCGATGCTCGAATCGGTCTTCGGCATCTGTGTTGGCTGCAAGGTCTTTGCGCTGCTGATGAAGGCCGGCGTGATTCCTGCCGAGGTTTGCGAGAGCTGCAACAACATCACGCTACGCGCGCCGGCTGCGGCCGCCGGCTCACGCTGAAGCTGCCCGCAGCTCAGGCTGGCGCAGCGTCGCGCTCGACCAGCGCCTCGACCGGGAGCTGATAGCCGCTCGATTGGGCGCGCGCCTCGCCGGCCGCGGCCTCTTTGCCAAGCTCGTAGAGGTAGTCGTCGAAATCGACCTGAATCGTGTGCCGCTTGGAAGCCACATAACGCTTCTGCATCTTCTCCGTGTCCTTGCCCATGAAGCTGCGCATCTCGGCGTCGGAGGGAAGCTTGTAGCGGCCGTTCAGATAGTCGGCAACCCAGCGGCCTTGTGCCTCTGAGAGCGGCATCACAGCGCCAAGTGGCTGCAGCAGACCGATGAAGAAGAGGTTCGGAATCTCGGGCTTGAAGACGCGGCGGTAGAGATCGATCCGGTTTTCGGGCGCGGAGATAAAATCTTCGTCGAAGAACGGGAATGTGATCTTGTAACCGGTGCAGTAGATCACGACGTCGGCGTGGACGCGGCTGCCATCCTCAAACTCAACCTCTTCGCCTTCGAGGCGGCGAATGTTTGGCTTGACCTTGATTGCACCGTGCGTGATGCGGTCGAGAATCCGGCTCGAAATTGTTGGGTGCGCCTCGCCGAACTCATGGTCGGGCTTTGGCAGCCCAAAATCGGTCACCTTGCCGACATAGGTGTTGATCAGCTTCGCAACAGCCTTCTGACGAATCTTGAAAGGGATTCGCGGATTGACCCAGCCGCCGAGCTGGTCGGTTGGCTTGCCGAATATGTACTTCGGCACGATGTAGGCACCTCGACGAGCTGAGAGGTAAACGTTCTCAGCGACATAGGAGGCCTCGACCGAGATGTCCATCGCGCTGTTGCCTATCCCCAACACGACGACGTCCTTACCGTCGAGCGAATCAGGGCGCAGGTAGGAGTGAGCATGCATCTGCTCGCCCTTGAATGAATCAGAACCGGGGAAGGCGGGCTCCGGCCAGCGTGGATTCCAGTGATGCCCGTTGGCCACCAGCAGAGCATCGAAGCGCTCGCTGCTGCCGTCGCCGAGCGTCAGCTCCCATGTTCCGTCTGCGAGACGCTCGGCGTGCTGAACCGGCGTCTCAAAGCGGATTCGATCGCGGACTCCGAAGTGATCGACGTAATCGTCGAAGTAGGCCGCGATCTGAGCGTGGTTTGGATAATCGGGGTAGTCATCCGGCATCGGGTAATCCGAGTAGGCCATGCGCAGCCTTGAAGTATTGATGTGGAGGTCGCGATAGCAGGCCGACATGCCATTGATGTTCTCGTAGACCCAGTTGCCACCGATCCTGTTGGAGGCCTCGAAGCAGGTAACGTCAAAGCCGCGCTCAGCAAAGGTCTTCAGCGCTGTGATGCCGGATGACCCGGCCCCGATAATTGCGGTCCGTGGCAGCTGCTGGCTAATCATTTCGATCTCCTGAAAGGGCGGGAACTTCTGCGAAGAACTTATCAACCATGCGCGCGCAGCGCCGTCCTTCGTTTATTGCCCAAACGATCAGAGACTGCCCGCGGCGCGCATCACCAGCGACGAAGACGCCGGCCTCGGAGCTCTGGTACGTCGGCGCTTCGATGTTGCCGCGGCCGTCAAGCTCGCAGCCGAGCTCGGCAACGAGGCCCTCGGCTTCAGGATTGGTGAACCCGGTTGCAAGCAGCACCAGATCGGCCTTCAGCTCGCGCTCGCTGCCAGGTACGGGGGCGAACGGCGGCGCCGCCTCGGCCTGCGCGATGTGCTGCCCCGTGACCTTGCCTTCTGCGCCGGAAAAATGAGTCGTCACGACTGAGAAGTCCTGCTCGCCGCGGCCAATCTCGCGGGCCTCCTCCATCGCGTAGGAGAGGCGGTACTTCTGTGGCCAGAGCGGCCACGGTGTGCGGTCGTCGGGCCGATGCTCCGGCGGCTCCGGGAGCAGTTCGAGCTGCACGACGCTGAGCGCTCCTTCGCGAATCGAATTGCCGACACAGTCGGCGCCGGTGTCGCCGCCGCCAACGACGACCACGTGCTTGCCCTCTGCAGTGATCTTCGGCAGGTCGGTCGGCGCCGGCGCAGGCGGCTCTGGCCCAAGTTGCTCGGCGACCCAGCGATTGCGGCCGTAGAGGTATTCCATCGCGAAATGAACGCCATCAAGTTCACGGCCGGGAACATCAAGGTCGCGGGGAACGCGCGAGCCGATCGCCAACACAACAGCGTCGAAATCACTTTTCAACTCTTCGGCGGTGACGTCGACGCCAACGTCTACGCCGTAGCGCAGCTCAACACCCTCATCGATCAGCTGCTGAACGCGGCGGTCGATCACGTGCTTTTCGATCTTGAAGTCGGGAACACCGAAACGGATCAAGCCGCCCGGCGCCTCATCGCGCTCGAAAACGACGACCTTGTGGCCGGCGCGGCGAAGCTGCTGGGCGGCCGCGAGGCCGGCCGGACCGGAGCCGACGACGGCTACGGAGCGGCCGCTTTCGGCCTGCGGCGGCTCAGGCTTGACCCAGCCTTCCTGCCATGCGCGGTCGATGATTGAAAGTTCGATCTGCTTGATCGTTACCGATTCACCCTCCCGGATCTCAAGCACGCAAGCCGCCTCACACGGAGCCGGGCACAGACGACCGGTGAACTCCGGGAAGTTGTTTGTTGCGTGGAGGCGAACTATTGCCGCCTGCCAATCCTGCTGGTAGACCAGATCGTTGAAGTCGGGAATCAGGTTTCCAAGTGGGCAGCCGTTGTGGCAGAAGGGAACGCCGCAGTCCATGCAGCGCGCGCCCTGGGCGGCGAGCTCCTCGTCCGTGCGGCTCTCGACGAACTCCTTGTACGGCTCGAGCTCAACCCGCTCCAGAGGGCTCTTATAAGGGATGCCTACCCGCTCGATCTTGAGGAAACCGCCAGTCTGCCCCATCAGCCGCCGACCTCGCTCGCGTCAACGGTTGGATGATCGGCGTTTTCAGCCTCTTGCTGAGCCAGCTCGGCCAGCACGCGCTTGTAGTCAGCCGGGTAGATCTTCACGAATGAACTTTGCAGCTCAGCCCAGTTATCGAGTACGCGTTGCCCAACGGTCGAACCGGTGCGCGCGGTGTGCTCAGCGACGAGGTTGCGCACCTCTATCGCGTCGGCCTCATCGAGCTGCTCGAGCTGATCGACCATCTCGGGATTGACGCGCTGCGCGAAGCTGCCGTCCTCGTCGAG
>JANRFB010000078.1 GCA_030725785.1 Solirubrobacteraceae bacterium
GGCGACGTCGATCTCGTCAAGCGTGCGCACCGACGGTTAGAGAAGCTTCTGGACCAGATCGACGACGCGGTTCGAGTAGCCCCACTCGTTGTCGTACCAGCTGACGATCTTGACCAGCGTGTCATCAAGAACGCTCGTCAGCAGGCCGTCAACGATCGAGCTGTGCGGGTCGCCGACGATGTCGGAGGAGACGATTGGATCCTCGGTGTAACGAAGAATCCCCTTCATCGGCCCCTCTGCTGCGGCCCTCAGCGCGGTGTTGATCTCTTCCACGCTGGTTGCTCGCTCGGCCTCAAAGGTCAGGTCGACCACCGAGCCGGTGATTACGGGGGCGCGAATCGCGTAGCCGTGCAGCTTGCCGCTCAGCTCAGGGAGCACCAGCGCGACGGCCTTCGCTGCGCCGGTTGAGGTTGGCACGAGGTTCGCGGCTGCGGCGCGGGCGCGGCGCAGGTCGGAGTGCGGGCCGTCCTGCAGAGCCTGATCGCCGGTGTAGGCGTGAATCGTCGTCATCAGGCCGTGCTTGATTCCAACCGTGTCGTTGGCGACCTTGGCGATCGGCGCGAGGCAGTTGGTCGTGCAGGAAGCGTTCGAGATCACGTCCTGAGTGGCGGCGTCGTACTGGTCGAAGTTGACGCCGAGCACGATCGTCTGATCCTCGCCGCTGGCGGGCGCGGAGATGACAACCTTTTTGGCGCCTGCCGTGAGGTGCTTGGCTGCGTCGTCGCGCTTTGTAAAGAAGCCGGTCGACTCAACGACTACGTCGACGCCGATCTCTTCCCAAGGAAGGTCGGCCGGGTCGCGCTCGGCGCAGACGCGGATCTCATCGCCGTCGATCGTGATCGAGTTGTCGGAGTACTCGACGGTTCCGCCATAGGGCCCGAGAATCGAGTCGTACTTGAAGAGGTGGGCGAGCGTGGCTGGATCGGTCAGATCGTTGACGGCGACGAACTCAACGTCGGCGCCACTGGCCTTCGCGGCGCGGACAACATTGCGGCCGATGCGGCCAAACCCATTAACGGCAACACGTACGGACATTTTCGGCAATCCCTTAGCTCGATTACGCGGCGAAGGCTATCTGAGCAGAGGGGCTTGCTGCTTTGCGATCGGGCGCGCTTAGAGCTCAATGTCGCGGTGGACGACGTCGACGGTGAGACCTTCACCGTCAACGTAGCGGCGGCGGAGACCTTCGGCGACGGCGACCGAACGGTGATGACCGCCGGTGCAGCCGATCGCGATCGTCAGGTGCGACTTGCCTTCGGCCACGTATTGCGGAAGCAGGAAATCGAGCAGCGAGAGGAGATGCTCATAGAGCTGCTCGAGGCGGCCGTCGCGGCCTACGTATTCGACAATTGACTGATCGCGCCCGGTCAGCGGCCTGAGCTCATCGACGTAGTGTGGGTTGGGAAGGAAACGAACGTCGAAGAGCAGGTCGGCGTCGCGCGCAGGACCGTGCTTGAAGCCGAAACTCTCGAAGGTCACGGCGAGCTTTGCGGCACTGCTTCGTGGCAGCAGGTCTTCGATCAACTTGGCGCGCAGCTCTGCGGCCGTCAGCCCAGTTGAATCGACGACGAGGTCAGCGCGGGCCTTGATCGGGTTAACAAGCTCGCGCTCGGCGGCAACGCCTTGCGGCACGCTGCCAGCGGGGCTGAGCGGGTGGCGCCGTCGCGTCTCCTGGTAGCGCGTTAGGAGCTCTTGGTCGGAGGCATCGAGAAAGAGCACGCGGTAGTTGATGCTCGCCTGCGCCAGCTCGTCGAGCACGCGTGACATCTGATCGAAGTACTCACCGCCGCGGGCGTCGGAGACGACGGCAGCGCGGCGCACCTTTGAACCTTCGTGGAGGAATACGTCAACGAGGCCGCCGATCATCTCCGGCGGCAGGTTGTCGACGCAGAAGTATCCGGCGTCCTCGAACGCTTCCATTGCGGTCGAGCGACCGGCGCCGGAAACGCCGGTGATGATCACGAAGTCTTCTAGTGGAGTCGGCTCTGTCGCGGGGTCCGAGCCGGATGGAGTTTCAGCGCTCATCGCCTGACCAGTATTGCGCCGCGGTCGCGGCCGGCACGCAACTGCTCGCTCAGCTTCCGGTGCGGCGCATGTGGTGGAGGAGATCATTGGCAACCTTTGTCGGTAGCCCAGGAACCTGCTCAAGCTCCTCGCGACTGGCTGCCATCACTGCCTCAGGCGAGCCAAACTGCTTGATCAGCGCTTTTTTGCGCTTCGGGCCAACGCCAGGAACGCTGTCGAGCGCCGAGGCCGTCATCGCGCCGTCGCGGCGGGCGCGGTGGTGAGCGATTGCAAAGCGGTGGGCTTCGTCGCGAACACGCTGCAGCAGTTGAAGCCCGGCAGTAGTCGGGTCGAGAATCAGCGGCGCGCTCTGATCTGGTTCGAAGACCTCCTCTATTCGCTTCGCCAGCGAAATCACGGCAACCCCGCGCTCGCGGAAGCGGTCGAGCACCTCGAGCCCGGCCGAAAGCTGCCCCCTGCCACCGTCGATCACGATCAAGTTCGGCAGCGTTGCGAAGGACTGGTTGTAGGCCGGGTCGTGCGGGGAAAGGTCGGCCTGGCTTTCCCAAGCGTTGATCCGTCGTTCGAGAACCTCGCGCATCGCCGCAAAGTCGTCGGGCTGACCATCCTCGAGCGAGCGGATCGTAAAGCGGCGGTAGTCGGCCTTCTTCGGCGCCGCCGATTCGAATACGACCATCGAGGCGACGGTGTGCGTTCCCATCAGGTTCGAGATGTCGAAGCACTCGATCCGCATCGGCAGCGATTCAAGCTTCAGTTCGCGCTGCAGTTCGTCCAGCGCCTCAATGCGGCGGCGGCGCGTCTGCTCGTTGCGGAGCCGCTCGTGGTCGAGTGCCAGCGCCGCGTTGCGCTCGGCCAGCTCAAGGATCCGTCGCTTGGCGCCGCGCTCGGCGGCGCGGATCTCAACCCCTGCCCCGCGCCGCTCGGC
>JANRFB010000079.1 GCA_030725785.1 Solirubrobacteraceae bacterium
GGCGATACCGGATGGTCGATCGTGTTGACCTTGCGGTCGTAGCCGAGCAGCTCGGCGAGGCGGCCAAAGTCGAGCAGGTCCTGATGATCGATGCGGCCAAGCTGCTCCAGCGCCTGAGCAAAGTTGACATCCTCTTCGTCGACGAGGTAGTCGTGGACGAGAGCTGCCTTGTCGGCGGCGGTGCCGAAGAGAGTCTCCTCAAGCTGCATCTCGATCAGGCGGCCCTCGGCGCCGAGTTCAACGATGTAGCTCTCAATCTCGGCCGCCATCCGCGTCACAAGCTCTGAGCGCTGCAGAACGGTGAGGACGTCGTGGAGCGTCGCGCCGCCCTCGAACTCAAGTGCGGTAAGCCTTGTTGAGACCTGGTCGAGCCGCAGGCGGTACTTGTCGAGCGTCGCGAGCGCCTGATTTGCTTTCGCCAGCACGGTCGGGATGTCTTCGAGGATGTACTTCGCTCCATCGACATAGAGCGAGACAATCTCGCGCCGCTGCGAGATCGCGATTACGAGCGACTCGCTCTGCTTGCTAACGCGCTCGGCGGTGCGGTGACGCGTGCCGGTCTCAAGCGAAAGGATCGTCGGGTCAGGGAGCAGCTGAACGTTGGCCATCGCGATCTTCGTTGCGTTGGCGTTGAGGATGATCGCGCCGTCCATCTTTGCGACTTGGTAGAGGAAGGCTGGCGAGTAGTCGATGTCGAGGCGGATGCCGCCTGAGAACATGAAGCTGATCTCTTCTGGGTCACCTACAACGACTAGCGCGCCGGTGCGAGCGTGGACGACGTTGTCGATCCCCTCACGTAGTGCGGTACCCGGCGCAACCATCTCAAGCGCACGGACCAGCGAGGTCTCTTGGCGCATAGCTGAGTCAGCCGAATCTCCCCCTGATTGACGCCCCATAATAGTCCATTCTAACAGAGCTGTTGAGGATCGGCGCTATGCCGCGCTGCGTGCAGAAAGTCGCTCAGAGCCGATATTTGGGAGCTTTAAGGCATCCCGCAACGTGCCCACGCGCTCTGGCGTGATCAATTCGGTGAGGCCAAACTTTTCCGCCTCCTGCTCGCGCCGAAGCTGATGCGCGACGGAGCGGAGTTCACCGGTAAGTCCAATCTCACCGAAAGCGCAGAGTGGCTTAGCGCCGGGCGCGCTGAGCGCCGTTCCACTGGCGGCGCTGGCGACCGCTAGTGCAATTGCGAGATCGGCGCCGGGCTCATCTACGCGCACGCCGCCTACGACGTTGACGAAAACGTCGGCGCTGCCGGTTGAGACGCCGGCGTGGCGGGAGAGAACGGCGAGCACGAGGGCAAGGCGGTTGCGATCAACGCCGCTGCAGAGTCGGCGTGGCGGAACCATCTCGCTTGGGCTGACGAGCGCCTGAACCTCGACCAGCAGCGGCCGTGAACCCTCCATCGCAGCCAACACAACACTGCCGGGCGCGCGCGTTGCCTCGCTGACGAAGCGCTCGCTGGCATCGAGCACCTCGACGAGGCCGCCGTCGCGCATCTCAAAGACGCCAACGTCATTAGTCGCACCAAAGCGGTTCTTGATCGCTCGCAGCGTGCGGTAAGTCCGTTCGCGCTCACCATCGAATTGGAGCACGCAGTCAACGAGGTGTTCGAGCACGCGCGGCCCGGCGAGCGAGCCTTCCTTCGTTACGTGGCCGACGAGCATGATCGCCGTGTCGGTTCGCTTCGCAACCTCGATTAGACGTGAGGCGACCTCGCGCACCTGACCGACCGTTCCGGCCGCGCCCGACAGGTCGGCGCAGGCCAGCGTCTGGACGGAATCGACGACGCATACATCGGGCCGCTCGGCTTCGATTACAGCGAGCACCGCGTCAAGGTCGGTCTCGGCGAGTACCGGAACGTCGAGCGCACCTGGAGCTGCGCCAGCCTCAAGCCGCTCGGCGCGGAGTCGAATCTGCGCGGCTGACTCTTCGCCAGAGACGTAGAGCGTGCTGCGCCCCGAGGCAGCCATCAAGCCGAGCGCCATCGTGATCAGCGTTGACTTGCCGATTCCCGGCGCGCCGCCGAGTAAGACCATTGAGCCGGGGACGATTCCGCCACCGAGCAGGCGATCAAGCTCAGTAACCCCCGTCTTAAGCCGCGGCGTGCTGTCGCTTGCCATCTCTCGCAGCACTACAGGGCCGCTGGCGGCGCTCCGAGCGCCGACCGGGCGCTTGCCCGACGCCCTTGAGGGCGCGCGCTCCTCGGCCAGCGTGTTCCACTCCTCGCACTGCGGGCATTGGCCGTGCCACTTGGCTTCCTGATGTGCGCAGGAGGAGCAAACGAAGACTGATGCTGAACGGGCCACCTCGCGAGATTAGGCGCCAGAGGGGACGGCTTCGCCCCCGTGCGTCAGTCTTGCGATGCGCGTTCGCAGGCAGCGAACTCGGCGCCGTTGTGGGCGCCATCGCAGAACGGCTTGTCCTCCGAGAGGCCGCAGCGGCAGAGCGCTACCGGGCGGCCAGCAACGTCGTAGCGATTACCGTCGGCGTCCTCAAGGACAACCGGGCCGGTCACCTTGTAAGGCCCATCATCACGGACCTTGATCACTACCGGCTCGTCGGCCATCAGACTGCTCCTTCGTCTGCTTCGGGCGCCTCAGCGGCCGGCTCCTCGCTGGCTTCAGGAAGGTCGCCGCCATCGTCTGCTGCGTCGTCATCGTCGTGAGTCTGCTCGGGAGCGCCAACTGCCGCCGGTACCTTGAGCGGCTCGATCACCGTCAAGCTGACCTCTTCCTCCGAACCCTCGGGTGCGACTTCGACCAGCACCGTGCCGCCAGGCGTCAATTCCGAGCGCAACACGAAGTCGGCGAGCGGATCTTCGATGTAGCGCTGGATCGCTCGGCGCAACGGCCTCGCCCCCATCGCTGGATCCCAGCCCTTCTCTACGAGCAGGTCCTTGGCATCTTCGGTCAACTCCAGTTGCAGCTCTCGCTCGGCCAGCGTTTCGCGGATCCGCACCAGCAGCAGCTCGACGATCGTCTTGATCTGATCTTTCTGCAGCTTGTGGAAGACGATTACGTCGTCGATCCGGTTGAGGAACTCTGGGCGGAAGACCTTCTTCAGCTCGCCCATGATGCGGCCCTTCATGTCGTCGTAGCTGATCCCCGTCTCGTCCTCTGAGATTGAGAAGCCAAGCGGCGTGTTCTGAGCGATCTCTTGGGCCCCAATGTTGGAGGTCATGATCACAATTGCATGGCGGAAATCGACTGTGCGGCCCTGCGAGTCGGTCAGGCGACCGTCCTCGAGGATCTGCAAGAGGATGTTGAAGACGTCCGGGTGTGCCTTCTCGATCTCGTCGAGCAACAGCACGCAGTAAGGCTTGCGGCGCACGGCCTCGGTCAGCTGGCCGCCCTCGTCGTAGCCGATGTAACCAGGAGGTGAGCCAACGAGCCGCGAGACGGCGTGCTTCTCCATGTACTCCGACATGTCAATCCGCGTCATCGCGTCTTCGTCGCCGAAGAGGAACTGCGCGAGCGTGCGCGCGAGCTCGGTCTTGCCGACGCCGGATGGGCCGAGGAAGATGAACGAGCCGGTCGGGCGCTTTGGATCCTTAAGCCCTGCGCGCGAACGGCGGATCGCCTTCGAGACAACTTCGACCGCTGCCTCTTGGCCAACTACGCGCTTGTGGAGCTCGTCTTCCATGCGGACGAGCTTGGCGGTCTCCGCTTCGGTCAGCTTGAAGACCGGGATACCGGTCCACATTGAGACGATGTCGGCAATCTCCTCCTCGCCAATGCTGGGCCGTGGACCATCGCCCTCGCCACTGCGCCACTCATCTTCGAGCTCGCGCTTCTTCTGCGTAAGTTGGCGCTCGTCGTCGCGAAGCGCGGCGGCCTTCTCAAACTCTTGGTCTTCGATCGCGGTCTCTTTTTCGCGGCGCGTGCGCTCGATGTCGTCCTCAAGCTCGCGGTAGACGGGAGGAGCGGTCATCGTCTTGATCCGCATCCGCGAGGCGGCCTCGTCTACGAGGTCGATCGCCTTGTCGGGGAGCTGACGGTCGGCGATGTAGCGGTCGGCGAGCTCGCAGGCAGCGCGGAGAGCCTCATCGGTGATTTCGACCTTGTGGTGCTCTTCGTAACGATCCCGCAACCCTTCGAGGATCTGAACCGACTCCTCGATCGTTGGCTGGTCTACGACGATCTTCTGGAAACGGCGCTCTAGGGCGCTGTCGCGCTCGAGGTACTTGCGGTATTCGTCGAGCGTTGTAGCGCCGATCGTCTGCAGCTCGCCACGGGCGAGAGCAGGCTTGAGGATTGAGGCAGCGTCGATTGCGCCCTCAGCGGCGCCGGCGCCGACGAGGTTGTGGATCTCGTCGATGAAGAGAATGATGTCGCCGCGCTGAGTGATCTCCTTCATCACTTTCTTCAGCCGCTCCTCGAATTCGCCGCGATACTTCGAGCCGGCGACGAGCGCTGCGAGGTCAAGCGTGTAGATCTGCTTGTCGGCCAGCAAAGGCGGCACATCGGAGTTGATGATCCGCTGCGCGAGCCCTTCGACGACGGCCGTCTTGCCTACTCCTGGCTCGCCGATCAGGACCGGGTTGTTCTTCGTGCGACGCGAGAGGATCTGCATGATCCGCTCAATCTCGGTCTCGCGACCGACGACGGGGTCGAGCTTGCCTTCCGAAGCCAGCCGCGTCAGGTTGCGGCCGAACTGGTCGAGCAGCTTCGATGACTTCTTGCCTTCGCCGGAGCCCGAGCCGCTTCCCGAGGCGCCGGAGCTGCCTTCGCCGGAGCTGCCCTGACGGCGGCCGCCGGGGCCGGAAAGCATGCGGATGACTTCGTTGCGGATCTTCTCCGAGTCGGCGTCAAAGTCGAGCAGGATGCGGGCGGCGACGCCCTCGTTTTCGCGCACGAGACCGAGCAGGATGTGCTCGGTGCCGATGTAGTTGTGGCCAAGACTTAGCGCCTCGCGCAGAGCAAGTTCCAGCACCTTCTTGGCTCGCGGCGTGAATGGAATCTGACCGGAGGTGACCTCTTCACCGGAGCCAACGATGCGGACGACCTGCGCGCGTACACGCTCGGTCGTGATGTCGAGGCTCTCGAGCACGCGCGCGGCGAGCCCTTCCTCTTCACGCAGGAGACCGAGCAGGATGTGCTCGGTTCCGATGTAGTTGTGCTTCAGCGTGCGAGCTTCTTCCTGGGCTAGGACGACGACTTGGCGGGCGCGCTCTGTAAATCGCTCAAACATCTTTGCGTGTCCTTCCTAAGAGGCTGGGTAGGTAGTCGGTTGAGGTGGTTGTCTAAGTTCTGACGCTGGTCGTTTTGAGGGTTGCTTCAAAACCGCTTCTCACCATACTTACCGGCCCTGACGGCCAAATGGATGAACGAGCGGTGAAGAAAACGGACATACGGCATTCTAACAGCGGGTAATCGGCGGTGAGCCGGCGCGAAGGCGCTCAGTCACGCATCGCGGGGAAGAGCACAACCTCGCGGATCGAATCGCGCCCGGTCATCAACATCACGAGTCGATCGATCCCCAGACCGACCCCAGCCGTCGGCGGCATTCCCTGCTCGAGAGCTTGGACGAAGAGCTCGTCGTAAGGCTGTGATTCCTCCTCGCCGTTCTCTGCAAGGCGGACCTGATCCTCAAATCGGCGGCGCTGCTCGTCAGGGTCGTTGAGCTCGCTGAAGGCGTTGGCGAACTCCATCCCGCTGGCGAACGCTTCGAAGCGCTCGACCAAGCCCGGCTCGCTGCGGTGCTCTTTAGCGAACGGCGAGAGCGCCGTTGGGTAGTCGGTTATGAAGACCGGGTTGGTGATCGTCGGCTCGACGTACTTGCTGAGCAGATCATCGACCAAAGTGGGCCAGGCGCGATCCTCCACGTCGAGCTTCACTTTGTCGGTGGCGTTGATCGCTTCGACCAGCGCGTCGCGCTCGCTCGCTTGCGCGATGTCGATCCCGGTCGCGTCCTTGATTGCCTGCGCCATCGGGATTCGCGGCCATGGGGCTGAGAAGTCGATCGGGCCGTCGTAGTCGATCGCTGCGGCAATGCCGATCACGATCTGCTCGACGCGATCCATCGCATCGCCATAGTCGGCATAAGCCTCGTACCACTCGACCATCGTGAACTCGGGGTTGTGCTTCGTAGAGAGCCCCTCGTTGCGGAAGTCTTTGCCGAGCTCGTAGACGCGCTCAAGGCCGCCGACGATGCAGCGCTTGAGATAGAGCTCGGTCGCGATCCGCAGATATAGATCGCGGTCGAGCGTGTTGTGGTGGGTCACGAACGGCCGCGCTAGTGCTCCTCCGTAGAGCGGCTGGAGCACGGGTGTCTCGACCTCAATGAAGCCGTCGTCGTCGAGCGAGCGGCGCAGCTCGGAGACGATCCGGGCGCGCGTGACGAAGAGCTCGCGCGCATCCTCGTTGGCGATCAGGTCGAGCTCGCGGCGCCGATAGCGGGTTTCGACGTCCTGAAGCCCGTGGTGCTTGTCGGGCGGAGGGCGCAGGCTCTTGGCCAGCAGCGTGAAGCCGGTTACCCGGAGCGTCAGCTCGCCGCTGCGGCTCGAAAAGATCGTGCCGTCAATTCCAACCAAATCACCAAGGTCGAACTCGACCAGCTGCGCCATCGCCTCTTCACCGAGCACGTCGGCGCGCGCCTGCACCTGCATCCGGCCGCTGCGGTCGACGATGTCAAGGAAGGCCATCTTGCCTTGGCCGCGCCGAGCAGCGAGGCGGCCGGCGATGCGGTAGGCGTCGTCGCGCTCCTCTCCCGCCTGAAGCTGCTGCCAAGGAGCCTGCACCTGCGCGATCGCGATCACGCCGGGAAAGTCGTGCGGGAACGGCTCGACGCCCTGGGCGCGGATTCGATCCAGCTTCGCTCGCCGGGCAGCGAGCAGCTCACTTGGCTGATCTGTCGGTTGGTCGCTCACTAGAGCGCCATCATGACGATTTAGAGACCGACGTCGATCTTCGTGATCTTGAGCTTGCGCGCAGCGCCCTTAGGAACCGGCACCGAAACGACCGCGTTGCGCTTCTGACCGATCAGCGCGCGACCCACCGGCGACTCATTCGAAAGCATCATCTCGGCCGGGTTTGCTTCGGCTGAGCCGACGATCGTGAACTTCTGCGTCTTGCCGGTCTTCTCGTCTTTGAGGTGGACCGCACTCCCGACCTGAACAACATCCTTGGAGATCTTCTTCTTGTCAATCACCTGCGCATCACGGAGTCGGTCCTCGAGCTGCGCAATCCGCGCCTCCAGCATCGACTGCTCGTTCTTGGCGTCGTCGTACTCCGAGTTCTCGGCGATCTCGCCAAATTCGCGCGCGTCGCGGATCCGCTCAGCAACCTCGCGGCGGCGATCGGTCTGCAAAGTTTCAAGTTCCTTTTGGAGCCGTTTGAGGCCTGCGGGAGTGAGAATTACTTCTTTAGTCATCGGAATTCACTTTTTAGGAGTTGTTGCCGGCGCCGTTCCAGCAATTGAAACGGTTTCGTCGCCTGCGGAGCGGGCAGTATAGCGAGCGTTCGCGAGGCTCGATCACGGCTGCTGCGGCCGATTACGCAGCGCTGGTCTGCGGCTCGAGCTCGGCCAGCATGACGCGGACTCGATCGATCGAGTCGCTCTGCTGAAAGGCGACCAGCGTTGCCTTGTCTAGCTCAAGCTGATCGAGATACCAGGGGTAGAAGGTCCGCAGGTAGCGAGCGGCCCGTTCTTCTCCAAGGTGTTCGATGGCGCGGTCGATGATCCAGCCGAGCTCGCCGAGTATCTCCTCGCGTGCCGGTGGCTCGGCGCGCAGGCCCAGCACTCGCTCAAAGAGCCACGGGTTACCGAGCGCGCCACGCGCCAGCATTACGGCCGCGGCGCCGGTCTGCTCTCGCGCTGCCAGCGTGGCCTCGGTGTCGCTCATTCCGCCCGAGAGGATTACCGGCACCGGAAGCTCCGCTACGAGCTTGGCGGCAAGTTCGTAGTCGGGCGAGCCTTTGTGCTTGACCTGAGCCGAGCGCGGGTGGAAGGCGATCGCTGCGACGCCCGCCTCATCGACCAGCCGCAACGCCAGCTGGTAGCCGTCGGCTTCGCCGTTCTTCTGGCCTGAGCGGAGCTTCACCGTGACCGGCAGCCCGCTCCCCTCGCCGGCTGCCCGTGCGATCTCGACGGCTACTGCGGGGTCTGAGATCAGTGCGGCGCCGGCGCCGTTCTTCATCACTTTCGGCACCGGGCAGCCCATGTTTAGGTCGATGATGTCGGCGCCGTGCTCGGCGGCGGTCGCGGCGGCCGAGCGCATCACGTCGGGGTCTTGGCCGAAAAGCTGGAAGGCGATCGGGCCTGGGTAGGCGCGCTCACCGGGGTGGATCACGAGCAGGTCGCGCATCGTCTTTTCGTTGCGATGGTGGATCGCGAAGCTGGAGATCATCTCGCTGACGGTCAGGCCGGCGCCGAAGCGTTTGGCCTGGAGGCGGACAAACCAGTTGCCAATCCCGGCCAGAGGCGCAAGCACGACGCGGTTGGGCGCTTCAACGCCGCCGATCGAGAACGGTTCTGTTAGAGCTGGCGCAGTCATCGGCGCAAGCGTAGCCTCAGCGCCAAATTAACTGTTTCGCTCAGAGAGGATTCGCAGCCCCTCCAGCGTCAGTAGATCGTCAATCTCATCGATCCGCTCCGTGAACGGCACGATGTGGTGAGCGAGGCCGCCGGTCGCAATTGTCGCCGTCTCTTCGCCCATCTCTTCGAGCAGGCGAGTGACGATCCCATCGACCATTGCGGCAAAGCCGTAGATCACGCCGGAGCGAATCGCCTCGATCGTCGACTTGCCGATCAGCGCCCTTGGCGGCTCAAGATCAACCTTCGGGAGCTTCGCGGCACGGCTGGCAAGCGCCTCGACCGAGATTTCAACGCCAGGACTGATTATTCCGCCGAGGTATTCGCCGTCGGCCGAGACCGGGTCGTAAGTGATCGCAGTTCCAAAGTCGACGACGATGCAGGCTCCTTGCGTGCGCTCGTAAGCGGCGACGGCGTTGACGAGCCGGTCGGCGCCAATCTCGCGCGGGTTGTCGTAGCGCAGCGGCATCCCGGTCTTGAAGCCGGGGCCAACGACGAGCATCTCGTGGCCCAGATAGCGCTCCGTCATCTCAAGCCACTGCGGCCCGAGCTGGGGAACGGTTGAGGAGACGATGGAGGAATCGATCTGCTCAAGCTCGACGCCGCGCAGCTCGACGAGATTGCGCAGCGCAGCACCGATCTCATCAGCGGTTGAGTCGCGAACCGTGGCAAAGCGCCAATGCTCGACCAGCTCGCCACCCTCATAAGTGCCGAAATGGGTCTGAGTGTTGCCTACGTCTACTACGAGCAGCATGGCGCCAGCTTATGACGCCGGCGGGAACTGCTGTGAAGCGTCGCCTGCAGCGGCCTCAGGCTTGATCGCCAGCAGCTGCTGGCGTTGGAGGTAGGCAATCTCACGGTTGGTCTCAAGAATGCGGAAGATCGCGAGCAGAACCTCGAGCACGATGCGGCCGTAGATGATCGTCAGCAGCGCCGCGAGAGTGCCCCCGATAACGGAGATCAGCACGCCGGTGATCGAACCGGAAATGATCGAAGAGACGATCGTTACGACAAGCCCAATACCGACAACGACGATCAGCAGGATGTAAAGCGCCTTGACCACGCGGGTTGTAAGCAGGCGCGTGAAGCTGAGGTCGAAGAGGGTCGAAAAGAAGCCATCGCGAGAGGTTGGGATTACCGGCGGAACACTCATAACCGCAACGGTAGCGGGCTGGGCGGATCTGCGACGCACGAACGGGTACTGTCCAGCCTGATGAAGATCAGACTATTTGTTGTTGGCGGCTCCCACCCTTGCGCAACCGTTGAGAAAGCGCTTGAGATCAAAGGCCTTCCCTATTCGGTAGTTGAGTTCCCGCCGCCGATGCACATGGCTGCGATGAAGCTGCTTTTTGGCCAGCGAACGGTGCCCGGAATTCAGATCGACGGCGAGAAGATCAGTGGCTCACGCGAGATCCTTGCGCGCCTTGACGATTTGGTTCCAAGCCCTCCCCTGCTCCCAGCCGACCCTGCCCAGCGCGAGTCGGTACTCGAAGCCGAAGCTTGGGGCGACGAGGTGCTCCAGCCGCTGGTGCGCCGCGTTCTGTGGCCAAGCTTCAAAGCCCACCCGGAGGTTATGGCCAACTACTCAGCCGGTTCAAAGCTGCCTCCCATTCCGGTGCCGGTGCTGAAGTTGATCGCGCCTGGCGTGACAACGCTCGAGATGCGCGCCAACCGCGCCAGCGACGCGACCTACGCCGACGACATCCGCACGCTGCCGATCCTGCTCGACCGCATCGACGGCTGGATCGCTGACGGAGTGATCGGAGGAGATCAGTTAAACGTGGCCGATCTTCAGATTGCTGCCAGCCTGCGGCTGCTGATGACCTTCGCCGACTTCAGTGAGATCTTTGCCGGCCGCCCCTGCGCCGAGCTCGCACTGCGCTGCTTCCCCGAAGCGCCCGGGCACGCTCCTGTTGGCACGATTCCAGCGGCGCTGCTTCCGAACCTCGCTTAGCCGACGTTCGGCTTCGCCGCGTCGCGTCGGTCGACAAGGATCGAGAGCGTGATGCCGGCTGCAAACAGACCGATCACGATCGCCAAGCTGACCGGCGCCGAAGCCTTATAGACGTCTTGGATCAGCAGTTTGAGGGCAACGACGCCGAGCACAATTGCGACCGTCTGATTGAGATAACGGAAGCGCTTAATTAGATCCTCGACCAGCGAAAAGAGCGCGCGCAGGCCGAGCAGCGCAAAGCCGTTGGCGGCCCAGATCACGAGCGGATCCTCGGTGATCGCGAAGGCCGCCGGAATTGAGTCGAGCGCAAAGGCGATGTCGGCGGCGACGACGCTGACCAGCGCCAACGCCAGCGGCGTCAGCACGCGGCGGTCAGCAACGATCGTTGAAAACCGCGAACCGTGGTAATCGCCGATTGGGTAGAAGCGTCGGATCAACCGCACCAGCGGCGAGTGGTCTGGATCGACGTGGTCGGCTGCGCCCTTGTACATCCGCCAAGCTAGGACGAGCAGCAAAGCGCCGAGGATGTAGGTGACGATGTGGAAGCGCTCGATCAGCTCGACGCCGACGACGATCGCCACGCCACGCATCGCCAGCGCCAAGATAATTCCCCAGAAGAGCAGAATTCCCCGCTGCGCAGAGGGGACGGCGAAGTATCCGAAGATCAGTAGAAAGACGACGAGGTTGTCGAGCGAGAGCGTGCGCTCGATCAGATAAACGGTGACGTAGTTGACGCCGTCGGCGGTGCTTGAGAGCAGGATCACTGGGATCGTCGCTAGCAGCCCGACGATCAACCAGCCGATGCTCCAGACAATCGCTTCCTTGCGCGTGGGCTGCCGGCCGCGCGCGAAGACAAGTAGGTCGACGAGCAGCAGTCCACCGACGATCACGATGATCGCGCCGATCGCTAATGGGTTGGCACCAAAGGCCGCGAGCGGAGCATTGATCAACATCGCTAAGCCGCAGTCTGACAGCCTTAAAAAAGTTACTGCGCTGGAACGGCCAGAGCCGCGCCTTCGCGCGTCACTCCTTCGTCAAAACCGAGTGCTACGAGCGCCTCCGAGAGCGGCGAGCCGTCGGGGGCCCGCAGATCGAAGTCGAGCTCCAGCAGCGGGATCAAGACGAAGCGGCGCGAAGTAGTTTCGGCGTGCGGCAGGGTGAGCCGCTCGCTCTCGTAGACGAGATCCCCGAGCAGCAAGAGATCAACGTCGATCGGGCGCGGCCCATGGCGGACGCCACCCTCAAGGTCGCGGCCGAGCGCCGCTTCGATCTCTTTACAGGCGTCGAGCAGCTCTTCGGGGCCAAGCTCGGTGCTGACCCGCACGCAGGCGTTGAGGAACGAGGGCTGGTCGAGTACGAGCCCAACCGGCTCGGTGTCATAGGTCGATGAGGATGCCAGCACGGAGATGCCGCGGGCGGGCATTGCGTCTACGGCGGCCTGCAGATTCTCGCGGCGACCGCCGACGTTGGAGCCGAGGCCGAGATAGCCGATCTGCGCAGCCGCCATAGCTATTTAGGCTCTACGAGCAAGGCCAACTGACGGCTCTGGGCCAGTAGCCTGCCGTCGGCCGACCAGATCTCGCCGTCCTCTTCGACGAAGCCCTCGATCGCAGTGCTGCAGCGGAACACACCGAGGACCGACTCCGAGGGGTCGATTTCGAGCGCCGCGTGCGGATCGCGGAAATGAATTGTCAGGTCAACGGTAGGCGCGCCGACCGGCGCCGTCAGACGCGTGAAAACAGCTGGCAGCCAAGCGTCGCAGTAAAGCGCAAGCGCAGCCGAATCGAGCCGCTGCGGTTCGTTCAGCCGCATCCAGCCGCCGCTGATCGCCTCGTCAGAGCCGCTGAACGGTAGTGCGCCCAGAGCCGGCCGCATCTCAACCTGGTGCGCAATCGGCGGCATCTGCTCTACGACCGGAATCGGCTCAATCTGGTCGGCGGCGCGGGCCTTCGGCGCCTGAGCGACGAACGGGCGCTTATCGGAAAATTGGCCGGCAAAGGCGCCGAGCGCCAGGAGGCAGCACTTTCCGTCCTGCTCGAGCCGCGCGCTGAGCGTCGTCAACGTCCGCCCCGAGCGCTCGACCTTGACCTCGATCTGCATCGGGCCGGCAACCGGCGGGCTTAAGTAGTGGAGCGTGATCGAGCGCGCTTCACGCTGATTGTCGCCAAGCTCGGCGGCCATCGCACGAATCATGATCGCCGCCAAGTAGCCGCCGTTGGGGCCGCGCGGCGCCGACCAATCTACGTCGCAGAGCGCGCTGAACTGGCCTTCACCAAGCGACTCGACTGCGGTTGCCAGTTCGAACGGAGTGCTCATCGGCCGGCCGCGCTGTGCCAAACCTCAACCGAGACCGACTCGACGGCAAGAGCGATCGGGGGCTCCGGCTTCGTCGCCTTGACCCAAACCTCGCGGGCGTCGAACTCATCGAGCAGCTGGTTGGCGACCTCAGTGCAGAGCGCCTCGAGAGTGCGGTAGGAGCGACGCTGGGCGACGAGCGCAATGAACTCGCAGACACGGCCGTAGTCAACGGTGTCCTCAACGCGGTCGGTGACCGTCGCGTCACAGGCACCAACGTCGAAGCGGAGGTCGAAGACAAGCCGCTGGCCGATCTCCTGCTCGGCGTCGCTGACACCGTGATGGGTGTAAAGCGAAAGGCCCGTGACCTCGATGCTGGTAGCTGCCAGCTCAGTGCTGCGCTCGCCGAATTCCTCGTCGAACTCCTCGTTCTCCTCGTTCTCCTCGTCAGCGTCCATCGCGCGCCAACGTAGCACTAGCGAGCTTTAAGCCGTCGACGGTTGCTCGCACGTCGTGGACGCGGAAGAGGCTGGCCCCGCGCTCAAAGGCGAGCACATTGGCCGCAACAGTCGCCGCAACTCGCTGATCGGGGCGCTCTGTTCCGGTTAGATCTCCAAGGAAGCGCTTGCGCGAAAGACCGATCACGACGGGATATCCGAGCGCCGCGACGACATCGAGGTTGGCAAGCAGATCGAGGTTATGTTCGAGCGTCTTGCCGAAGCCGATCCCTGGATCGACGGCGATCTGTTCGCGCCGAACACCGGCGGCCAGAGCCACCTCGGCGCGCGCGCTAAGGAACGCACAGACCTCAGCGACAACGTCGTCGTACTGCGGGCTCTCCTGCATCGTCTGCGGCGAGCCGAGCATGTGCATCAGGCAGCAGTCGCAGCCGGCCTCAGCGACCAGCTGCGCCATCTCTGGCTCGTGCCTAAAGGCGCTGACGTCGTTGATGTAGCTGGCGCCCGCCTCAAGTGCAGCAGTAGCGACGGTGACCTTCATCGTGTCAATGCTGATCTGAACCCCCGGCGCGGCGGCGGCGAGCGCTTCGATCACGGGGATCACGCGGCTCAGCTCCTCTGCCTGATCGACCGGCTCGGCGCCGGGGCGGGTTGACTCGCCGCCGACGTCGATGATCGTCGCGCCCTGCTCAATCAGCCCGAGACTGTGAGCAACGGCGGCATCGGCTGTCGGTAGAAGGCCACCGTCGGAGAATGAATCCGGCGTCGCGTTGCAGACGCCCATCACCTTCCACTCAGCGCTCATCGGCTACCGGCGCGCGGCGACTTAGGCCGGTTCAGGCTTCTCAGGCAGATCGAGGCCACGCGCCTCGAGCGCGCCACCGGCAAGTCCAGGCTGCGTTGTTGGCCGCGGTAGATCGCGCTCAACCTCGCCTGCGGACTCGGCAGCTCCGTCGGTCGGCGGCGCCGGAGCGTCGTCGGGCCCGAAGACATCTTCTTCGCTCTTGCCGTCGAGCAGCGCAAGGAATTCATTCTTCTCGATCGTCTCTCGCTTGAGCAGGATTCGCGAAGTTGTTTCGAGCACCTCGCGGTGCTCAGTCAGCATGTCCTTGGCGCGCTGGTGCGACGATTCGACGATGCGGCGAATCTCATCGTCGATCTCGCGTGCGATCTCGTCCGAGTAGTCCGGCTCGGAGGAGAACTCGCGGCCGAGGAATGGCTGTCCTTGATCGCGGCCGAAGACGCGTGGGCCAAGTCGTTCGCTCATCCCGAAGCGCATCACCATCTGCTTTGCGGTAGCTGTGACCTTCTCGATGTCGTTCGAAGCGCCAGTTGTGATCTCGCTGAAGACGATCTCCTCGGCGGCGCGGCCACCGAGCGTCATCGCCATCGAATCGAGTAGCTCGGCGCGCGTTGTGAGGAAGCGATCCTCTTGCGGCATCGAGATCGTGTAGCCGAGCGC
>JANRFB010000080.1 GCA_030725785.1 Solirubrobacteraceae bacterium
TCTTCGCGGGAACCGGCGGCTCGGTGCCAACGCCGCGCCGCGGCCTGCCCGCGACGCTCGCGCGGCTCGACGGTGACCGGCTGCTGTTCGACTGCGGTGAAGGAACGCAGCGCCAGCTGATCCGCAGCATCGGCTTAGCCGATCTCGACGCGATCTTCCTAACCCATCTCCACGCCGATCACTGGCTTGGTATCCCGGGGCTGGTTCGCACGCTCGAGCTGCGCGGCCGCGAGAAGGCGCTCGACATCTATGGCCCGAGCGGCACGGTCAAGCAGCTCGCTGCGGTCGGGATCGCAACCGGCAAGACCGATTACGAACTTCACATCTCAGAGCTGGAAGCTGGTGACGCGATCGAGTTCGACGGCTATGAGGTCGAAGCGTTCAACGTCCGCCATCGCGGTACTGCGCTCGGATACTCGCTGATCGAGGCCGGTAGGCCAGGCCGCTTTGACCCGCAGAGGGCGGAGGAGCTTGGAATTACAGATGGCAAGGAGATTGCCGCGCTAGTCGCCGGCGAGAGCGTTGGCAGTGTTGAGCCCGCTCAGGTGATCGGCGAGCCCCGGGCCGGCAGGAAGATCGTCATCTCTGGCGACACTGCGCCCTGCGAGATGGTCGAGGCGGCTGCCGGCGGCGCCGACCTGCTGATCCACGAGGCGACCTTCGCGAGTGAGGACTCGGCCCGAGCCGCAGAGACAATGCACAGCACCGCGCGTCAGGCGGGGGAGATAGCCGCGGCGGCCGACGTGGCATTGCTCGCGCTGACCCACATCTCCGCCCGCTACCCGGTGCGCAAGATCATTGAGGAGGCCGAAGCGGTATTCGAGAGCACGGTAGTGCCTCGTGATTTCGATGCGATCAACATTCCTGTCGCTGAGAAAGGGGCACCGGTGCTGCTTCGTCCTGACGACGTCGAGACTGAGCAGGCTGCGGCACCGCAGTTCGCTGAAGCGGCCGAAGAGGGTTCCGCAAAGAGCGAGAATTGATCCACCGTTGCGCCGTCAGCGGTGCTAACGTGCACTCAGTAGTCAACCCCCTTTAACTCGGTCCGAGAGGCCAAGAAGGGCAGGATCCAATGAGCCAACAGAATGTCGTCTTAGACGACGAAGAGCTAAGCCGGGCCTTGATCCGCATCGCTCACGAGATCCTCGAACGAAACACCGATCCGTCCGAACTGGCGATCGTTGGCATCCATAGCCGCGGCGCCGTGCTCGCTCGGCGGATCGTTGGCCTCTTGAACGAGTTTGCAGGCGTCGAGATTCCTCTTGGTTTGCTTGACATCGGCTTCTACCGCGACGATCTTGGCAAGAGGCCCGAAGCTCCGCAGGTCTACTCGACCGAGATCGACTTCCCTCTCGACGGTGCGACCGTGGTAATCGTTGACGACGTCCTCTATAGCGGCCGCACCGTTCGTGCTGCGATCGAGGCACTCTTTGCCTACGGGCGCCCGGCCTGTGTACAGCTCGCCGTTCTCGTAGACCGCGGCCACCGCGAACTGCCGATTCGCCCCGACTACATCGGCAAGAACCTGCCGACCGCTCCCGGCGAGCGCGTCTTCGTCCAGGTTGAGGAGACCGATGGGGTTGACCGTGTTCTGATCGGCGACGCTGAAACTGCGATCACTGGTGACGCGGCATGAAGCACCTCCTAAGCATTGAGGACGTAAGCCGCGAGGACGTCGAGCGGATCTGTGCCCGCGCTGCGGCGTTCTCTGAGAATCAACAGCGTGAGATCAAGAAGGTTCCAGCACTTCGCGGCCGTACCGTCCTAAATCTTTTCTACGAGGCAAGCACTCGCACGCGCAGCTCGTTCGAGCTTGCCGCGAAGCGGCTCAGTGCCGACGTCGTCAACTTCAGTGCCTCTGGTTCATCGACCGAGAAAGGCGAGTCACTCAAGGACACCGTCCAGACGCTGAGCGCCCACCGGCCCGACGCGATCGTTGTCCGCTGCCCCTGGGCAGGCGCCCCGGCGCTTGTGGCCGAGTGGACCGACGCCGCGATCATCAACGCCGGTGACGGCAAGCACGAGCATCCAACTCAGGCGCTGCTCGACATCTACACACTTACGCGCCGGCTCGGCTCGCTCGACGGCGTCAAGATCTGGGTCGTTGGTGACGTGCTCCACTCGCGCGTTGCCCGCTCGAACATCCTCGGCTTCCAGAAGATGGGGGCGCAGGTGACGGTTGCGGGGCCGCCGACGCTGCTGCCGCGCGACATCGAAGCGATGGGCGTCGAGGTTCGCTACTCGCTCGATGATCTGCACGAAGCGGACGTCGTCTACGCACTGCGGATGCAGAACGAACGGATGCAGCAGGCCTACCTGCCGAGTATGCGCGAATACGCTTCGCTCTTCCAGATCGACGAGCGCAGGCTCGGTGCCCGATCGCTGCTGATGCACCCCGGGCCGGTCAACCGCGGGGTAGAGCTCTCTGATGGAGTCGTTGACTGCCCTCAGTCTCTAATCCTCGAACAGGTTGCTGCCGGGGTTGTAGTCCGAATGGCGGTCCTCTTCGAACTGCTTGCCGCATCGCGAGCCTTTGATCCGGTGCCGGAGCACCAATCAGCATGACGCGGCGCAGAGAACAGCTGCTCGTCCGTGGCACGGCAGCCGAGGCCGACCTAATGATCACCGGTGCGCACTTGATCGATCCGCGCGCTGGCATAGACGGAGTTTTCGACGTGATCGTCAGTGATGGCCAACTAGCGGAGATCGGTGAGCCCGGAACGCTCACCGCAGGCCCCGACGCGGAGAAGATCGACGGCAGCGGCTTCCACCTCTTCCCGGCCTTCGTGGACCCGCACATTCACCTGCGAACGCCTGGCCACGAGCACAAGGAGGACATCGAGACCGGCACGCGCTCGGCCGCGGCGGGCGGCTTCTGCGCCGTCCTGGCGATGCCGAACACCGACCCCGTCGTTGACTCGGCTTCGGTGATGCGATCACTACGCGAGGCGGCCCGCCGCGAGGCGCGCGTACCTGTCGGTTTTCTCGCCGCAATAACGGTCGGCTTGGACGGGCAGGAGCTCACTGCGATGTCGGAGCTTCGTGCAGCGGGTGCGGCCGGTTTTACAGACGACGGAATGCCGGTGGAGTCGGCCGGGATGCTGCGCAAGGCGCTGCAGTACCAGCAGATGTCTGGTGGCGTTCTGGCGCTGCACGAGGAGGACCCATCGCTCTCTGCCGGTGGTTCAATGAACGAGGGAGCCGTTAACGCGGTGCTCGGGATCGGTGGGATTCCAAGCACCAGCGAATCGACGATGGTTGCGCGCGACGCCGCGCTCGCGGGCTACGAGGGTGGAACGGTTCACATGCAGCATCTCAGCTGCGCCGAATCGGTCGAGGCAATCCGCGAAGCGAAGCGTCTTGGGTACAACGTGACGACCGAGGTCAGCCCGCACCACCTCTGCTTCACCGAGGAAGCGGTGCGCACGCTCGACACGCGGATGAAGATGAACCCGCCATTGCGGACCGAAGCTGACCGTCAAGCGCTGATCGCCGGCCTGATCGACGGCACGATCGACTGCATCGCGACCGATCACGCTCCGCACAGCGCGCACGAGAAGGAAGTGCCGTTCGAGCAGGCACCGATGGGAACGACCGGGCTCGAGAGCTCATTCGCTGCCTGTTACACCGAGCTTGTTCGTAGCGGACTTATGAGCATCGAGATGCTGATAGAGAAGATGACCTGCGGCGGCGCGATCTTCGGCCTCCAGATTCCACAGATGACTATCGGCGAGAGCGCCAACCTTGTGCTCGTAGATCTCGAGCAAGAGTGGCGAGTCGGCGAGGACGGTTACGAAAGCCGCTCCGAGAACTGCGCCTTCGGTGGCCGCATGCTGCACGGGCGTGTGCTGCTGACAGTCGCAGACGGCGCGGTTGCTTACCGCCAGCGGAGCTTCGCGCTGAGCGCCGCGCCGGACGTCGACGAGGCCGCTCAGTGAAGGTCGCGCGGCTCGAAGCGGATCGGGCCGCGTTGCTCGTTGTCGACATTCAAGAGGCTTTCCGGGGAGTTATTCCGGACGCTGACGCGATCACCGCACGCACGCAGATCCTTGCCCGCGCTGCGACGCTGCTTGGGCTTCCGATCATCGTCAGCGAGCAGTACCCGAAGGGGCTAGGCAAGACGGTGGTCGAACTAGACGAGGTACTAGCCGGCGCGACGGTTCTGGAGAAGACAAGCTTCTCCGCCGCGCACGCCGAGGGTTTCTCACTCGCCGGGCGCGATCAAGTGATCGTCTGTGGGACAGAAACGCACATCTGCGTTGCCCAGAGCGTGCTCGACCTGCTCGCAGCAGACGCTGAAGTGTGGCTTGCCTGCGACGCGCTCGGTTCACGCAGCCCCGACGACCGCGCGCTGGCGATTCAGCGCCTCGCACTCGCCGGCGCTGTTCCGTCGAGCACCGAATCGATCTGCTTCGAGCTTATGAAGGACGCCAAGAATCCACACTTCAAAGAGATTCAGGGGCTAATCAAGTGAGTAGAGAAGGTTTCGTCCTACTAGAGGACGGCACACGGTTCGGCGGCATGCTTTGTGGCGCATCGAGCGGCTCGGTCGGCGAGGTGGTGTTCACGACTGCGATGGGCGGCTATCAGGAGTCGGTCACGGATCCCTCCTTTGCAGGCCAAGTCTTGACCTTCACGGTTCCGCACGTGGGTAATTACGGCGTTAGTGAGCAGGCGATGGAGAGCGACCGGATCCACGTGCGCGGTGTTGTGATGCGCGCCGCCGATAACTCATCGGACGCGCCGACCGCCGACCAGGGCTGGCTCGACTGGCTCGAGGCGAGCGGCATTCCGGCGATCACCGAGGTAGACACGCGCGGGCTCGTGCGCCATCTGCGTAGTCGCGGCGCAATGCGCGGTGGCATCTTCGCCGCAGCCGACGCGGGCACTGCAGCGGCAACGGTCGAAGCGGAGCCGCCAATGGACGGTCAGAACCTCGCTGCGGAGGTCGGGCCTTCGCAGGTCGTCCGCCATGGCGAAAGTAACTCGGGCCCTCGGGTAGCCGCGATCGACACCGGAATCAAGATGTCGATTGTTAACCAACTCGTCGAGAGGGGCGTGCGACTTGACCTCCACCCCTGCAACGTCAGCGCTGAGGAGTTGCTCGCTGCTGACCCCGACGCAATTTTTCTCGCCAACGGCCCAGGTGACCCGGCTGCTCTGGACGGCGTTGTCGAGACCGTCCGCGGCGTCCTCGGGAAGAAGCCGGTCTTCGGTATCTGCCTTGGCCATCAACTCTGCTGCCGGGCGCTCGGCCTCGAGACATTTAAGCTGCCGTTCGGCCATCGCGGCGTAAACCACCCGGTAAAGGATTTGCGCACAGGGAAGATCGAGATCACATCGCAGAACCACGGCTTCGCCGTCGCCGCTCCTGACGGCGGCCTGCGCGTCGAGACCGACGAGCCGATCCGCTGGGAGACCGACTTCGGCGCCGCCGAACTGAGCCACGTGAACCTCTATGACCGAACCGTCGAAGGGTTAACCCTGCTCGATGTTCCCGGTTCAACCGTGCAGTACCACCCTGAGGCTGGCCCTGGCCCGCACGACGCGCGCCACCTCTTCGATGCGTTCGTCGAGCGGATCACGAAGGCGGCCGCCTGATGCCGCGGCGCGATGACATCCAGAAGATCCTCGTGATTGGCTCCGGCCCGATCGTGATCGGCCAGGCGGCCGAGTTCGACTACTCAGGCGTTCAGGCGTGCAAGGTCTTGCGTGAGGAGGGCTACGAGATCGTTCTCGTGAACTCCAACCCGGCGACGATCATGACCGACCCAGAGTTCGCCGACGCGACCTACGTCGAGCCGCTGCTGCCTGGCCCCGTCGCTGCTGTAATCGAGAAAGAGCGCCCGGACGCACTCTTGCCGACGTTGGGCGGTCAGACGGCCCTCAACCTCGCCAAGGCGCTTGAAGAAGACGGCACGCTCGAGCGGTTTGGAGTGGAGCTGATCGGCGCCAACTACGAAGCGATCGACCGCGCCGAGGACCGCGAACGCTTTGCGGAAACGATGGCCGAAGCGGGGCTGAAGATGCCACGCAGCGCGATCGCCACGAGCGTCGATGAGGCAATGGCTGCGCTCTCCGACATCGGCTTGCCAGCGATCGTTCGGCCAGCCTTCACATTGGGAGGGCGCGGGGGAGGGATCGCACGCGACGAAGCTGAGTACCGCTCGATTGTCGCCCGCGGCATCGAGGCGTCACCGATCGGGCAGGTTTTGCTCGATCAGTCGGTGCTCGGCTGGGGAGAATTCGAACTTGAGGTGATGCGCGACCGTGACGACAACTGCGTGATCGTCTGCTCGATCGAAAACATCGACCCGATGGGCGTCCACACCGGCGATTCGCTAACCGTGGCGCCACAGCAGACGCTGACCGATGCTCTCTACCAGCAGCTTCGCGACCAGGCACTGATTGTGATTCGCGCGGTTGGCGTCGAGACGGGCGGATCGAATGTTCAGTTCGCCGTCAACCCGGAAACCGAAGAGATCCTCGTGATCGAAATGAATCCACGCGTTTCGCGATCGTCGGCCTTGGCTTCGAAGGCGACCGGCTTCCCGATCGCCAAGATCGCCGCGCGGCTGGCAGTCGGCTACACGCTCGACGAGATCCCCAACGACATCACGCAGGTGACGCCAGCCAGCTTTGAGCCGACGATCGATTACGTCGTCGTGAAGTGGCCGCGGTTCGCGTTCGAGAAGTTCCCTGGCGCCGATCCACGGCTCTCAACCCACATGAAGAGTGTCGGCGAAGTGATGGCCTTCGGGCGTACCTTCCAGCAGGCATTCGCGAAGGCGATGCGAAGCCGTGAGCTCGATAGCCACGCCAAGCTTGATGGGCTAACCGCTGACGACTTGATTGCGGCGCTGACGCCGGCAGGGGCGGAGCGCTACGACTTCATGTTCGAAGCGTTCCGCCAGGGCGCCACACTGGAACAGGTTCACGAGGCTTGCCTGGTTGACATGTGGTTCCTGCGCCAGCTGCAACAGCTCGCGCTCGAACCAGAAGCCGCGTTCGCTGGCGAACGCGTCTACCGCTCGGTCGACACCTGCGCCGCCGAGTTCGAAGCGCGCACGCCCTACTACTACTCGGGGTGGGAGCAGCAAGCAGAAGGCGAGGTCGAGCGCGGCGACAACGCCTCAGTGATGATCTTGGGCGCTGGACCAAACCGCATCGGGCAAGGGATTGAATTCGACTACTGCTGCGTACACGCTGCGATGACCGTCCGCGATAGCGGCCGCGACGCCGTAATGGTCAACTGCAACCCGGAGACGGTTTCAACCGACTACGACACATCCGACCGGCTCTACTTCGAACCGCTGACGCTGGAGGACGTGCTCGCTGTCGCTGAGATTGAGCAGCCAGAAGGGGTGATCGTCCAGTTCGGTGGCCAGACGCCGCTCAAGCTCGCCGAAGGGCTTGTCGAGGCTGGCATCAAGGTTCTCGGGACGAGCGTCGACGCGATCGACCTGGCCGAGGACCGCGGCCGCTTTGGGGGGCTGCTTGAAAGCCTTGGATACCAAGCGCCGCCGTACGCTGAAGCGAACTCGGTAGAGCAGGCGCTCAGCGTCTGCAACGAAGTTGGTTTCCCGCTCTTGGTGCGGCCCAGCTACGTGCTCGGGGGGCGCGCGATGGAGATCGTCTACTCGCAAGGCGGCCTTGAGGATTACCTCTCACGCAACGTTCGCGAGGACGGCCGCGCGATCTACCTCGACCGCTTTCTCGAGAACGCAATCGAAGTCGATGTAGACGCGCTCTGCGATGGCACGAGCGTTTGGATCGGCGGCATTATGCAGCACGTCGAGGAAGCCGGCATCCACTCCGGAGACAGCGCCTGCGTGCTTCCTCCTCACTCACTTGGACCGGAGATGATGGCCGCGATCCGCCAGCAGAGTGAAGGGATCGCAAAGGGACTCGGCGTTGTTGGCCTCTGCAACATTCAGTTTGCCGTCTATGGCGCCGAGCTTTTCGTAATCGAGGCCAACCCCCGCGCCTCGCGAACAGTGCCGTTTGTGAGCAAGGCGATCGGGCTTCCGCTGGCAAAGCTCGCCTGCCGCCTGATGCTGGGTGAGACGATTGAAAATCTAGATCTCCCAGCCGACCCAATGGGCCACGACCACGTATCGGTCAAAGAGGCCGTCATGCCTTTCGATCGTTTCGACGGCGCCGACGCGCTACTGGGCCCCGAGATGCGTTCGACCGGAGAGGTGATGGGGGTCGCTCGTGACTTCCCGACGGCCTTTGCCAAGGCGCAGGCCGCAGCTGGAGCCGCCCTCCCAGACGGAGGAACGGCGTTTATCACCGTCACAGATTCCGACAAGGCCGGGGCTGTGGCGATTGCGCAGACGCTCCACGACCTCGGCTTCAAGATCGTTGCAACGCGCGGCACGCGGGAAGCTCTCGAGCGGATGGGTGTTCCGGCGACCGAGCTTATGAAGGTTGGTGAGGGTTCGCCGAACGTCGTTGACATGATCGAAAGCGGCGATGTGACCTTGGTTGTCAACACGCCGACCGGCTCTGGAGCACGCAGCGACGGCTGGGAGATCCGCCGCGCTGCGGTGGCGCGCAGTGTTCCGTGCCTGACAACTCTGGCCGGTGGTCTCGCGGCAGTGCGGGCAATATCTTCGGCTCGACATGGTGAGGCAGAAGTGCTTTCCCTCCAGGAGATTCATCGCGGCCTTTATTCGGTAGAGGCCGAGGCGTGAGCGAGGACGATGGCCGTGTGCCGGCGCCGTTCGGCACGCGCGATGTGGCGATCAACGGGATCGAAGAGCTTGGTCCCTATCGCGTTTTCAGCTGCTCCGACCCCGCGGGCCCTGTCCCATCGGCGGGGCAGTTCTACATGCTCACGGGCGCTGAGCGCTGGGGTGGCGGCGTCGACGAACGCCCTTACCTGCCGAGGGCTATTTCGGTGCTGGCGGCAGGAGATGGCCAGCTTTCCTTCGTAATCGAAGTAGTCGGCCCGGGAACCGGGCGGCTCGCCGAGTTGGTAGACGGCGACCGGTTGCGCTTGCTCGGGCCTCTCGGTAACCGGTTCAGGCCGCCCGCCGCCGGCCTTCGGCCGATCCTCTGCGGAGGCGGGATTGGGGTAGCACCGCTTGCAATGATGGCGCAGCAGCTCGTGGCCGAGGGCCGCGAAGTTACCTCTCTGCTCGGCTTTCGTGACGCTGAGCACGCTGTCGGAGCAGAGTTCATTGCGGGCGCAGCGGTAGCGACCGACGATGGCTCAGTCGGTCACGGGGGCTTAGTGACCGAGCTGCTGCTGGCCGAACTTGACCGTGATCCGAGCGCCGTTGTGTATTCATGTGGGCCGCCGCAGATGCTCGACGCGGTGCGCGCAATCAGCGTGGCCAGTGGCGTTCCAGCCCAGCTTGCGCTTGAGGCACCGATGGCGTGCGGCTACGGCGCCTGTTACGGATGCGTCGTAAAGGTTGCTGACGGAAGCTATCGGCGCACCTGCGTCGACGGTCCCGTCGTCGTCGCTGACGAGCTTGCTATCGATTGGCTCGGCGGGGAGCGATCGCAATGACCGTAGATCTCTGCGGAATTGAGCTCGCGCACCCTGTGATCAACGGATCGGGAACCTTTGACGTAATAGCCGCCCGCCGCGTTTTTGGCGCCGCCGTTGACGAAAACTTCCCGTTCTCAGCCTTCGTGTCGAAGACGATCACGCTTGAGCCGCGGCTGGGGAATCCGCCGCCGCGTCTATTTGAGACGCCGGCTGGGCTGATCAACTCAATCGGCCTACCGAATCGAGGCGTGGTGGGGTATCTCGAACACGACCTGCCCGAGCTAGCGACGCTTCCAGTGCCTTTAATCACGAATGTCATGGGATCCGACGCCGACGAAGTTGGCCAGCTCTTCGAAGCGCTTGAGCCCTGCGACGAGATCGCCGCGATCGAGCTAAACGTCTCCTGCCCGAACGTGAAGACCGGGCTTGACATCGGCGCCGACCCAGCCGAGCTGAGCAAGCTGCTCGCCGTCGTGAGGCCGAAGACATCGAAGCCATTGATCGTCAAGCTGACCCCGAACACGGCGAACGTGGCGCTCGTCGCTGGCGCAGCCGAGGCTTCCGGGGCTGACGCCGTTTCGCTGATAAATACGCTGCGAGCCTTCGCCGCTGATCCGACAGCGCCGGGTAAGGCTTGGCTCGGTGGCGGCACCGGAGGGCAGTCGGGGCCGGCAATTCGATCCGTGGCGCTGGCCCAGACGAGCGCCGTTGCCGCTGCGATAGAACTGCCAATTATCGCGATGGGGGGCATCGCCAATGCCGCTAACGGCCGCCAGTTCCTTGATGCTGGAGCACGCGTAATCGCCGTCGGTACTGAGAGTTTCCGGGATCCTCTAGCTGGCGCCAAGATTGCGGCCGGCCTCCTCAGCTAGCACAACTCCGCCGTCGCGGAGGTCTCAGCGAAGTCGATCTCAGGCTCAAGTCTCGACCTCAAGTCGACGTCCAGTCAAATATTTCCGTGGGGCCTCGCAGCGCGATCAGAGTTGTGTATGCTCGCCATCGTGGCTTCGGCAACCGAAAAAAATTCAATCGCGGCGGCAGAGGCACCGGAGCGCTCGAAGCTCCAGCGGATGGAAGCCCTCGAGCGTGCAAACCAGATTCGCAGTCAGCGCGCGAAGCTCAAGCGGGACCTCCGCGCTGGTAAGGCGACTATCGATCGGTTGCTCGAATCACCACCCGAGTACCTCGAGACGGCGAAGGTCTTTGACCTTCTCTTGGCGGTGCCGAAGTTCGGCCGCGTGAAGGCCAACAAGATTCTTCAGCAGGTCCGCATCTCTCCGAGCAAGACTGTCGGCGGCCTCTCTGATCGCCAGCGTGGCGAGCTCGTCCAGCTGCTGCGCAGCCGCACTCGCTAGTCGCGCCGGACGATCGCTTAGCCTGCGTTAATGGCGCAAGTGATCGTTATAACCGGCCCGTCGGGAGTCGGCAAAGGCACGGTAATTCGCCTTCTTCGGGAACGTATGCCGAGCGTGCGCCTGAGTATTTCGGCGACGACACGGTCGCCGCGGCCGGGCGAGCGAGACGGAATCGAGTACCACTTTCTTGCCGCAGAGGAGTTCGACCAGATGATTGCTGACGGAGCGTTTGTTGAGCATGCGCGCTACGCCGGTCAGCAGTACGGCACGCTGCGCAGCGAGCTCGAAGGGGGCGATGGCGATGGCGACGTGATCGTTCTCGAAATTGAGCTTCAAGGGGCGAGGCAGATTCGCGAGTCGATGCCTGCGGCGCTACAGGTGTTCATTGCTCCTCCATCCTTCGAGACGCTACGCGAGCGGTTGGTCGGCCGCGGCACCGACTCGGCGCAGACGATCGACGAGCGGCTCGCCGTCGCGCGCGACGAGCTCGGTGCTCAGGACGAGTTCAGCGAAGTGATCGTCAACGACCGCCTTGGCGACGCGGTCGGCGCCCTGGAGCAGCTAGTTCAGGGTCAACTGCGCGGGGCGGTAGACTGATCAGCATGATCGCTCCCCGGATTGACGCCCTGCTCGAACAGGTTGACTCGAATTACGCCACCGTGATTGTCGCCGCCAAGCGTGCGCGCCAGATCAACAGCTACTACCACAACCTTGGCGAGGGGACCTTTGACGAGTTTCCGCCGCCGATGGTTGCCAGCCACTCGGCCAACTACCTCACGATCGCACTCGAAGAGGTCGCCGAAGGTAAGCTGATTTACCGCTACCCCGAGTAGCCGGAGCAAAGTCAGGAGGTCAAAGATGGCCCGAATTCTTCTCGGCGTCAGCGGTGGAATCGCCGCCTACAAGGCGCTTGATCTGATTCGCCTCGCATCGGCCGGCGGTCATTCTGTCCGTGTGATTCAGACCGACAACTCGCAGCGCTTCGTCGGCGCTGCATCGTTTGCAGCAATCACCGGAGCACCCGTACTGACGAGCGAGTGGGAGCGGGATCCCGCTCGCGGCGCATTCCCTGACCAGATTCGTCCCGAACACGATCCAATTAGCCACCTCGAACTGGTCCGCAACGCCGACTGTTTCGTGATAGCGCCAGCAAGCGCCAATACGATCGCCAAGCTGGCGCTTGGACTCGCCGACAACCTGCTCACAAGCGCGGCGCTCGCCGCGTCCTGCCCGCTTATCGTCGCGCCGGCGATGAACCACCAGATGTGGGAGAACGCCGCGACCCAAGCCAATGTCGAGCTGCTCCAAAGCCGTTCGGTGACGATCGTCGATCCCGAAGTCGGTTCGCTGGCCAGTCGTAAAGAGTGGGGGAGCGGTCGGCTCGCTCAGCCGGCAACCATTCTCGCCGCGATCGAGCAGCTCGTACCTGCCGGCGCTCGCCCTTGGGACGGTCGGCAAGTACTGGTGACTGCCGGTGGCACGAGAGAGGCGATCGACGCCGTCCGCTTCGTCGGCAATCGTTCGTCGGGTCGCATGGGGTTCGCTCTGGCTGAAGCTGCCGCCGCGCGAGGCGCCGATGTGACCGTGATAGCGGCCAACGTCGAGCTTCCACGCCACGCGCAGATCGCCTACATCGATGTCGGTAGCGCGGCCGAGTTGGAGCAAGCAGCCAGCGAGCAATTTTCTAGCTGCGATCTGCTGCTGATGGCCGCCGCCGTCGCCGACTTCACGGCTGCACACCCGGCCAGCGGCAAGCTAAAGAAGGATGGCCGGGCTGAGCTGGAGCTGACTCTCACGCCGACTACCGATGTACTCGCCCAGCTCAGCAAGAGGCGCACCGAGTCACAAACACTCGTCGGCTTTGCCGCTGAGCACGGCGCCGACGCCGTCGATGTTGGACGTGTCAAGCTGGCTGCCAAGGGTCTCGACCTCCTGATTATCAACGATGTTTCTGGCTCAGGGATCGGCTTCGAAAGCAGCTCAAATGAGGTCACAATCGTCTCGGCCGAAGGTGACCGCCACGTGCCGAAGGCTGACAAGCTTGCAGTCGCCAACGAGATTCTCGACGCGGTCGACGAGCTCGGGCCGCAGCGCGCTCGCACGTCGATTTCAGAGGTGAGCGATGAGTGACCCGTCAGCCTACGAGTCGTACCGGAGCGGGCTTGCTTTGCTCGAGTGCGGCGACCACCATGCTGCCGTGGTTGCGCTGATGCGCGCGCGCGAGGTTGAACCCGACGCGGCGATGGTGCGCGAATCTCTTGGCCGCGCCCTTTTCGGTGCGCACCGCTACCGCGAGGCGGCAATCGAGTTCCAAGCTGTCGTTGACGGTGCTCCGACAAACGATTACGCACTCTTCTGTCTTGGGCGCTGCCTCCAGCTCCTCGGCGCCCACGATGATGCGCGTCGGCCGCTGGCGCTCGCTGCCTGTCTGCGCCCTGAGCGCGATGATTACCGCGCTTATCGCGACGCGGCACGTCGACTCGCATCCTGATCGGCGACTGGGCGCTAAGGATCAGCGGCGGCCACGAGTCGGTGCTATCGTTCTAAACGAGCTTTCGAAGTCCGGTAGCGCCGGTCACAGCAGCAACGAAAGTGGGCGCTAGCCCACTTTTTTTATCCCCAGATACCGATGAATACGACCCAAATACAAGCCGAAATTGAGGCGAAGCTGGCTGAAACACAGCCGGCGCTCGAAGTGCTCGCTATCGAGGGAGCTGGCAGCGGCACGGTTCGAGTCGTTATCGATCACCCCGACGGCGTGACGCTTGACCTTTGCGCTGCAGTAACAAATGACTTAGAGCTGGTGCGCGAGAAGGTCGGCATTGAGGTGTCTTCGCCTGGACGCGAGCGGCCGTTGACGCGGCCCGAGCATTATCAGCGCTTTCTTGGACGTCGCGCGAAGGTGCGCACAGCGGAGCCGCTCGAGGGTCAAAGCAACTTCACCGGCGAACTGGTCGGCGCATCAACTGAAGAGGTAACGATCTCGGCCGGCGATGCGCTGGTCGCGATTCCTTATACGGCGATTAAACGATCCAACCTGATCGAGGAGTAGGAAGATGTCGACAGAGATCATCGAAGCAATGACAGTGCTCGCCAACGAGAAGGGGATCAGCCCGGAGCGGCTGATTACTGCGCTCGAAGATGCACTGCTTTCCGCCTACATGAAGCAGGCTACATCGGTCAAATATGCACGGGTACAGCTCGACCCTGAGACCGGTGATTACCGCGTCATTGAGCTGAAGATCCCGGAGCGGCTCGAAGCGCAGCTAATCGTTGAGGCGATCGACGAGGAGACCTACCTCGACCCCGAGACCGGCGAGTACGTCGAACCGGCTGAACCGGTTATCGATCCCGAGAAGTTCGCGATCTACCGCGACCAGATCGAAGAGGCCGACGTTACCCCGGACGACTTCGGGCGAATCGCTGCCCAGACCGCCAAGCAGGTGATTCTCCAGCGCGTCCGCGAAGCCGAACGCGACATGATGTTCGACGAATACCAGGATCGCGTCGGAGAGCTCGTCAACGGCATCGTGCAGCAGTCTGACTCTCGCT
>JANRFB010000081.1 GCA_030725785.1 Solirubrobacteraceae bacterium
GCGCGATCCGATGAATGCCGCAGTCGGTGTGGGCAATCACGACGATCTCTTCGGTTTCAAGCAGCCGCTGCGATGCGGCGAGCGAGCGGATCACGTCGGGCGTCGCGATCGCGCCGGCGTTGCGAATCACGTGCGCGTCACCAAGGCCAAGATGGAACAGGTCCCAGAGGTTGATGCGCGCATCCATGCAGGTCAGGATCGCCAGCTTCAGCCGCGGTGGTGCGTCAAGTTCGGACGGGGCTGTGTTGTGCGCCTTGCCGGGTTCAATCATCCGACGGAAAGATAGAGCTTGGCGCCGGCAACCGGCTGGCGCACCTCGAGCTAACGGTTGCCAGCAACTGCGCTGGCGCGGCTTCCGCCGAGCTTGCGCGCCGCTTGGGAGAACGCGGGGAAGTTAACCGATCCCCAGCCGGAGGCGCGGTCGTAGTACTTCGTCGCCGAGCAGCAACCTGTCGCCGCGAACGATGGCCCGATCAGCTTGCCGAGGTCGTTGCCGACCTTCGTCACGTCGCGGAAGACCTTTGTGCGTGTTGACGACTTCGCTGCGAGCTTGTAGATCTTCTTGTTGAGGAACCCGAGCTGCGGCTGCTTCGCGGCCTTCGCCTGCTGGTTGGTGATCAGCACACCGGAAGCAAAGAGCGGCGTAGCGGCGCTGGTGCCGCCGACATTGCTCCAGCCGCCAAGGCAGTCGCTGGCGGAGCAGTAGATCGGGTAGCCGGGAATGCTGTCGGATAGCAGCGCAATGTCTGGCACTTCGCGCCCTTCCCCGGTGCCAACTCCCGGGCCGCTCTGCCACGCCGGCTTCTTTATGCCGATGCTGGTGCCGCCGCCACCACCGCCAAATGCCGTTGGCGAGTCATTCCAAACCACCTCCTCGGTGATCCGGTTCGCCGAGTTCAGCGAGAAGTTAGTTCCGCCGACACCGGTTACCCAGCTCGAGCTCGACGGGTACCAGACCGCTGCACCCGGCAGCGCTGCAGCGTTGTCATCTAGCGAGCAGCCGGTCGACCCGGTGTCCCCGGCTGCGGCGGTAACGGTTATCCCTGCAACGTTGGCGGCACGGAGTGTTCGTTCGAGCTGAGTGATCGCCTGATCTGTCCAGTTCGGTTCGCAGGCGCCGACTGAAGCCGAGATCACCGACGCTCGGTAGCGGCTTGGAGTTTGTACAGCTGCAGCAAACTGCTGGGCCAACCCTGCCAAGCTGCCGTCTCCTTCGATCACTTGAATTGATTTCAGGCCCGGCGATGAGGCCGCGATTACTTGCAGATCAAGCGTTGTCTCACCGCCGACTGGAAGGGGCGTCTTGAGGCCGACGAGCTTGGTCGGCGTTGGCGGCGCCCTGTAGCCAAAGCAGGCCGCCGCAGTTTCAAGGTCGGAACGGCTAAAGCCGTCAACTTCAATCACTGCGATCCGCTGGCCTTGGCCTTTGTAGCCCTTGGCGTGCAGCGAGCTGAGTCCGTAGGCCGTGTTGACTTGGTTGGGCGTGTAGGAGGGGATGAAGCCGGTTGGAGTTGGTGAGCCGACCGGGACGTTATTCCCGGTACTACGCGCATCGTCACAGCCGGCCAGCGCGCCGAGATTCCCTCGCAGCGAACTGCCTGCCGCTCGCTGGGAAGCGTTGAAGGCGAGAGTTTGTGCGCGCGTTAGCGGATAGATCTCTGCGGCCTGCGCGGCTGAAGCGCCGTGCCGTGCCGCGCGCACTATCGGCGCGTCGTCGAGGCCAACGACGCCGGTGACGGTTCCTGCCAGCGACGGCGGCAGCTGCGGTTTTCCGGTCGGCGCGACGTAGCGCTTGCCGCTCGCGCTGGCCTTGTAGGAGGCAAAGCCGGTCGAGAAGAGCTCGCCGGCTTGCGCGACGGTCGCTTCGGTTTCGATCCAGAAACCGCCAAGGCCGGTGCGTGCCGTGAGACCTGCGCGGCGCAGCGCCTTCTTTACACGCGCGCGGTCGACCTGCGACGAGCCAAAGCGCCGGGCGATCTGCTCGGGCTCCAAGTACTTGCCGTAGAGCGGGGAGGAGGGGTTGGAGACGGCGCTGGCGTACGCGGTCAGCGCTGCGTCGTCGGCGCGCAGCGCGAGCAGCAGGTTAAGTCGGTGGCTCGAGGAGGCGGCGCCAACGCGCGCGCCGTTACTGGCGGCGCTGGTGGTGGCGAAGACGGTGTCGGCGCTCGCGGCGGCCGGGGCGATGGCCAGCAGAGCGGCGGTAACCATCAGGGCTGAGGTGAGGTTAGTTTTACTCATAACGGAGACACTACACCATCGCCGCCGCCGCTGCGGCAGTGCGGCGCTTTGGTAACTTCGCCCTAATCTCAATCTTGCGAGCCAAATAAAGGAGTAGCCAATGGCCTGCACCCGCAAGCACCTATTGATCACAGGAACCTCGTCAGGGATCGGCAAGGCGACGATGGAGGCCGCGCTTGAGGCCGGCTGCCACGTCTTCGCCGGTGACCGCTCGGTCGAAGCGAACGAGCAACCGAACGATCAGGACGCCCTAACAAAGCTCCACCTCGACATCACAAACGACGATGACATCGCCGCCGCGGTCGAAGCGATCACAGCCCACGTTGGAGACGCCGGCCTTGACGGGCTCGCGAACGTCGCCGGCGTCGGCATCCCCGGCCCGCTTGAGACGCTCCCAGTTGATTCGCTGCGCGCCTCGTTCGCCGTTGACGTATTCGGCCAGATCGCGCTCACGCAGCCGCTGCTGCCGCTGATCCGCAAAGCGAAGGGGAGGATCATCTTCATCGGCTCGATCGGCGA
>JANRFB010000082.1 GCA_030725785.1 Solirubrobacteraceae bacterium
CGTGCGGCCGCTTCGTTGCGCATCCTTGTCTGGCGCTCCTCAGCCTGTTGGCGCGCGACCTTCTCATTCTTTGTGACGCGCAGCACCTCGCCAGCGTCGGGAACACCGTCGAAGCCAAGGAGCTCAACCGGATCCCCCGGGAGGGCCGCGTCGCGCACGGCTCCAGTGTGGTCGTGCATCGCGCGCGCCTTGCCCCAGTGCGCACCTGCCACGAAGGCATCTCCGACCTTGAGCGTGCCGCGCTGAATCAGAACTGTTACTACAGGCCCCCGGCCCGGATCGAGCCTCGACTCGACGACGATGCCGCTCGCCTCAGCGTCAGGATTGGCCTTCAGATCCTCGAGTTCGGAGACAACGAGAAGTGTTTCGAGCAATTCGTCGAGCCCGGTGCCTGATTTTGCCGACACGTCGACGTACTCGGTCTCTCCTCCCCACTCTGCCGGCTGCAATTTGCGCTCTGTCATCTCGGTCCGGACGCGAGTCGGATCGGCGCCCTCTTTGTCGACCTTATTAACGGCAACGACGATCGGAACTCCGGCGGCGCGCGCATGGTCGATCGCCTCATCTGTTTGCGGCTTAGGGCCGTCATCTGCAGCGACAACGATCACGGCTATGTCGGTTACGTGGGCACCCCGAGCACGCATTGCAGTAAACGCTTCGTGGCCAGGCGTATCGAGGAACGTGATCAGGCGACCGTCGTGATGAACTTGATAAGCGCCGATGTGCTGAGTGATGCCGCCGGCCTCACCGGCAACGACCTCAGTTTTTCGGATCGCGTCGAGCAGAGAGGTCTTGCCGTGGTCGACGTGGCCCATGATCGTGACGACAGGCGGGCGCTCGAGTAGATCAGCCTCTTCGTCGGCGAAGATCAGCTCTTCGGCTTCCTCGTCAGCGGTCGTGACGATTTCTACTTCCTTGCCGAGCGCCTCAGCGAGAATCACGATTGCTTCATCCGAGAGAGTTTGCGTGAGCGTCGCCATCTCGCCCATCATCATCAGCTGCTTGATCAGGTCCGGAACCGGGACGCCGAGATATTCAGAGATATCTTTGACCGTCGCGCCACTGTTTACGCGGACTGCGTCGGTCGCACTCTGCGCGCTGGTGTCTAGCGGCGCCAATGGTGTGTCGTCGAACTTACGGCGGCCACGCCGGCGCGGACGGCGCTGCGGAAAGCCTCCCGGAGGCGGACCTCCACCCGGACGACGATTGGCCTGCGAATCAATTACTACTCGTCGCTTGCCGCCGGCGTCTGCAGGGCTGGCTGGCTTACGCGGCGTCCGCTTCGGCTTGTCGGGCTGGGCGATGATCTTAGGGCCGACCGTCGCTGCGGCGGCAATCTCGTCGATCGGCGCAGCAGGCTTTGGTTCAGCCGGCGAATCCGCAGTCTTCGCTGCTGCCGGTGGCGCTGCGACCTGCTCGGCGGGCTTGGGCGGTGGTTGTCCAGCGGGGGCCTTCGACTTCGGCTTTGGCGGCGGTGGCGATGGCGAATCGCTCTTCGGCTTTGGCGCACCCGTTGGCTTCGGCGCAGGCGGCAGAGCCGGCTCGCGCTTGCCACCCGCAGACGAAGGCTTGATTGGCACGATGACGTCCGGCTCAAAGACGCGATTACCGCCGGTGTCTACGCCCTCGCCGGGATCAAAGCTGCGCTGCTCAGCCGGCGTTGGCGACGGCGCCGCAGCAGCTTTCGGTGCGGCCTTGGGCGCCGGCTTCTGTCGCAGGGCTGCCGGCGTGCGAGGCTTCGTCGGCGACTTCGCTTGACGCTCCGTTGGGCTGTCCCCGGCCGACTTGAGGATCCGCAGTGCCTCGTCCTCGTCGACGCTCGACGCGGCCGCTGTTACCTCTAAACCGGCAGCACGAAGCGCCTCCAGCAGCTCACGGCTGGAGAGATTCTGCTCCTTGGCAATCTCGTGGACGCGCTTACTCGCCACTTGCCCCTTCTTCCAGTTCAACCTTGGCAGCTTCGTCCTCGGACTCTTCTGCCTCGGCGAGCTGCTCTTCAGCTTCGTCCTCGGCGGCCTCGTCCTCGGCCTCAATCTTCGCTTCTTCTGCCTCTTCGGCAACCTCTTCGGCGTCGCCAGCAGCATCTTCGGCGTCCAAAGCCGCCGCGTCGTCGGCGACTTCGCCTTCAGCGACTTCGGCCGCAGTAGCTGCTTCGGCGGCAGCAGCAGCCTCGGCGGCAGCAGCGGCTTCAGCTTCGGCCTCTGCGGCAGCGGCGGCGGCCGCAATCGCCTGCGCTTCGGCAACGACAGCCTCAATCTCGCCGACGCGATCGGCCAGCTCGGCGGCTGGAACCTCAGGATCAGCGAAGCGGACGACCTCTTCCTCGCTCAGCTCCGCTGCGAAGGCGACGGAGTTGCCGCTGAAGCGGCCTAGCGCGATGTGGGCAGGAAGTCCACAGGAGGTTGTGCCGGGAAGAGCAGCGTTCGGGCAACGACGGCCATTCGTGAGAACCGCCACGCATCGACCGCCGACCTCTTCGTCGGCCGACATCGAGCCGTCAGGAGCTTCTGTCGCAAACTCTGATTCGGAGCGAATGTCGATCCGCCAGCCGGTCAGACGGGCAGCAAGCCGCGCATTCTGACCTTCACGGCCGATCGCCAGCGCTAGCTGGTCGTCAGGGACGATCACGGTTGCTTGGCGCGCCTCGTCGTCAACAACGACCTCGCGTACGCGGGCCGGCGACAGCGCCTTGGCGACAAAGCGTGCAGGCTCTTCGTTGTAAGGAATGATGTCGATCTTCTCGCC
>JANRFB010000083.1:0-4004 GCA_030725785.1 Solirubrobacteraceae bacterium
AAGACCGATTCGGCGGTGCGGATCACACATCGGCCAAGCGGGATCGTCGTCCAGTGCCAGAACGAGCGCTCACAGTCATCGAACAAGGAGACCGCGATGAAGATGCTGCGCGCAAAGCTGCTCGAGGCCGAGGAACGACGCCGCAGCGAAGAGATCGCCGCGGCAAAGGGTGAGAGCCAGGACGTCAACTTTGGTTCGCAGATCCGTTCCTACGTGCTTCACCCCTACACGATGGTCAAGGACCACCGCACCGATGTTGAGATCGGCGACGCCCAGCGAGTGCTCGACGGCGATCTTGATGAATTCGTGCGCGCAGAGCTGCTGCGATCGAGCGGCAGCTAAGTGAGCGGCGCCGACGATGACCAGTCGCAGGCACCGTACCTGGACGCGACGGCCGCTTATGTAGCGCGACAACCGGCGCGGTTCCACGTGCCGGGCCACAAGGGAGGGCTGGGCGCCGACGATGCGCTCGTTGAAGTCCTGGGCGAAGCCGCTCTTGCCCACGACCTCGCTCAGGGGGTCGACGGGATTGATGATGGCCCGGAGCCAACTCCTTACACGCAAGCTGAGCGCTTGGCGGCCGAGGCCTATGGAGCTGAGAAGAGCTGGTTCCTGACCAACGGGGCCTCGCAAGGCAACCACGCGCTCTGCCTCGCGCTGGCTCCGCTCGGGCGCCGCGTCGTCGCGCAGCGTAACTCGCACGCCTCAATTGTCGATGGCCTCGTGCTCAGTGGCGGCAACCCGATCTTTATCGAGCCCGAATATGACAGCGAGCTCGGGATGGCGCTCGGAGTCGAGCCGACGAAGCTCGCGGCGCTGCTGGCCGAGAACCCGGACGTGCGCACCGCTTTCATCGTCTCTCCGACCTACTACGGCTTGGCGGCCGATGTCGCCGGCTGCGCCGAGGTGGCGCACGCCGCAGGGGTGGCGTTGGTCGTCGATCAGTCCTGGGGCGCCCACCTTGGTTTTCATCCTGATTTGCCGCCGAGTGCTCTGGCGCTCGGCGCTGATGCGGTTCTCACGAGCACGCACAAACTCGGAGGCTCGATGACTCAGAGCGCGATGCTTCACCTCGGCAGTGGGGGGCGGATAGACGAGGCGGCGGTCGGTCGGGCGGTTCGCATTCTGCGTTCAACGAGCCAGAGCACGCTGCTGATCTCCTCGCTCGATGCCGCCCGCCGCCAACTTGCTACCCGCGGCGAGGAGCTGCTGGGGGAGACGCTCGAGAAGCTGGTCGTTGTTCGCGAGCGGCTCGAGGCGATCGATGGGATCGAGCTCGTCGATGAGAGCTTCGTCGGCCGAGCTGGGGTCGCCGGTTTTGACCCGCTGCGGATCGTGCTCGACGTTCGCGCCGTTGGCTGCAGCGGGCTCCAATTCCTAGAGCACCTGAGCACCCACCATGACGTCCATCCTGAGATGGCGGCTCAGGCGACGGTCGTCTTCGTCGTTAGTCTCGCCGAGACCGACGAGCAGTTCGAACGCCTCGTTGCCGGGGTCGAAGCGACCGCCGCTGAGCTGAGCTGCGGCTTCGTAGCGGTTGAGCCGGTTCCAAGGCTTGGGGTTTCCGCTGGCTGCGTCGTGCCGCCGCGCGAGGCGTTCCTCGGAGAGGCCGAGGTCGTTGCGCTCGATCAAGCCGTTGGCCGAATCTCGTGCGAGTCGATTGCCGGCTATCCGCCGGGAATCCCTGCGCTTCTACCTGGCGAGAGGGTCAGCGCCGAAGTTATCGACAACCTCCGTCAAACGGCTGCCGCCGGCTCTCGCCTGCACGGTGCCAGCGACCCGACGCTAAGCACAATCGCTGTACTACTTGAAGAGCGCCCGGACTGACTCTCTAGGCTCCCCTTATGGATCAGGCAACCCAGCGCGAGCTCGACCAACTTGTCGCCGCTGCACTGAGCGAAGATGTTGGCGATGGCGACCGCACTACGGTTGCGACCGTACCTCGGGGAAGCATCGCTGTGGCCACGATCACGCAGAAGGCGCCGGGAGTGATCTTTGGAATCGAGGCCGCAGCCAGCGTTTTCATGGCGCTCGATGAGGCGGTTCAGTTTGAGCCGCTCACTGCTGAGGGAGATTGGCGCGAAGGTGGCCCGGTCTTGCGCGTCACCGGCGACGCAGCCGCAATCATCAGCGGCGAGCGCAGCGCGCTAAACCTGCTTGCTCACCTGAGCGGCGTCGCGACGGCCACGGCGCGCTACGTCGAAGCGATCGAAGGCACGAACGCAGAGATTCTCGACACGCGAAAGACGACGCCGGGAATGCGACTACTTGAGAAGGCCGCGGTTCTCGCTGGCGGCGGTAGGAACCATCGCATCGGTCTCTGGGACGCCTACCTGATCAAGGAGAACCACATCGAGATGGCGGGTGGGATTAGCGCTGCTGTCGCTGCCGCGCGCGCCGCCGATGCGAATCTGCCGCTGGAAGTCGAGTGCTGCGACCTTGGCCAGGCGGATGAGGCGATCGCAGCCGGCGCCGGGCGGCTGCTGCTGGACAACATGACGCCCGACGAGCTGAGGGAGGCCGTCGCCCACGTGGCCGGACGCGCAGAACTGGAGGCCAGTGGAGGCGTGACGCTTGCGACCGTGGCCTCAGTCGCTGCAAGCGGCGTACAATTTGTCTCCGTGGGCGCGATTACTCATTCAGCCGCTGCTCTTGATCTCTCTCTGACAGTTGAGGTAGACAGATGAGCCGGGCACCGCTGCCAATGGCTCCCGAGCCAACGCCAGACCCCGCTAAGGTCGCGGCGTTGCAGGCCGAGGTTCGCGAGCTCGCCGAGTCGCGCGAGGCCGTGATTCTCGCCCACAACTACCAGGTCCCAGAGGTTCAGGATGTAGCCGACTACGTAGGCGATTCTCTCGGTCTTTCGCAGCAGGCGGCGAAAGTTGAGAACCCCGTTATCGCCTTCTGCGGCGTTCACTTCATGGCGGAGACGGCTTCGATCCTCGCGCCCGAGAAGACCGTGCTCCTTCCCGATCTGGATGCCGGCTGTTCGCTTGCTGATTCGATTACGGCGGCGCAGCTTGAGCAGTGGCAGCAGCAGTTCCCGGACGCGATCACGGTGATGTACGTCAACACAACGGCGGCGATCAAAGCCTTGACCGATTACTGCTGCACCTCATCGAACGCCGTTGCGGTCGTCAATCACATAATCGCCGAGCATGGCCCGGATGTTGAGATCTGCTTTGGCCCGGACATGTTCCTCGGCGCCTACGTGCAGAAGATCACCGGCCATCATCCGATGCACATTTGGGATGGCGAGTGCCACGTTCACGCTGGGATTCGTCCTGACGACATAACGCGCGTCCGCGGCGAGCACCCGGGAGCCGACTTTCTTATCCACCCGGAATGTGGCTGCGTCACGTCGGTTATGGAATACGTCGCAGCCGGCGATGTCGATGCCGAGGGCGTGCAGATGCTCTCAACCGGCGGAATGATGGAGTACGCGCAGAGCGCAAAAGCTGAGGGCTCAGCGCGTGAGGTGATCGTTGCAACCGAGGTCGGGATGCTTTATCCGCTTCAACAGGCAGCTCCTGATGTCAACTTCATCCCGGCCAATGCCGAGGCAAGCTGCCGCTACATGAAGATGATCACGCTTGAGAAGCTGCGTGACACACTCCGCGATGGCAGCGGTGAGGTGAAGGTCGAGCCTGCGGTCGCTGAACTCGCGCGAGTTCCGATTGAGCGGATGGTTGCAATTAACCCCTGAGCGCGCGGCTGCCGGTTCCTCGGCTATTGATCCGACTTATTGCTGTCGTCGGAGCCACTCTTGCCGTCCTTTCGACTGGGCCCCTCGGGTCTGCTCGGCGCAAATGACGTCTCTTCGTTTTGGTTGAGGCCCGAACCGGAGCGGTCAGGCTTGTTGGGTGCGAGGTCTGTTCTACCGCTACCTGGGGCGCCGGGCTTGCTCGGGGACGGCTCGGCCGACGGCACCGGGAGCGGCTGACTGCGTCCGCCGTTGCCGCGGCCACCGTTATCGCCGGGGCCTGCGTTGTCGCCGGGGCCTG
>JANRFB010000083.1:4104-13117 GCA_030725785.1 Solirubrobacteraceae bacterium
TCGCCGGGGCCTGCGTTGTCGCCGGGGCCTGAGCCGCCGCCGCGGCCCGGTTGGCGGGTGCCAGGTAGGGGAGTGAACAGCGGGCTCATATCTTGTTCGTACCCGCGACCCCTGAATCTTGGGCCCCCGTTGGTGAGCGCCCGGTCTTCTGCTTGCGGAGCGCCGGGCAGTCCGCCAAACCCATCCTGTGCATCACCGTCAGGGCCAAGACCTCCTTGGCGCGGCGGTGCATCGGCCGGGCGCGGCCCGCCGGTTCCTAGTCCAAAGCCCGTGGCGAGACCGGTCGGTCCGCCGCCTGCGCCGCTACTGCCGGCGCCGGCGCCGGTAACGCTAATAACTGCTGCACGATCAGGCTTGGAGTCCTGCTTGACCACATCGCTGACTTTTGGCGCTGCGGTCGCTACCGCCGCGACCGAGACGACGACCGCGCCAGCTTTCATTGCGCTAGCTGCCAACGCGTTGCCGCCGCCGTCGGCGAGAATCTCAGCAATTCGCTGGCTTACATCAGGAGAAGGTGCACGCTGAGCGTCGGCGAGCCAGAGTGCCAGCGGCAGCGGCGTAAGTGCAGTTGCAGCGCTGCGAAGTTGAACACGCGCGCGGCGGACCAGTTGGCGCACGCCTGCGTCGCTGACGCCAAGGTCGGTGGCAACGTCCGCGTGGGCGCGGCCATCAACGGCCACGGCGAGCAGTGCGGCGCGCTGGCGCTCGGGAAGCTCGGCGATTACGTTTAGCGCGCTGCGGACCTCTTCGTTCTGCTCAAGGATCGCGTGCGGGCTGAGCGCTGCGTCGGTCGCTTCGATTAGTTCAAGATCTCCAGATTCAGATCGGTTCATTGCGTTCAGGGCTCCGTTGTGGACAATTCGGTAAAGCCAAGGCCGCAGATCGCGAACCTCGGTCCCGGTGGTAAGCGCCGACCAGGCACTTAAGAACGCCGCTTGGACAACCTCTTCAGCCCGTGCCTCGCCAAGGAAGCGCTGCGCATAGCGCGTTAGCGCCTTGCTGTAACGCTCAACGATCGCCTCGAAGGCGCGCTCGTGGCCGGAGCCAGCAAGCGACGCCAGCCGCTCGTCGGACTGAGTTCCTAGTAGGGATACGGAAATGTGAGGTGTCACCGGTGCTCCTGAACTTCAGACAACGGTACTCCTCTTTTGTGACGCTCGCGCCCGCAAATTTGATGAAAGCTAGGAAAACTCGCTGTATTCGTGAGGTCCTACGCAGGCGATCGAGAGCTCCTCGGGGTTCACCCGCCGTGCCGCCTCAGCAACTTGGTCAAAGGTAACCGCGTCTATTGCGGCGATCGCATCATCGGGATCGAAGCTCTCACGGTGGACGATCGCCCGCCCGGCGGCGTAGCCGGCGACCGAGTTCGTGCTCTCGAACGAGAGAACGCGGCGCCCCGCGACGTAGGCCCGCGCCCGTTCGACCTCTTCCTCGGTCGGTCCGTCGGTGGCCAGCTCAGCGACGATCTCCTTCATCCGCGTGAACGCCTCGACAGTTTTCGCCGATTCCAATCCCGCTCCAAGCACAAGCGCGCTGTAGTCGCTGGCGATGTGGGCCATCGCGAAGACCGAGTAGGCGAGCCCCCGCTGTTCGCGGATCTCATCGAACAGGCGCGAGCCCATCGAACCACCGAGCAGCGTCGAATAGATGCCAAAGGCAACGCGCTGGCTGGCGTCGCTTGGGTCAAGGTCAGGCTGATAGAGCATCCGCAGATGTGACTGGTTGCTGTCGCGCTCTTCGACCAGCGTGACCGGCGTGAAAGGAACCGGAGCTTCTGACGGCGGCGCGTCGGGCAGCGATGGAAAACGGCCGAAATACTCGTCGACGGCGCCGTTTGTCGGCACATGTTCGAGGTTGCCGACGATGAATGCGCCGCCGCGCTGACCTGCCCAGCGACGCTCGCGGAAAGCGACGATCGCCTCACGCGAGAAGCTCTCGATGTGCTGCTCAGGGCCGAGCACGGTGCGCCCGAGCGGATGGTCGCCGAAACCGGCGCGCTCAATTAGGTCACCGGCAACCGATGCCGGCTCGTCCTTGTAGCGCTGGATCTCTTGGATCACGACGCCACGCTCCTTGTTGAGCTCTTCTGCGTCGAGCTTTGGGCGGCCGACAAAATCGGTCAACAGGTCGATCGCTTCGACCGCTGATTCGGCGCGCACCGTGATGTGGAAGGCGACGAGGTCGTGGCTGGTGTAGGCGTTCAGTGATCCGCCCATCCGTTCAGCCGTCTCGTTGACCTTGCGGTAGTCGTCGTAAATCTGTCCACCCTTGAAAACCAAGTGCTCAAGGAAGTGAGCCATTCCGTTCTCCTCGGCGCTCTCGGTGCGGGCGCCGGCGTCGAAGGCTACGAGGATTGTCGTTGCGCGCGTTCCGGGAATTTCGATCCGATGAATTGGTAGTCCGTTGGCGCCGCTGCTGGTCGAGATTTTGGCCATTCGGTGAAGATAGCGACGATCCGCTGGCCGCTGCGCGCCCGGTTCGCTGCAATCACGGCTGCATCCCGCGTAGTGGGGAGGAATCCCGCCCGGCGGGGCTAATCTCGCAGCAATGGCCGCTACGGAGAAAGAGCTGCGCCTGCGTGATTCGCAGCTCGCACAGAGCAAGGATGCTGCTGCCGCATCGGGTCGCCCCGGCGATCCTGCGAACGCGATCGAATGTCGCGGCATATCGAAGCGTTACGACACCAGCAAGGCAGGACTTAGCGGAACGACCTTCTCTATTCGGCGCGGTGAATTCGTGTTTCTCGTCGGGCCAACCGGCTCAGGCAAGTCAACGCTGATGCGACTTCTAATCAAGGAGCTCGATCCAGACGAGGGGCGCATTCTCGTCGCCGGCCGCGACCTCGGCGAGCTAACGCACAAGCAGCTTCCGTTCTATCGCCGCAATCTCGGTGTCGTATTTCAAGACTTCAAGCTGCTGCCCGACCGCACGGTTTATGAAAATGTTGCCTACGCGCTGCAGGTGACCGGCAGCTCGCGCGCCGAGATCCGCGAGAAGGTGCCGGACATCCTTCGCTTGACCGGCCTTGCAACCAAGCTCCATCACTACCCGGACCAGCTCTCAGGAGGCGAACAGCAGCGCGTCAGCATCGCGCGCGCCTTCGTCAACGCGCCGCCGCTGCTGCTGGCCGATGAGCCGACCGGCAATCTTGACCCGGAAACTTCGATCGGCATCATGCAGCTGCTTTATCGCATCAACCGCACCGGCACGACGGTACTTGTCGCAACGCATGATTCGGCGATGGTTGACCGCATGCGCCGCCGCGTGATCGAGCTCGCTGAGGGCGTCGTCGTCCGCGATCAGCTCGATGGTCAGTACGCGCCGACGGATATGTCGACGGCCGAGTTTGGCGCCTTGCTGCGCGAACCTGCTCCCGAGCCGCAGCGCGTGCCGAAGAAGCGCGGGCCAGGCGATGACTTCGATGAGGCATTTAGGGACTAATGAGCATTCGCTTCTTTACCCGTGAAGCATTCAGTTCAATCTCGCGCAACGCGGTGCCGAGCTTTGCTGCGCTGGCGTCGGTGCTGGTAACGCTGCTTGTGCTCGGGGTCTTCATTCCGATCGTTCAGGCCACTACCGGCGCCGCCAACGATGTTCGCGGTCAGGTGATCGTCAACGTCTACATGAAGAGCGACGCGACGCCGGCAGATGCCCAGCGCGTGCGCACGCAGCTAACTGAGCTCGATGGCGTTAAGTCGGTCCAGTACGTGAGCAAGGGCACTGCCTACGCACAGGAGCGCCGCAAGAACCCGGCCGCTTACGACCTGCTTGGTTCAAACCCGCTCCCGGACACGCTGCGCGTAACGCCGAAAAACCCCGACAACGCGCTCGCGCTTGTCAGCGCAATCGAGCCGACGACTCCTGGAGGAGGGCGGACGACAATCGATCCGTCGATCGAGTCGGTCGGCTCATCGAAGGACAACACCGACAAAATCTTGACCGCCACGCGCGTAGTCAAACTGACGATGGGCCTGCTTGCGGCGCTGCTGATCATCGCCTCAGTGCTGCTGATTTCAAACACGATCCGCCTCTCCGTCTTCTCGCGCCGGCGCGAGATTCAGGTGATGAAGCTGGTCGGTGCGACCGACGGCTTCATCCGCTGGCCATTCGTACTCGAGGCAGTGATCCTCGGCGCGCTCGGCGCGCTGCTGGCGATTCTCTTGCTCGGCGTGATGAAGGTTGCGCTCGTCGACCCACTCGTCAACGATTTCGCGCTGCTTTCAGCACCAAGCACGATCGGCTTTGGTGTTCTCGTTGCGATCCTGCTCGGCGCTGGGATCGGCGTCAGCGCACTGGGCTCGGCGATCTCGATGCGCCGCTTCCTGCAGGTTTAGGCGCCGTCTCGCTCCCTGCGCGCTACCACGGCTCTACCCTCTCTTCGGGCGCTTAGAACGGTGCCTTAGAGATCAATGTCATCACGCCGCATAGCCATATCCCTGCTGGTCGTTGTCCTCGCCTTCGGCGCGGTCGTTGCCGTGATCCTCGCTCTCATCGTGGGAATTTGGATCGGCGGCCGCAACGGCGACCTAGTCCCTGAGCCATTCCGCTCTACGCTGGTTGGCAGCAATGACCAGATAGTTGTGAACGAGGCGCTCGACCGGATCAACGACAGCTACTACCGCAAACTGCCACCCGGTCAGCTCGCCGATACTGCCATCGCCGGCGCCGTCAAGAAGCTGAACGACCGCTTCTCGACCTATTTCACGCCGGCTCAGTACAAGAAGTTTGAGGAGGCGCAGGCCAGCAGTTTCACCGGGATCGGTGTGACCGTCGACCGCAGCAAGCGTGGGCTGCTTATTCGCTCGGTCTACAAAGGCTCGCCCGCAAAAGAGGCGGGTATCGAGGTCGGCGACCAGATCGTCGAAGCCAACGGGCGCTCGCTGAAGGGGCTAACGACCGAGCAGTCCTCGCAGCTGGTTAAAGGTCCGGCCGGCACGAAGGTCCGCCTCAAGGTTGTCCACGACGGGAAGGAACGGACCGTCGTCGCCACGCGCCGCGCGATCAGCGTCCCTGTTGTCGCCTCGCTGATGAAGACCGTCTGCGGCAAAAAGATCGGGATAGTCGCTCTCTCCTCATTCACCTCGGGTGCTCACGCCGAGGTTTACGCTGCGCTTCAGAAGCTCAAGAAGCAGGGCGCTGAGGCTTACATCTTTGATCTACGCAACAACGGCGGCGGGCTGGTCGATGAGGCGCAGCTGATTGCCAGCGCGTTCCTCAGCGACGGGCCGATCGTTACGACACGTGGGCGCAACGTTCGAACACGGACGCTCGAGGCGACCGGCGAGCCGATCGTGCCGAAGGCGCCCCTCGTCGTGCTCACCAATGGCGGCACCGCCTCGGCCTCGGAGATCGTTGCCGGCGCGCTGCAGGATCGTGGCCGCGCCACGCTGATTGGCGAAAAGACCTTCGGTAAGGGCGTCTTCCAGCAGGTGATTGAGCTTTCCAACGGTGGCGCGCTCGACATCACGGCCGGTCAGTACTTCACGCCGAAGGGGCGCAACCTCGGTGGCAAGGGCGTTGCGCAGGGAGCGGGCCTCAAGCCCGACCTGCTTGTGAAGCAGCCCGATGAGGCGACCAAAGACTTGGCGCTGCGCGCAGCCCTAGCCAAGCTTGGCGGCTGCGCCAAAGTGAACTAGATGGCGCCCCCACCAAAGCAGGAGCGCGCCGCCGGCGAGCCGCAGGTTGTGCTGCTCGAAAAGCGCGGCCAGTTCCTCGTCGGCCAGCCGTTCTTCGAGCCCGGTCAGCAGATCAGCATCGGCAAGCCGCCGGCGAAGGCGAAGGCTGGGAAGCTGGCGCTGATCGCCACGCCCGGCGGCCGTTCGCGCAACGCGCGAGCCAAAGTACTACGGCTGCTCGGCAGCCCGGATATCGCTCGCAACGTTGTCGAGGCGCTGATGCTCGACCGCGGCCTGCGCCGCCGCTTCCCAAAGACCGTGCTTGCCGCGGCCGAGGCTGCGCGCGAGCACCCGCACCCGGAGCCCGGGCGCCGCGACCTGCGCGAGCTGACGACCTTCACGATCGATCCTTCAAGCGCGAAGGACTTTGACGACGCGATTTCAGCCGAAAAGCTGAGCGATGCGCGCACGAGGATCTGGGTTCACATCGCCGACGTCAGTGCCTACGTGCGGCCCGGTGATCCGGTCGATCGCGAGGCTCGCCGCCGCGCCACCAGTGTCTATGTGCCCGGCGCCGTTGAGCCGATGCTGCCGGAAGCGTTGTCCAACGATGCTTGCTCACTGGTTCCCGGAGAGGATCGGCTCGCCGTCACGGCGGAGTTGGAGTTCGAAGGCGCAAAACTTGTTTCGAGCAGCTTCTACCGCTCGACAATTTGCTCCGACAAGCGACTTAGCTACGAGGACGTTGATCAGATTTTCGCCGGTGAGCGCGAGGCTCAGGCGCCGTGGGCGGAGCCGCTGGCCGCCGCTCGTGAAGTTTCGGCCACGCGTGACGAGGCGCGCAGAGCAGGCGGCGCGGCGCTCGCGATCGAGTCGGTCGAGCCGGAGTTTTCGTTCGACAAGCAGGGCCACGTCGCCGATTCGGTCGCCAGCATTCAAACCGAGTCGCACCGCCTAATCGAGCACCTGATGATCGCTGCCAACGAGGCTGTAGCGACGCTCTGCATGGAGAAGAGCCTGCCGACGCTCTATCGAATTCATGAGCGCCCGGAATCAGAGTCGGTTGAGCGGCTGCTCGATCAGCTCGCCTCGCTCGGCGTGGCTACTCCCGCTACACCGGAGCATCTTTCATCAAGCGACGCGGCTGAGGTCGTCGCTGCCGCCTCGCTGGCCGTCGACGAGCACGTAAAGCGGACCGGTGTGGCGCGGATGGGGCTGACCTATCTCGTGCTGCGCTCACTTCGCCAAGCTCGCTACTCGCCTGACAACCTCGGCCATGCTGGCCTCGGCCTCTCAAACTACTGCCACTTCACCTCGCCGATCCGCCGCTACCCCGACCTGCTCTGCCACCGCGCGCTGTTAAGCGCTGTTGGCTGCGACGAGCAGGCGCCGCGCGCCGATGAGCTCGAAGAGATGGCGGTATGGACCAGCGAGCGCGAGCGCGACGCGATCCGCACCGAGCGAATCGCCGACTCTGTCGCGGGCAGCTTCCTGCTCGAGCGGCGCCTGCTCGAGCGCGGCCCGGATAAGCCGTTTGAAGGCGAAGTGACGGGGCTGATCGGTGCAGGAATCTTCATCAGCTTCGACGACGGCGCGCACGAAGGTTTCCTCCCGGTGCGGCGGATCAAGGGCGACTGGTGGGACCTCAACGAGCAGGGAACGATCATGACCGGCAACAAGAGCGGTTCGACGATCCGCTTCGGCGACCGTCTTCAGGTGAAGGTTGATCGGATCGACAAGGCTCGCGGCCGCGTCGATCTCGTACTCGCCGAAGACCCTCCTGCTCGCTAGGCTCGCTGGCGATGGCTAAGGCAGGAAAAAAGAAGGTCGCCCCCGGTGACGTCGCGACTAATCGTCAGGCGCGCCACCGCTACGAGATCGTTGAGAAGATCGAGTGTGGAATCGAGCTTCAGGGGACCGAAGTAAAGGCGCTGCGCGAAGGCGCGGTTCAGATCAAGGATTCCTACGCTCAGGTTTGGGAAGATGAACTCTGGCTGCACAACTGCCACATCTCGCCCTACGCTCCTGCCGCCGCCAATAACCATGAGCCCGAGCGGGTTCGCAAGCTACTGGCCAAGCGCGTAGAGATTCAGCGGCTGGCCGGCGCCCTATCGCAGAAGGGGTTAACGCTGGTGCCGCTACGGATCTACTTCAAGGGCCAGCACGCGAAGGTTGAGCTGGGCCTCGCAAGAGGCCGCGATCGCTTCGACAAGCGTCAGGCGATCAAAGAGCGCGAAACCAAGCGCGACATGGACCGCGCCCTGCGCGAAGCAAACCGTTAGTCGCTCAGGCACCCTTCATCTCTTGAATCACGTTGCCGCCGTCCACTACGAGCGACTGGCCGCTGACGTACGAAGCACCTGGGCCACAGAGAAAGGCGATCAGCTCAGCGACTTCTTGCGGTGTGCCGCAGCGGCCGACGGGAGTGTGCGAGCCGGCTGCCACCTCTCGCCCGGTGAGCGAACCGGTCTCAATCCAGCCCGGAGCGACACTGTTCACGGTCACGCCGGACGGTCCGAGTTCAAGCGCGAGCGCGCGCGTTAGGCCGTCGACCCCAGCCTTCGCGGCAGCGTAGGCCGAGGCGCGCGGGAATGCTGCGATGGGTCCACTGACGGAGCTGACGTTGACGATTCGGCCCCAGCCGCCCGCTGCGATTGCCGGTACGGTGAGTCGGCATATCCGCGCAGTGATGTTGAGGCTTCGTTCGATCTCTTCCTGCCAGCGTTCGGCGCTCATCTCGGCGAAGAGCGGCTCCGAGAGCGCTTCGCCCGACTGAACCATCCCGGCGTTGTTGACGACTATCTCGGCTGGGCCGAAGCGTTCGGCCGCCGCAGAGACCAGCCGGTTTGCCTGTTCCTCGTCGCGAAGGTCCGCGATTAGGCCGATCGCCTCGCCGCCGCTCGCTTCGATCTCAGCCGCCCGCTCTTCGATCCGGCTCCCCGTCGCTGCCAGTGCAACGCGCGCGCCGCGCGCGGCAAGTAGTCGTGCTGTCGCAAAGCCAATACCGTCCGGCGCGCCGGCTCCGGTCACCAGAGCGCTGCGGCCGGTGAGCGACAGTCCTTCCCAGCCGCTCTGGCTCACGAGCTTGCGCCGAGGATCTCTTCGGCGGCAGCCTCGGCCTCTTCGAGCTCGGCCGCGACGAGCTCCAGCCCTGACTTCCAGAAGCCGGGGTCGGTGAGATCAAGGCCAGCGATCTTTGCCAGATCTTCGGGGCTGCGCGAGCCGCCAGCGGCGAGCATCTCAAGGTAGGCGGGGACGAATGCTTCGCCCTCTTTGAGGTACTGGCCGTAGACCGAAAGCGCCAGCAGCTGGCCATAAGCGTAGGCATACACGTAGCCAGGGCTGCCGATGAAGTGGGGGATGTAGCTCCACCAGCAGCGGTAGTCGTCGGTGATCTC
>JANRFB010000083.1:13217-58162 GCA_030725785.1 Solirubrobacteraceae bacterium
TGCCGATGAAGTGGGGGATGTAGCTCCACCAGCAGCGGTAGTCGTCGGTGATCTCCACAGCGTCTCCGAGCAGATCCTCCTGTGTCGCCTGCCAGTGCGCGGCGAAATCCTCGACAGAGAGCTCTCCCTGCTCGCGCCGATGGGTGTGGACGGCTCCTTCGAAGCGGTTCATCGCCGTCTGGCGGAAGACGGTCGCGATTGAGTTCTCAATGTTTTCGGCCAGCAGGCTCAGCCGCGACTGCGGCGTTTCGGCGGCTTCGAGTAGGCGACGGAAGACGAGCGTTTCACCGAAGACGGAGGCCGTCTCGCAGACTGTTAGCGGAGTGTGCTGCTCAAAGATGCCGCGCGGAATCGCCAGTGCGGCATGGACGCCATGGCCGAGCTCGTGCGCTAGCGTCATTACGTCGCGCCGCGTTGCCGTCCAGTTGAGCATCACGTAGGGGTGGACGCTTGGCACTGTGTAGGCGCAGAATGCACCGCCGCGCTTACCGGGGCGGGCCGGGGCGTCGATCCATCGCTCATCGAAGAAGCGCGCCGCCAGATCACCAAGTTCGGGCGAGAAGTCGCCGTAGGCGTCGAGCACGATCTCTTTGCCTTCGTTCCAGCCAACCTTTGCTTCGTCCTGCGCGATCGCGGCGGCGCGGTCGTAGTCGGCGATCCGCTCCAGCCCAAGCAGCTTCGCCTTCAGCCGGTACCAGCGGCGCGGCAGCTCGTAAGCGCCTTCGACGGCCTCGACCAGCGCCTCGACCGATTCGTCACTCGCCTCATTGGCGAGGTTTCGGCTTGAGAGCCACGTTGGGTAGCTGCGCAGCCGATCCTCGGTGGCCTTGTCTTGCAGCAGCGTGTTGAAGAGGTATGCGCGCGTCCTCAGCCCCGGCTCAAGCGCCCGCGTGACCGCCGCCGCGGCGTCCCGCCTGACTTCGCGTTCCGGCGAGTGGAGCAGGCTCAGCGCTTGGTCAAGCGGTACCGATTCGTGCTCGCCGGGCAGATCAACGCGGATTGCGCTGGTCAGCTCGCTGAAGAGCCGTGACCAAGCGTCGCGGCCGGTGACTGCCTTCTCGGCCGAGAGCTTCTCCTCGGCCTCGCTTAGAAGGTGGGGGCGATAGCGGCGGATTGTCTCCAAGTAGTGACGCGCGTGCTCAAGCCCACCGGCTTGCAGCAGTTCTGCTGCGCGCCCGTCAGCAACCTCGGCCCACTCCAGCTCGAAGAAGACGAGCTTTGTCTCGATCCCCGTCGCCAATTCCTGCACGCGCGCCATCAGCGCGCCGTTGGCTGGGTCCTCGGTATCGGCTGCAAAGCGAAGGTGGGCGTAGTTTCCGGCGCGGCCAACGAGGTCGCTGATGATCGCCAGCTCGGCTACTGCCAGCGCCAGGCCCGATCCATCAAGCTCTCCTACCTTGCCGGCGTGGGCTGTTGCCAGCGCTGCGGCGCGACGGTCGGCGTCGGCTAATAGCTCGTCGCACTCGGCTGGGCCACCGCCATCGACGAGATCTTCAAGCTGCCATGTGACGTCGTCTACTTCTGTATCGCTCATCTGGCGAGGATAAGCGCAACTGAAAATCACTGTCGGCAGGCTTAAGGACATCTCTTTTCTCCTAAATACCGGCATCATCGCGGCCGAGCTCTTGACGTTTTTTCGGGCGATCCCTATCTTGAATTTCAGACGCGGTGTCCGAGCCGCAAAGAGCGACGATCAGGGATGTAAGATCGCGCCTCCCTCACCGGAACTGAACCCAGCAATGGGGAACGAGAAGGAGCGAGGGGTCCCAAGGTGGCTCGGCCCGCGTCGCTTTATGTCCGCAGCCAGTTAGGCCGCTGCCGACAGCCTGGCAAGAGCGCCCTCAGCGGCGATCAGCTCGCCCCAAGTGCCGCGCTCTACAACCGCGCCCGCTTCGAGCACGATGATCTCGTCGAACTCCTCAAGCCCTTCAACGGTGTGCGTAATAACCAGCATCGCGCGGCGGTCGCTGCGTTCCGAGCCGATTGCGCTCAGTAGGTCGCGGGCGCCTGCGGCGTCGAGGTTTGCGGTCGGTTCGTCGAGAATCACGACCTGCGACGGGGCGATGAAGCCGCGTGCCAGCGCGATCCGGCCGCGCTGGCCGCCGGAGACTTCGGCGCCCTCTTCGCCGACCAGCGTTTCGATTCCGCGTGGCAGCGATGCGATCCAGGGGCCTAGGCCAGCGCGGGTCAGTGCGGCGATGATCTGCTCTTCGCTGGCCTCGGGCGCAGCGAGGCGCACGTTCTGCGCGATCGTCGTCGTGAAGAGGTAAGCCTCTTGGCTGACCAGCCGAACGGCGCTGCGCAGCGCGTCTTGGCTTAGCTCCCGGATGTCGGTGCCGCCAAGAGTGACGCGGCCGCTGCTGGGGTCGAGGAAGCGAACGGCGCAGCTCGCCAGCGTCGTCTTGCCAGCGCCGCTGGCGCCAACCAGCGCGATCCGCGAGCCAGGCGCCATCGCCGCGCTGACATCGCTGAGCGCCGCCTGCGCGCGGCCTTCGAAGCGGACGGTCACGTTTTCGAAGTTGAGCGAGCCTCCGATTGTCACCGGAATCGGAGCGGCCGGGTCGCTGACCGGGACAGGCGCCTCGGTGATGCTCTCCAGCCGCGCCGCCGCCTGCGCGCAGGCGGTCAGTCGCTGCGCCGCGTCCGGCAGCCCGACGACGGCCTCAAAGGCGCCGATCGTAAGGAAAACAATTCCAGCCAGCAGCACTCCGTCAAGGCGGCCGTCGGCGGTCGCTTGGACCCCAATCGCGGCAACCGCGACCATCGCCACGCCGCCGATCGCCACGCCCATACCGCTCGTCACGCCGCTAATCCAAGCGCCCGGCCGCTCGGTTGCGGCCAGCTTCGCGTCTGCCATCTCGATCCGCTGAGCCCACTGCTGCTCGCGGCCGTAGACTGCCAGTTCGCCAGCGCCGCTGACAAGCTCGACCAATTCGGCGCTGAGCTGCGCCCGCGCCGGCGCCTCGCGCAGCCCCGAGCGCCTGCCGGCTCGGGCGGCAAGCGCCGGCACGAGCAGCCCGGCAATCAACATCCCCGCAATCAGCACGACTGCGCCTGCCGGAAGCACAATCGCGACAGCCACCGCCAGCACGGCGATCGTGAGGATCCCAATCAGCGGCGGCCCAATCGCGCGCAGGTACAGGTCTTGGAGCGTGTCAACGTCGCCGACGAAGCGGCTTAACACGTCGCCGCTGCGAACTCCCCGAAGCCCTTCCGGCACCAGTGGGATCAAACGCTCAAAGAAGCGCACGCGCAGATCAGCGAGAACACGGAAGGCGAGGTCATGTGAGACGAGCCTCTCGCCGTAGCGCAGCAGCGCCCGCGCAAACGCAAGCGCACGCACACCGACAGTGAAGATTGTTAGCGTCAGGATTTCCGGCTGCAGCGCCGCCTTGCTGATCAGCACGCCAGCTACGGCGAGCAGGCCGACGGCGGCGAGGATCGCCCCGGCGCCAAGCACGATCGAGAAGATCAGCTGGCCGCGGCGCGGGCTGACGAGCCGCGCTGCGCGCATCAGCGCACGCCAGCGATCGACCTCGCCGGATGCGGGAGTCGCGCTCATCGCTCAGCCTGTCCGTCAACGACGATGCCTTCACGCAGCGTGATGATGCGATCGGCGGCGGCGGCGAGTGCCGGGCGGTGAACTATCAGCAGCACGCTGCGGTTCTGGCTAAGGCGCGCGATTGAATCGCCGATAGCGGCAGACGACTCGGCATCCAGGTGCGCTGTTGGTTCGTCGAGAATCACCAGTGGTGCGTCGCGCAAGAAGGCGCGAGCCAGTGCCACGCGCTGCGTCTCGCCGGCCGAGAGTGTCCGCTGCCCTTCGCCAAGGCGCGTATCGAGCCCTTGTGGCATCGAATCAACGAGCCGTTCGAGCCCGGCATCGGCGCAGGCCGCCAGCAGCGCAGCGTTGTCGGCCTCCGGCCGGCCAAGACGGATGTTCTCGGCCAGTGTGGCGCTGAAGAGAGTTGGCCGCTGAGGCACCCAGGCGAGCTGCCGGCGCCAATCTTTTGGGTCGACTTCGAGCAGATCTACGCCGTTGCAAAGCATTCGCCCTGATTGGGGGTCAAGCAGCCGCAGAATTAGCGCAGCCACGGTGCTCTTGCCTTGGCCGCTGGGCCCAACCAGCGCAAGCTGCTCGCCGGGGGTGAGTGTTAGGTCGATCGACTCCAGCACGGCCTCGCCACGGCCCTCGTAAGCGAAGCTGACGTTTTCGAGCACTAGAGCACCGTCGCGTGGGTTCGGCGACGGCAGCGGCGAGCTAGGGGAGCTCACGGCGGCAGGCGTGTCCAGAAGCTCAAAGCACTGCTGCGCTGCTGTCAGTCCGTCGGTACTGGCGTGGAACTGCTGGCCGACCATGCGGATCGGCAGATAAAGCTCGGGCGCCAGCAGAAGCACCGCTAGAGCGGTGGAAAACTCAAGCCCGCCGTTGATCAGTTGGATCGCGACCGCCGCCGCCACCAGCGCCGTGCCCATCATCGCCGCCAGCTCGAGAACAAGCGACGAGAGGAAGGCGATCCGCAGCGTCACCATCGTTTCCTTGCGGTACTGCTCGCCGGTCTCTCGCAGCGTCTCAACTTGGCGCTGGGCGCGGTCGTTGGCCTTCAGCGTTTGAAGCCCCTTCACTGCGTCGAGGAAGTGGGCGCTGAGCAGTGAAAGTGTTCGCCAGCGGCGCTCTGTAGCTGTTCGCGCTGCCAGCCCGATCAAGATCATGAAGAGCGGGATAATCGGCAGCGTGACCAGCAGGATCGTGCCGGCCGCAAGGTCGCGAGGGAATACGTAAATCAAGATCACGACTGGAACGACGACGGCCAACACGAGCTGCGGCAGGTAGCGCGCGAAGTAGGCCTCGAGCGAACTGAGCCCCTGAACGGCGTTGGTTACAAGCTCGCCGGCGCGCTGGCCGCGCAGCCCTGCCGGGCGCGTTTCGAGCATGTGGGCGGTTAGGCCGCCGCGCAGCTCCCCGACGACTCGCCGCGCGCCGAGCCGGCCTGATGTTTCAAAGCCAAAGGCACAGAGCGCGCGCGCGGCGACGACGGCAACCAGTATCCAAAGATCGCCGCTGACCTCACTGAGCTCCTCGCCGCCGGGGAAGGCAGCGGCGATAACTCGCCCCAGCAGCACAGCCTGCGTAACTACAAGGAGCGATGTCGCAACGCCCAACGCGACGGCGCCGATGAGAGGCACGCGCGCCGAGCGGGTCGAGCGAAAAAGCCTACGGTCGACGCCGCGGGGAGCGCTCTGGGCGCGCGTTGCCAATTTATGCTCGGGCGCCGGGGCTTGGATCGGCGTCGGTCTTAAGCATTATTCGTAGGCCGCTCACTGCCGCGAAGATTAGCGGCGCTAAGCCAATGGCGGATACCGCTAACGCTAGACTGGCTTTGCAGTTAGTTAGTACATCCCTAGGGGACGACAGGCTTCGACGTGGTCGGATCGTGGGGGTGGTTGCGAGCCGAGGTTCCCGGAGGCCTCGTAAATCACCGGGAAAACCATATGTGCGGACTCTCACGAGTACGCCCTCGCCGCCTAGCACACCGCTAGCGCTGTGAGGTTCGGAGCCCGGCCTGCCGGCCGTCGGGATTTCCGGATCAAACGCCGGCTTACCTGGGGAGGATCGTTCTCGCCAAACTGGGGAAATTTTTAGAGAACTGGCTTCACGCAACCCCGCCGGCGAGGCGAGCGCGAAGTGAGATTAGAGCGCCGGATACGCTCGTAGACATCACCTCTTACGCGACCGCGGACGTGGGTTCGATTCCCACCGTCTCCACTCTGCTGAGCTAGAGCTTCTCGGCCTGTCTCGGGGGCGCCGGCGGGACGGACATCTCGTCGTTCTCGTCGAAGAGGTCATGGTCGATCGCATATTTGACCAGACTGGCGCGCGAACTGAGGTCAAGCTTGTGCAGAATGTCTGCTCGGCTCGCCTCGATCGTGCGGCGCGATAAGTTCAGTTCAACGGCAATCTCTTTGCTGGTGTGGCCCCAGGCGATTGAGCGAACGATCGTCTGCTGGCGGGCGCTCAACTCGTCCTTTTCTGGCGCGCGGTTGAGCTGGGTAATCGCATTCGAAATTCGTGGGCTCACCCATGGCTGGCCTTCCGCGACGCGTCGGATCGCCTCTGGCATAACTGCTGGTGGCTCTGACTCCAAGACGTACCCGGCAGCTCCAGCGCTGAGCGCAGCTCGCGCCACCGCCGCCGAGTCCGAGGCGGTCAGGATGATGATCGCCGATTCCGGCGAACTGCCAGCCAGGAGTACTACCTGTTCGCTGACCTTGTCGACGTTTGTCGGCAATGCAAGTGCGAACAGAATCACATCGGGTGAGTGACCCTTAACCGAGCGCAGTGTGGCGTCAATTCCTTCCGCCGCCGCGACCACTTCAAGGCCGGCGACCCCAACGATCATCGCTGCCAGCGCTCCGCGAATTAGCGACTGAGCATGCGCGATTACGATCGTTGTGCGTTCGATAGCGCCCTTTCCCGAGAGCTTACGTCTTCAATGATTCTGGTGAATAAGCCAGATTCGCCTTCTAACCTAAATCCCACACTAGAGGATCAGCGGTGCCTAGGCCGCCTAGCGCCGATATTTCAACGCCAGCAGTGGTACCGTCGAAGGTTAGATGGGTGCAACGGTGCGGCTCGCCGCATCGAACTAGAAGCTCGAGTTAGGAGCTGACATGAAGAAAACGATTCCCTCACAAGACGGCGGGTGATCTGCTCGAGGGCGATGAGCCTTCCGAAGATGGTTCGATCGGCGAGGTAGACGATCTTGCCGTGGGCAAGAGCGAGAGCCTGAACGTCAAGATGGCTGCCGGGCACTACGCCCTTATCTGTGCTCTTCCCGGCCACTACCAGGCTGGTATGTATAAGGATTTCACGGTCAACTAGCCCGCTAGGTAGTGAGAAACAGTGCAGCGCCGGTTAGGCTTATCGCGTGACGCGACTAGGCCTCCCGGCGCTGAGTCCGGTCCGCATTCTGATCGCGGCGCAACTCGCTGTGATTGTTTCGGCTGGAATGGCGACGGTTCTGTCACTGCCGAAATTCACCGGCGATGAGATTGCTCACTTCAGCTACGTTCAGAGCGTTGCTGAGCAGGGGCGGTTGCCGCTCCTAGGCCCAACGCTGATTAGCTCTCAGGCTGAAGCAATCTACGAGGGTACCTATCCGGCACCCGGCAGGCTCGATCCCGCCAAGCGCGGCCTTAGCGGCCGCAGCTAAGAGGCATTCCAGCCGCCGCTCTACTACCTGCTGGGAGCGGCGCCGTTCCGGCTCGCTGGCGGTAACTACATCGTCAAAATGCGCGTGATGCGGCTGATCGGGCTGGGGCTGCTGCTGGCCGCTGCCCTGCTGCTTTGGCGCCTTACGGTTGAGGTGGTTGGCGACTCCGACGTGGCCGAGCCGTACTTTGCTTTCGCGCTGACGGCGCTGCTTTGGCCCGGAGTCGTGCTGCGCACGGTGACAATCTCGAATAGCGGCCTCGAATTTCTCATAGGGGTCGCTTTGGCGCTAGTTCTTTGGCGCGCATGGCGGCAGGCCAGCGTCAGCTGGCTGCTCGGCGCTGTCGTGCTTGTTGGCTTTGGTTTGCTGACGCGGCTGACGATCATCGTCTTTGTCCCCGGGCTCCTGATCTGTGCGTTCGCTGTCTTGCGGCAGGCGCAGATTTCGGCCCGCACACGATGGCTGGCCGGCGCCGGCGTTGTAGTGATCCCAGCGATCATGATTGCTCCGTGGTTGCTCTCAAACCTGGACCGCTACGGGTCGCTGACCGGCTCGCGCGTCGTGCGGCAGATGATGGAGCCTTTCTTCAATCCTGACGGGATTAAGTACACGGTTGCTGACATCCCCGGCCGCCTGCTCGTGGTTACACGAGCGCCGCTCGCAGAGGAGTGGTGGATCGAACTGCTCTCTGCCTTGAAGCGCTGGGTCCTGACCGCGCTGATGACGGCGCTGGTGGTACTGGCACCGCTTGGTGTGCTCAGCGTCAGGCCCAGCGAGCGTCGCGCGCGGCTACTCGTTCTGCTGGGGCTACCGGTCGGCGTTGGGGTTGTCTGGATGTGTTACGTGCTGCTCATCCTCAACTGGGATTTCTTCCTCCCGCGCTACCTCTACCCAACGATTCCAGGGTTGATACTGATGGCGGCTGTCTCGATCGGGCGGCTGCGCAGCGGTGCTCGTGTATTAACGGCCAGCGCTGGCGTAATCACGGCGCTGCTCGCCGTCTGGTGGGTCTACCTCTCGACCGTTGAGCCGTTCACCGGCTAACAGTCGGAGCTGGCGTGGCGGAAGGCCCCGCGCCGCAGCAGCGACGCGGGGCTTTCCAGCCGTGCCAAATCGCTGCGGTTAGCTAGCTGGCGGAACAAGCACCTTGTTGATCACGTGAACAACACCGTTTGAGGCGGTGATGTCGGTCGCCTCAACGGTTGCGTCATTTACCTTCACGACGCCGTCCTTGATGCTGACCGTTAGGTCCTGACCCTCGACGGTCTTCAGCTTCTGTCCGTCCTTGAGGTCGGCTGCCGTGTAGGTTCCGGGAACTACGTGGTAGGTAAGGACCTGCTGCAGATCCGTCTTGTTGTCTGGCTCAAGCAGCGTGTCGACTGTGCTCTGGATGTCAGCAAAAGCAGCGTCCGTCGGAGCAAAGACCGTGTAAGGGCCGGTTCCTTCGAGCGTCGTCACGAGGTCGGCTGCCGTCAGGGCAGCTACCAGCGTCGACAGGTCTGCATTGCCGGAGGCGACTGCTGCGATCGTCTCATCGCTCGTCATCGTCGTTGCTGCGGTTGAGGCAGTTGTTTCGCTGTCGCTGCTACCGCATGCGACGACGCCGAGACTGGCGACGGCAATGGCGGCAATTACAGCAATGTGGCTTAGTTTCATCTCATCTCCTAGCTAGTATTTATCTTCCAGTTTACGCGCTCCGTCGCCGTGGGGATCGCTGAATCGAGAGTATTTAGCGAGTATTTATTAAACGACCAGGTAATTAATTGCCCCACTAAGTGGCGCGCCGCGAGGGCGATGCTCCGCGGTTGACTGCGAGATTGGTTAGCCTCAGACGATGCCTCGAGTGACCCTTTCAGCTGATCTCTGCCTGCTCGTCTTCCCGCGGCAGGCAACTGGTCCTCCAGCCGCGCAGAACGGCGGTGACTGATCGATGAGTGAAGACGAAACACCTGTTCCCGGTTGGTACGCCGACCCGCGCGGAGAGGCATCTCTGCGCTGGTGGAATGGGCGCGCTTGGACTGAGCAGACTGCCGCCTCGCCTGGCGGGGGAGCATTTGCGCCGCCTCGTGTTCCCGGCGCTGACCGGACTGGCGAGCCGACTCCCAGCACGCCGCAGCCTGCCGTCGTAGCTGCTCCAACCCAATCGCTCCCTATCGCTGAACCGCCAACGGTTGTCATCGCCGGCCAGACAAGGCTGCTTTCAGCCTGGTGGCCGAGGGCCGGCGCCTACATCATCGATGCTCTGATCACCTTCGCATTCACGCTGCCGTTCATCATCGCCGCGATCGTGATCATCGCCGGCGTCGACTTCTCATCGATCAAGATCGTTGACAATCAGATCAAGGGAATCTCAACCGAGGAGCAGGCCGCGGTCGGCGGGGCGCTGCTGCTCGTATTCTTCGGCGCATTGCTGGTCGCATTCACCTACCAGCCAATAACGATGGCTCGCGAGGGCGAGCAGAACGGCCGCACCTGGGGGATGCAGCTGCTCGGCATCCGTGTCGTGCGTGAGAGCGGTGCGGCAATGACCTATGGCCCGGCGCTGGTCCGCCAGTTCCTCGTGATGGGCGTCCTCTACGGCGTTATTTCCGGGATCGGTAACTTGGTTACCGTGGTCGGGGGAACAATTGCGATTGTGCTCGCCTACCTCTGGCCGCTCTGGGACAGCGAGAACCGAGCTGCACAGGACTTCATTTGCTCAACTCACGTAGTGCGCGACTGAGCTACGGTGCAGCGCCAACTTAACCTGTCAGGGCAGCTTTAGCGATAGTCTTCGCGCGCGATGGATTCTCTGCCGCTAGCCGCTGATGCACTGACGCTTGCCCGCTGGCAATTCGCGACGACGACGCTTTACCACTTCATCTTTGTGCCGCTGACGCTCGGCCTTGCGCCGGTGATCGCCTACATGCAGACGAAGTGGTATCGAACGCGTGATGAGTCGTGGCTGCGGCTGACGAAGTTCTTCGGCACGCTGCTGTTGATCAATTTTGCGATCGGCGCCGCGACCGGGCTGCTGCAGGAGTTCCAGTTCGGTATGAACTGGTCGTCGTATTCGCAATTCGTCGGTGACGTCTTCGGCTCAACGTTGGCGCTCGAAGGGCTAATCGCCTTCATGCTCGAATCGACCTTTATCGGCATCTGGGTATTCGGTTGGGGCAGGCTCTCGGAGCGGATGCACCTGGCCTCAATCTGGCTCGTCGTCGCTGGCACTTGGCTCTCGACAACCTTCATCCTGATGGCCAACTCGTGGATGCAGAACCCCGTCGGCTACAGCATCGACACGGCGACCGGGCAGGCCAGAATGGTTGACCTCTGGGCCGTCCTGACGAACCCGATTGCGATCTGGGCCGTCGCACACACGCTGCTGGCCTCGCTGATGGTTGCCGCCTTCCTGCTGCTCGGCGTCGCCTGCTGGCACATCCTCAAGGGCCGCAACGTTGAACTCTTCCGCCCGGTCGTGAAGCTGAGCCTTTACATCGCGATCCCGATCACGACGCTGACGCTGCTAGTCGGCAGCGAGTTCGGCGTAGCGCTCACCGGCCCGCAGCCGATGAAGATCGCCGCCGCCGAGGCGCTGTGGGAAACCGAACAACCGGCATCGTTCTCGCTCTTCCAGATTGGTGGTTTCTCGGCTGAAGATCCGGTTCCGTCGTTCTCGCTCGACATTCCCTATCTGCTCTCGTTCTTAGCGACCAACACCTTTACCGGCAAGGTTGAAGGGATGAATCAGGTGCAGGATGCGGCGCGAACCAAATATGGACCGGGCAACTACATCCCTGACGTCAAGCTGGCCTACTGGTCGATGCGCGGGATGGCCTATCTCGGTTCGCTCTCGATGATGATCGCGCTGCTCGGTGGCTTCCTCTACTGGCGCGGAACTCTTGAAAAGTCACGCTGGTTCTTGAAGATCGCCGTCGGCGCGATTTCGCTGCCGTTTATCACGGCGCTGATCGGTTGGATCTTCACTGAGACGGCTCGTCAGCCTTGGGTCGCCTATGGCGTGCTGAAGACTGCTGACGGGCTCTCGCAATCGGTTGGATCCGGTGAGATAATCGCCAGCCTCACGGCCTTCATGCTGCTCTACATCGCGATCGGGATCACGGCGTTCGTCCTGCTACGCCGCTACGCGATTCTTGACCCGCCGCAGGTCCTGCCTGTCGACGATGCTAAATCCGAACGCGAACCCGTACCGAGCTACTAGAGATGTCGCTAGCTGAACTCTGGTTTTTCGTCATCGCCGGCCTCTGGGCGACCTACCTTGTGCTCGAAGGTTTCGACTTCGGCGTCGGCATGATGATGGGGATTGGCGCTCGTAACGAGGATGAGCGTGGCGAAATGATCGAGACGATCGCCCCAGTCTGGGATGCCAACGAGGTCTGGCTGCTGGTAGTCGGCGGCCTTACCTTCGCCTCGTTCCCAGCCTGGTACGGAACTTGGCTGGAGGGTGCCTACTTGGGGCTCGTCGTGCTGATCATCGCGCTGCTGCTGCGCGTCGTTTCGTTCGAGTGGCGTGGCCGCGTCGATCCGCGCTGGCGCGGCCTTTGGTCGGCCATCAACATTGGTGCCAGCGTCGCTGCGCCGCTGATTTGGGGGCTCGTTCTTTCTGTGCTGCTGGCCGGCCTGCCGGTCGCCGGCGGCGGCCGCGTGGGGGAGATGCGCTACTTCGGCGACATCCTCGATTTCATTACGCCGTACTCAGTGCTCGGCGCGCTTTCGCTGACGGCGCTATTCGCCTTCCACGGCGCGCTCTTCCTTTCGCTGCGGCTGGACGGTGAGCTTGGCGAGCGAATCCGCGAGCGCATCGTCAAGCTTGACGCCCGCCACTTGCTGCCGAACCTAACGCTGCCGGCCTTGCTGCTGGGCGGCGGCTTCCTTGTTGCAACTCCGTTCGTAGCTAACTCCGTCAACGAGCGCAGCATCCTGCCAGTGGCAATCCCCGCGGCGCTCGGGCTGATCGCGCTGATTGCTGCCGTGATCAACGCCCAGCGCGGCGAGTTTGCGCGCGCCTTCATCTGTACGATTCTGACGATTATTGGCTGGGTAGCGACGCTATTCATCGGCCTCTTTCCCCGGATCATCGTTTCAACTATCTCGCTTGGCGATTCGGTCACGATCGAGAACGCTCAGTCCTCGCATTACACGCTGGTTGTGATGACGGTTGCGGCCGTCGTGATGATCCCCGTGATCATCCTCTACCAGTGGTGGGGCTTCAGAACGCTTATGGCGCGGCTCGGTCACGGCAAGATGCCGTGGAGCGCGCCCGACGCCAGCTAACGGCGCCGCTCGAGCAGCCCGGCAGCGACCGCTTGATAGGCGAGTTTGCGCTTGCCCTCCCGGTCGAGCAGCAGCGGACTATTCGGCGCTGTCGCGCTGGTGAGGCTGTAGCTGTCAAGCCAAGAATCGGAATCGCGCTGGCCCCAAACGGTGAGGCCGGTGCAGGCGCGTGCCTGGGCGCAGGCGCTAGCGACGCGGCGGAACACGGCCGCCTGTGCCGCCAACGGGTCAGGTTGGTCCGCCAGCAGTGGCAGTCGAACGTCAAGCTCAGTTATCTCAACCTTGACGCCGAGCCTGCCGAGCGCGTCGATGTAACGCTTCAGCGACGCCGTCGTGGATGGGAACCAAGGGCTGCTCGTACCGAGCATCGCGTGAGCCTGAATGCCGACCCCGTCAATCGGCACGCGGGCCTTCTTTAGCCGCGCGACCAGCGCCAGCAGCGCGTCGCTCTTTGGGTCGCCAACCCGCGCATCCCAAAGCAGCTCGTTGAGGAACAGTCTGGCCTTCGGGTCGGCCTTGCGCGCGCTTCGGAAGGCGCTTGCGATGTAGCCCTCGCCGAGCGTCGTATAGAAGATGTTCTTTGGCGTCAGCGGAGTCTCCTCGCTGTCGTAGCCGGCGCCGAAGATCGCGAGTGGTTCGTTGATTACGTCCCAGATTTCGACCTTGCCGCGGTAACGGCCGACAACCTTAGTGACCCGCTCAGCGATCAGTTGACGCAGCCGCGTAGCGGGGTCACCCGCGGTGGCAAGCTCGGCCTTCAGCCACGGCGCGTTCTGGAGCCGGTGCCAAAGCAGGGTGTGGGCACGCAGGCGCAGTTTCTTCGCTCGCGCCCAAGCGACCATCCGGTCGGTCGCCGCAAAATCGGTCGTTGCCGCCGTTTTCGACATCTCACTCCACTTGAAGGCGTTTTCGCTCGTGACGGCGTTGAAGTTGGCTGCGATGTCGCTTTTCTCGGTTGCGCTGATCTTGTTCGAGAGCGCTGCCCCAACGAAGATGCCGCTCTGAGCTGCGACCTGCTTGAGGCTGCAGCCGACGCCGCTGGCTGGGCATCGCTTCTGCTTCGCCGCGGCTGAAGCAGGCAGTGCCGCGGCGCTAAGCGCGAGCGCCGCAAGCAGCGCAGAAGTCGTCACCCGACCGGCCATCTTTCAATCGTAATTGCCAGGCGGCGAAAGTGCCACCACTTTGCAATCAGGCCGCCCCGCTAAGCGCTGCCGGGGGAGGCTGCAGTTACTGTTACGCGATGGCTTCGACGAACGCGGGCGCGCAGATCAACGCCGATGACCTTCCCTCGCCGATTAAGGCGATCATGCTGGCGATTCCGTTCGCCCTGCTGGGTTCGGTCGTCGCGACCGTGTTCCTATTCCTTGAAGAACAGCTGATTAACGCTGTTTGGGAGGACCTGCCGAAAGCGCTCGGCATGACCGAACCGGCTTGGTGGCTCGTCGTGCTGCTGCCGCTGATTGGGGCATCGCTCGTGATGGCCGCCTGGCGACTTCCCGGCAAAACAGATCAAGGCCCACTTGAAGGGCTTCACTTCGACGTCACCCCGGCAACCTTTGGCTCGGTCATTCTCGCCGCGGCCGGCACACTGATCTTCGGCCTCGTGCTCGGGCCCGAAGCGCCGCTGCTGGCTTGCGGCACGGCGGCGGGCGCCTTGGTCCTGCGCCGTCAGCCGGACACGGTGATGAAGTTCGGCATGCTGATGACGGCGCTGGCGGCGATCGCAGCGATTTTCGGCAACCCGATCGTCGTCGTACTGATGCTGGCCGAGTTTGCTGCGCTGGGAATGATCCCAGTTGCAGCGCTGATGCCTGGTTTCGTTGCCCTCGGCGTTGCCTATGTTTGTGAGACGGGAGTTGGCGGCTGGACGGGCCTTGGCAGCGAAACTTTGGCTGTGCCGGGCCTGCCGGATTTCACCTCAATGTCGATCACCGACCTGCTCGTCGCGCTCGCCGTTGGCGTAGTAGCGGCGCTCGTTACGTTGGCCGCTCGCAAGCTTGGCGAGCGCGTTGCGCTGATGGCACGCAGCAATCCGCCGCTTGTTTTGGTTGCCGTTGCGCTGATTACATCGGGCCTCGCTCTCGCCGTCCGTGAGATCACTGGCGGATCGATAAACCTCGTCCTCTTCAGCGGCCAGATGGGAATGGGCGAGATTCTCGCTGAAACCTCGATCGGCGCCGTCGCGCTGATCATCGTCGCCAAACTGGTCGCCTATGGAGGCGCGCTCGGCGCCGGCTACCGCGGTGGACCAATCTTCCCCGCCGTCTTCCTCGGTGTCGCAGTCGCCGTCGGTGGCACGCTGATCTTCCCCGTCGCATCGCTCACAGGTCTTGTTGTAGCCGCGGTCGCCGCCGCCGTCACTGCAGCGCTGCGGGCGCCGTTCACGGCCGCTGCCCTTGCGCTGATGCTCGCGACCAGCGCTGGCGCGGGGAACGCCGCCGCGCTGGCGATCTTCGGCGCTGCAATCGGCTTCGTGTTGCGCGCCGCGCTCGATAAGTGGGAGCTCCGGCACGAGCCCGCTGAAGCGCTCGCCGCCGCTCAGTCGTGAGCGGCGGCGCTAGCTTCTGCGCCGCTTGCGGTTAGTAGTCCCAGCCGACGCTGTGGCAGGCGCTGGCGGCAGGGCAGACATCGGTGATCCTGCCGCTTGGCTTGAGGAAGTCTGACTTCTGCTGGCGCGCCTGCGGCGTCGAGCGTGGGCGGCTGTGTGGGTCACGCCCGAGCCGCGGCGCAAGATCACCGATCGGCGCGACCGGGTTGCCGACGCCGCCGAGCTTTTCGAAAGCGTCGTTGTCAAGGCAGGTTGCGAAGACAGTGCCGATTCGGCACGGGCCGCTGTCCCAGATCACAAGCCCGGAGCCGCCGGCGTTGGCGCTGCTCAGCGACGGAATGTTCCAAAGTGGCGTCTTGTCAAACGAGCGGCCTGCGTCGTAGGCAGGGCGCCGGCCGACAAGGCCTAGCGTCCTGGCCTCGTTCTCTGCCGAAACCTGAGCCACCTGGTGGTCGCCGAGTGCGACGTGCAGCAGCACGTTGTGCTTCGGCGTTCCCGGCAGCGGCTTGTTCGTTACGTGCTGTCCGTAACCATTCGTCTCGCCGCGATCCCAAAGGTTCTGGATCGCCGAAAGCAGCAGCATCCGGTCGAGACGGCTCTTGTAAGCGGGCTTGAAGATCAGCTCGTAGGTGTCGAAGTCGACGCTGCGCGGCAGCAGCAGGCTGTAGTTCATTCCACCGACGCCAAGCACGGCGCGCGTGAAGTCAGGCGAGAGCGCAGTCAGCGCGCCACCGAGAATGGCACCTTGGCTGTTCGAGTCGTAGTAGAGCGCGCTGGTGTCGATCGCCGACTGCGATGTCGACGCGCTCTTGAACGCCTCAGCGGCCGCGAAGCCCGACGGGTTGATCATCAGACGGCCGAGGATCAGTTCGTTGAGTAGGCCCTGCTGCAGGCGGTCTGCCATCGAGCTGAACTGCGACATGTCGCCAAGCAGCGCGATCGCGTTTGGAACGTCCTCGTCGGCCATTCCGATCTCCGGCGTGGCGCAGAAGATCATGTTGTGTTCGCTTGCCATGTCGTCAACGTTGCCGGCACCAATCTCGCCGGGAGAGCCGAGCAGGCCGTGGCCGTAGAGCGATGGGCGAGCTGGAGTCGTCATCGCAGTGCGCGGGATGCGGCAGATGAAGAACGCCTCCATCGTGCCCTGCTGGTTGGGGATCGAATCGAACTTGCCCTTCTTTGATTTCGCATAGCCCATCTTGCCGCCGGGCGCGCAGGCTTTTGTGAGGTAGCAAGGGACGGTCACGTGGCCGGTGATCTGGCGCGCGATCCGCGTGCTCTGGGCAGTCGAGTAATCCTCGACCTTGTCGATCTTGTAAGCAGGCGCCTTTCCGACAACCTTGCCGTCGGCGAGGTTGGTGTCGCCGAGCGCAGCAAACGAGCGGTTGCGCATCGAGAGCGCGCGCTCCGAGAGGTTGCGCTCGCTGGCGATCGTGAAGTCCCACGCCAGATAGAGCGAGGAGCGGCGGATCTTCGCCTTCGCGAGCGTCTTAAAGATCTTCTCGTAGCTTGCACGGCGTCCCTTTACTGAGGAGACCGGCTTGCCGTTGCGCAGTGAGGCGAAGGCGGCGCCTGCAGGGATCGTCTTCTTCTTGCTGTTCTTGAGATCGCGCAGCGCGACGATGTAGGTGTGACCTTCAAGGAAGTTCTTCGCCGGGTGGATCATCAGCAGCTGCCCCTTCGCTTCGCTGATTGCGTCGGCGTTGGTGTCGAGCTCCGCCCAGATCGGCTGGCGCTGGCCGGTCTTGGCGTCAATTACGACGATCGGAGCGTTGGCCTTCGAGTACTGGGCGATGTCGGTGATCGGGGCGGCGCCGGTGGCGGCCAGGTCGATCCCGGGAACGTAGGTCAGCAGCGCGCTGCCCGGGCTGAAGCCGTCATTGCGGTTTAGCTCCGGCGGGAAGCCGGGCTTGCCCTTCTCATTCTTCGGGAACTGGCTGGCGCTGAAGTTCAGCCGCAGGCCGGTGTCGGAGCCTTTCTGGGCGACCGTGTTGAAGTTGCTTGGGAACGGCAGCATGCATGCGCGCGTGTCAAGCGGATCGCAAGCAGCCGCTGTGGCGCTGGCGACGGGGATCAGCGACATTGCGCCGATCGCAAAGGCGATAACAACAGAGCGGTTCATCAGCATTATTCTCTCCCAAGTCCATGACGGCGCAGTTCGCCGATCGCGGGCGGACGCTACCACGCGCGCGGCGGGCAATGTGAAGGAGATCTGATGCTGGCTAAGGTTCCTGATCGTATGACGCTCCCCGACCTAACTTGGATCTTTGGATCCTCACGCAGCGGATCGACCTGGCTGCTGAGAATGCTCAACCGTCACGCCGATGTTGTCGGGATTGATGAAACGGGCCTCGGCCATCATCTCGGGCTTTGGCGCCCGATCGCGCTAGCTTGGGATACTGAGCAACCGCCGCCGCTGACGACCTTCATGGAGATCAAGCGCGACCGCGCCGATTACTTCTTTAACGATCGCTACGCAGAGCTGTGGCGGCCGGCGCTGGCGGAGTTCTTTCAGCTTCGGCTGCAGGCGCAGCTTGATCAAGAACAACCTGACTGGCGCGAGCGCAATCCGCGAGTCGTAATCAAGGAGCCGGGAGGCTCGCAGATGGCCTCCGAACTGCTGGCGCTCGATCCCAGCGCCCGCCTTGTTTTCCTGCTGCGCGACGGACGCGACGTAGTCGACTCTTGGCTCGATGCCTACTCCGCCGGTAGCTGGGCCTCGGAAGACGGTGCCTATGCGGTCACCGATGCGAACCGGATTGCCTTTATCCGCTGGCAGGCTGCGGTATGGCGCTTCCGGACCGAAGCTGTGGCAGCGGCCTATGAATCGCAGCCTTCTGAACGTCGACTCCTTATTCGATACGAGGAGTTGCTCGATCAGCCCCAGAGGGTGATCTCAGAGCTGCTCGCGTTCTTAGGACTTGGTGGTGACAGCGCCGAGGTTGAAGCGATTGTCGGCGCGGAATCCCACGCCAACGTGCCGGAGGCGAAGAAAGGCGCTGGCAAGGCGATCCGGCGCGCCTCGCCCGGTGGTTGGCGGGAAAACTTCAGCGACGATGAACTCGCAGCGCTCGACGTCGAGCTTGGCGATACGCTGCGCGCACATGGATACTGAATCAGCATCAGCGGTCGCCGATGGCGGCAATTCGAACCAACTCTCGAAGCGCGGTTGGAAGGTTTCAATCTTCGTTTTGGCGATGGCAAGTCTCGTTACGGCGATCGACCTGACAATCATCAGCGTTGCGCTGCCGACCGTCGAAAACGATCTTGAGCTGAGCCCGGCGGCCGGTCAGTGGGTTGTCAATGCCTACTTGATCTCTTTCACTGTGATGCTGATCCCGGGAGGGATGCTCGGCGACCGCATCGGCCAGATCCGAGGCCTCAACCTCGGGCTACTCACTTTTTCGCTCGGCAGCTTGATGTGCGCCATCGCTGGTGACGAGACGTTGATAATCGCCGGTCGCGCAGTCCAGGGCCTCGGCGCAGCAGTTCTGATGCCCTGCATTCAGGCGCTGGTCACGCGTGTCGCGCCACCGGGCAAAACAGGAACCGCGTTCGGCATCTACGCCGCTGTGAGCTCCGTCGGGCTGGCCGCCGGGCCGCTGCTAGGTGGCGTGATCGTCGAATACGTCGATTGGCGCTGGATCTTCTACATCAATCCGTTGATTCTGGTCCCACTTCTGCTGCTTGTGCGCGTTTACCTCAGGGAGGCAGGGGAGGGCATTGACGCTGGCCGCAAGCGGCTTGTCGACTGGGCATTGCTGAAGCGACCGTCGCTGCGATCGGGGCTCTGGTTGATCTTCTTCGTGCGGATACCGCTGATCTGGATCTTCATCTACTCGGGGATCTACTTCCAGAGCGTGCTGGGGATGACCCCGGCCACGGCCGGACTAGCGATCCTCCCCGGGATTGCCGGCATCGCGATCGGTGGCCTAGTCTCCGGCCGGCTAAAAGACAAGATCGGCTGGCGGAAGCCAACAGTGGCTGGGTTTATCGGTGTCGTCGGCTGCCTAATCCTGCTCGGCTTTGCGCTCACTTGGGAGAGTTACGTGGCGATCGTTATTCCGATGTTTATTCTCGGTATCGCCGTCAATATGGCAACGACGCCGGTAAACGTTCATGCGATTACCGACGCCGACGAGCTTCAGCGCGGGATGATTTCCGGCACGATGACCGTCTCGGCGCAGGCTGGTAACACGGTTGGATCGATCGTTCTTGGTGGCATCACGAACGCGCTCGTCCTAGCTGGGATCACTGCGACGGCAGGTTATTCGGCGAACGAGATTTACAGTCAGGTTCAGCACCCCGCAAAGTCGAGCAACCTGCCGCAAGCCGCTCTCGACAGCGGGCAGCAGGCCCTCGCCGACGGCATGGCGACGGCGTCGTTCATAGGCGCCGCGATCGTGCTAGCTGCGCTGCTGCTTGCCTGGGCGATGAGGATGTTCAAGGACCCGGGCGCCCCGCCGGCCAAATCCGGCCAGTCAGCGGCTGGCTCAGACGCTGCCTCGGCTGCCGCTTAGTTAGACGCCAACTGAGGAGCAATCGAGTACCGCTGGAGCAGCGCTGTGGCCGCCTCGGAGCGGGAGAAGGCTTCGACTAAGTCGTCGCTGGTTTGCTGGCTTAGCTCTTCCCGCCAGCCACCGACTCGCGCCGATCGAACGCGCATTGCCTGCGGGTCGCTGCGGTCATAATTATTTGGCTGGCCGACGCCGCTCTTGCGCTCGACCTCGCGCATTCGGTCGACACTGCTCATCTCCAGCGCCCGCGCTAGCTGGTCCGGCGTGGCGTCGATCCCCATCTGCGCAACAATTCGGCCGAACGGTTCGAGTGGCTCCGATCGGAGCTGCTCATAGGTGACGGCGACGACGTTTTGGTCCTCCGAATGAGGTTCCCAAGAAGCGAAGTACTCAACCAAGGAAGGAATCCCATAGCGCGGGTCATGGGCGAACTGATCGATGCCGTCTTTGAACTGGCCAGCGTGTCGTGACATGTGGTAGTAGCGCGATACGAGAGAGTCGGCCGGCGTGCGCATCAGCAGAACGATCGGGAGAGAGTCAAAGCGCTGATCCCATCTGCGGTGGCTCATCGCGATCATCGGAACATCGCTGCGCTCAGCGAAGCGGTAGCTCTCAAGCGTCTTCCACGGCTGAGTGTTCTTGCGGCCATCATCGTTTGGAATAAGGCCGAACATGTTTTCCATGTCGAGATCCAGGTCGAGCCCGTAGAACTCATCGATCAGGTTGGCGAGCGCGAAGCGCATCCAAGTGCGGCCGCTCTTCGGGTAAGAGCAGAGATATGCGTCGACCGGCGGTGCCATTGCGCCGATCGTAGCGCGAGCGCGCTAGCGCCCACGTCGTGAGCTCGGCGTCGGTACACTTTCAGCTAGCGGTCGGTGCCGATCCCTAGGACCACTTACTCCTGAAGCCATGAGACGAGAGCTAGATCGCATCGCCCTACTCGAAGCAGAGGCGATCACAATCATGCGCGAGGTCGCCGCCGAGCTCGAGCGTCCGGTACTGCTCTTCTCTGGAGGAAAGGACTCGCTCGTGCTGCTTCGGATCGCAGAGAAGGCGTTCCGGCCCGGCCGCTTCCCGTTTCCGGTCATGCACGTTGACACGGGGCATAACTTCCCCGAGGTAGTGAGCTACCGGGACGAGCTGGTTGAGAGTCTCGGTGAACGTCTGATAGTCGCGTCGGTTGAGGATTCGATTGCCGCCGGCAGAGTGGTCGACGAGACCGGGCCGGGTGCTTCGCGCAACCAGCTTCAGACCGTAACGCTGCTCGACGCACTCGCCGAACATCGCTTCGATGCTGCAATCGGTGGCGCACGCCGCGATGAAGAGCGCGCTCGCGCCAAGGAGCGCGTCTTCTCATTTCGTGATCGCAACGGGCAGTGGGAGCCGCGGTCGCAGCGGCCAGAGCTATGGAGCCTCTACAACGGGCAAATTCGCAAGGGGGAGAGCATCCGCGCCTTCCCAATCTCAAACTGGACCGAGCTCGACGTCTGGCGCTATATCGACGCTGAAGCGTTACCACTGCCCTCGATCTACTTCGCTCATCAGCGTCAGGTCATAGAGCGCGACGGCATGCTGCTTGCAGCCTCCGAGTTTCTCGAGCTCTTCGACGGTGAAGTTCCCTTCGACGCGACCGTTCGCTACCGCACGGTCGGCGACATGACGTGCACCGGCGCGGTCGAGTCGCTGGCAGCGACGATCCCCGAAGTTGTGGCCGAGATTTCGGCCTCGACGAAGACCGAGCGGGGTGAGACGCGAGCTGACGATCGCGCAACCGAAGCCGCAATGGAAGATCGCAAGCGGACGGGGTACTTCTAATGAAGAGCGCGATAATGCCATCGTTAGGCACCTTGCCAGTCGAGGACGGCGACCTGCTGAGGCTGCTAGTAGCCGGCTCTGTGGACTCCGGTAAAAGCACGCTAATTGGCCGTTTGCTCTTCGACGCCAAACTGCTGCTGTCGGATCAGATTGAGGCGCTCGAGAAGACGAGTATCGACCGCGGTGAGACGGGCCTCGACCTTTCGCTGATAACTGACGGGCTGCGCGCCGAGCGCGAGCAGGGGATAACGATCGATGTCGCCTACCGCTACTTCTCGACACCACAGCGCGCGTTCATCGTTGCCGATACGCCCGGTCACGTCACCTACACGCGAAACATGGTTACCGGCGCGTCAAACAGCGACGTCGCACTGCTCCTCGTGGAAGCGCCCACCGGCGCTGTCGAACAGTTCCGCCGCCACGCCGCGATCGTGTCGATGTTGCGGATTCCCCACCTGATCGTCGCAGTCAACAAGATGGATCTAGTCGGCTTTCAGCAAGAGCGCTTCGATGCTGTTGTTGCTGAGCTAACGCCGTGGGTTGAGCGACTTGAGATTCCACAGGTGACGTTCATTCCAATCGACGCACTCGGCGGCGCGAATGTCGTCGATCGCTCTGCCGATTTGGCGTGGTATTCAGGGCCGACCCTGCTCCATAAACTGGAAAATGTCTCGGTCGTTGCCGACCGCAACTTCACCGACTACCGCTTCCCGGTTCAAAGCGTGATCCGAGGCGGGGGCGGATCCGACGGCGTTAGCGCGAGAGCACTTACCGGCCAGGTGGCGGCCGGGATTATGCGCCCGGGTGATGAGGTCGTCGTGCTCCCCTCCGGAGAGCGCTCTCACATCGCCTCGATTGAAACGCTCGGCGGCGAGCTCGATGAAGCGTGGCCGCCAATGGCCGTCGCAGTGCGGCTCACCGATGAGCTGGACGTTAGCCGCGGTGACATGCTCTGTCAGCCAGGCAACCGCGCGAGCGTGACGGAGCAGTTGACGGCACGAGTCTGCTGGATGTCGGAGCAACCGCTAGTCGCTGGTGCGCGACTCTTGCTCAAGCACACGACGAAGACCGTTCCGGCGCGAGTTGATGAACTCGTGCACAAAATTGAACTCGACACTCTCGGCGCCGAAGTCGGCCCGCCATCGCTTGAGCTGAATGACTTGGGAGTGATCGCGATCGCAACGACATCACCGATCTGCGTTGACCCTTACCGAGTTAATCGGCGAACCGGAGCCTTTATCTTGATCGACCAAGCCAGCGGCGACACTGTTGCTGCCGGAATGGTTCTCCACAGCGACGAGCGGCGCTCTGAACGTGAGGCGACAAACGTCGTCTGGCAAGAGCCGCGTACGTCGCGCCAAACCCGGCGCGAAGCGCTCGGCCATGCAGGCGCGACAGTTTGGCTGACGGGCCTCCCCGGCGCCGGCAAGACGACTATCGCGGAATTGGTTCAGGAGCACTTGGTGGCCTCCGGCCGTCCTGCTTATCTGCTCGACGGCGACAACTTGCGCCACGGTCTGAATAGCAACCTAGGCTTCAGCGACCCAGACCGGGCGGAGAACGTGCGGCGTACCGCCGAGGTTGCCCGACTTTTCGCCGACGCCGGGTTCATCGTGCTCGTCAGCGTCGTTTCGCCTGAATCGGGCAGCCGGGCGGCCGCCCGCGAGACTCACGAGCAGGATGGTCTTCCGTTCATCGAGGTATTCGTCGACGCGGCCGTCGAGCTATGCGAGAAGCGCGATCCTAAGGGTCACTACGCCCGCGCTCGCGCGGGTGAGATCTCTGGATTCACTGGTGTTGACTCGGTCTATGAAGAGCCCGTAGATCCGGACATCCGCCTCGACACGGATGCGGCCGAAGCTTCTGACTCAGCTGGGCAGCTGTTGGAGCTGATCAGCACACGGATCCCAGATCCTCGCGGTTAGCGCTCTCCGTCGCCGAGAACTTTGTAGCGCCCAAGGTCACCAAGGCGTGTGCTGATGATCGCATCGGCGACGACCATGCTGGTTGGATCGGCGGCGACGGCTTCGAGAAACGCATCGCGGCTCAGCACCATCACGAGGCTGTCAGAAGTTGCTGTCACGGTTGCGGTGCGCTCGGTTTCGCGCAGGAGGGCAATCTCACCGAATGAGTCGCCAGCGGTCATCTCGCGCAGCCTTGTTCCATCAGCACTGGCCTCGAAAGTTCCTTCGACGATTAGGAAGAACTCGTCGCCCTGCTCGCCCTGAGTCGTGATTGCCTCGCCGCTTTTCACTTCCCGCTCGCTCATCCGCGAGGCGAGGTCTTCCTGCACGTCGTCGTCGAGCGGCGAGAAGACCGGCACGCGCCTGACGAGATCCAACTTGCCTACGCCGCCGGCGAGCGCTTTCTCGGTTTCGTCAAATCCGCGCACGAACGAGTCGAGGCTCTTCATGACGCTGACATCGCCAGCTAGGCCGATTGAGACAACGCCGCCGACAGAGACGACGTTCACATGGAGAGCAAGGCCGGCTCGTGGCAGAGTGAAGCTATGGAACGACGTGGTCGGCGCCCCGAGCACGAAGAGTTTGATTGGTGGGCCGGGGAGGTTGTGGATCGCGACGTTCGCTTGGCCGTTCCCAGTGATCAGCGGCAGCGCTCGGTCGCGCACTGCTGACGGCGCGCCCTGAACCAGTTTGCGGACCGCCAAGTTATAGCCCGGTTCACCGGCCGCTTTGATTGATTCGGTTCGCTCTCGCACCAATCGCACGCGACGAACCGGGTCCTCGACGGCAACGGGTAGTGGAACGATCATCGGCGCCACCCCGGGGTTGCCGCCATCGCCTTCCTCGCGCACCTTCTTCATCGCGACGGGTACGCGCACGGCAACGTCTTCGAGCGGTTCGCCGTTCTCAATCAGCCATTGCCGAAGTCCGCCCGCAACAAGACCGAGGATCACATCGTTCATAGTTGCGCCGGTACCCAGTCCGCGGCCCAGCAGCTTCAATCGATCGAGCGGATATTCGAGCGTGCGGAGCTCCAGTGGCGCTCCGCTGCCGCTGGCGATCGGGCTCGTGGGCATCTGCTCCCGGCTCTTGCGCAGCAGGTATGTACCAATTGCGGCGCTGCTCGTGGCAGCCTCGCGGAGTTGGCTGGGGTTCGTCAGCATCGAGGTCGCACGCTCGACGAAGTTGTTGCCACCGGTCTCATCGGCGGTGTCACTTTCACCGAGATCTTTGGCAGCCGGCAGTGGTGTCGGGACCCATGCGCTGGGTTCGTCGCGTTGCGGCTCGACCGTGACATCGAAGAGCAACATCGCGAACAGCGCGATCGAACCGAGCCCATCGGCCAACGCGTGACTGGATTTGACCAGCAGAGCCACGCCGTCATCGGTCGGGACATATTTCACTATCCAAAGCGGCTTCGATTCGTCGATCGGTGTGGTCATCCAGTCGGCGAGTAGCTCGTCAAGCCGATGACGGTCTGCAGGAGCGTCCGACGGCTCCAGGATTACGTGGTCATCGAGATCAAAATCTTGGTCGTCGGCCCACACAGGTTGGCCGGAAGCGCCGTCTGGCGAGTATGGAAACTGACGGAAGCGCGGCGAGCGCCCAAGACGCTCGTTGACGAGCTCGCGCAACTCTTCGAAGCTCGGAACTGAGCCATCCTCTCGCGTCGCGAGGCGGCAAAGCCCGATCACTAGGTGGCTGATCCCTCCGCCGAGGTTTGCCACATCGGCAGCTTCGAGTCGTTCGAAGCTGGGGGGTGAGGTTGAGTCGGTCATAGCGTAAATCTATCGCGCCGACGCGGGGCGCGGTGGCTTCATCGTAAACTCGCAAACGATGAGTTCCTCCGATCACACCGCTGAGCTACTGCGCGCCAGCCAGCTCTTTACGCACCTGCCTCCAGCGACGAACGAGCTCGTGCGCGAGCGCCTCACTGAGATGACGATTGATTCGGGCGAATGGCTGATGCGCAAGGGAGATCCCGCCGACGCGCTCTACATCGTCGACGCGGGGCGGCTTGAGGTTGTACTCGGTGAGCAGGAGGGCGTTGCGCCCGAGGATGACAGCCAATTGCGCGTTCTGCGCGTGTTGGGCCGCGGCGCAACCGTTGGTGAGCTCGCGCTGGTCACTGGCGATCCGCGTTCAGCTTCCGTGCGCGCGAGCAGAGACAGCAGTTTGCTGCGCCTAAGTTACGAGGACTTCAACAACCTGATCGATGCTGAGCCTGCGTTCGCGCGCGCGCTGGCGTCCGCCCTCGGGCGTCAGCTGCAGGTCAGCGGCGGCTTCCCGGAAGACGCCCCACAGAACAAGACTCTAACGATCGTGCCGCTAGTTGAGGGTATGAACAGCGACGTGATTGCCGAAGCTGTCGTGGCGGCCTTCGATCCGCGCGACGACGTCGCGCTGCTCGGCCGCGACACCGCCGAAAGCGGTGACGCAGTCGAATGGGGGAGGCAGCTGGACGAGCTTGAGCAGCGACACGACCGGGTCGTCCTCGTCTCTCAGCACACGAATTCGGCGTGGCGGCGTTTCTGCGTGCGTCAGGCCGACAGGCTGGTCTGCCTGGCACCGCCGCAAAGACCTCCGGACGAGCGCACAATGCCACGTTTGCGCGGATGTGACCTAGTGCTCCTTGGCGAAGACCACCCTGCGTCGATCGCCAACATGTGGATCGACCGGCTGCGGCCGCGGGCCCGGCACCGCGTTCGTGCTGGCGCTAACCGCAACGCAGACCTTGGGCGCCTGGCTCGTCGTCTCACCGGCACGTCGCTCGGTCTCGTACTCGGTGGCGGCGGTGCACGTGGTCTCGCTCACCTTGGAGTTTTGGAGGTGCTCGAAGAGAACGGCATCGTGGTGGACCGCGTCGGCGGAACCAGCATGGGGGGCATCGTCGCGTCAACGTTCGCGTATCAACTGAGCGCTGCCGACCGGCGCCGCGCCGTTAAGAGCTTCTTTGCGCCACGCGTCCGGCACCGGTATCAGATGCCGCCACGAAGTGCGGTGGCAAAGGTCGAGGTCGCTTTGGAGACGATGCGCGGCGTATTTGGCGATCAGCAGATCGAGACTCTGCCAGTTGACCTATTCACGATCGCCGCCGATCTCGTAGCTGCAGAGATGGTGGTTCAGCGCCGCGGCTCGGTTGCCGAAGCTGCCATGTCAACCGCCCGAATTCCGGCGATCCTACCGCCCGGCAGAAGCAGCGGCAGACTGCTGGTTGACGGAGGGCTTATTCGCAACCTTCCTGTTGACGTGATGGCCGACATGGATGAGGGCCCGGTGATTGCGATTGAGGTAGGCGGGCGATTCGAGCCGCCCACAGACGAGGATGGTCATCCTTCTCTACCGGCGCTTGGCGAGACGCTGATGCGTTCGGTGATGCTCGGATCAGCGGCGGCCGGTAGCCGGGTTACGTCGCGCGCCGAGCTGCTGCTCGAGCCGAGTGTCTCTTCGCTCAAGATGCTGGCCTTCGGCGAGATCGACAAGGGCGTCGCAATCGGCCGCTCCGAAGCTACTGAGCACCTCGATGAGATTCGCGCGCTTGTCGCTCGCTGAGTAGCCGCTGAAGGCTTTCGAGCATCGCGGGCTCAGCGTCGTCGCCCTTCTCTAGAAACGCATCGGCTCCAGCGTCTGAAGCTTGAAAGGCGAGTGATGCGTCATCGCTGGCGCTCCAGAGCACGATTGACAAGCCCGCTAGCTGCTCGGAGCCGCGGACCGCGGCGATCAGCTCTAGCCCGTTCATCTCGGGCATCTCGTAGTCCGATAACAACGCGTCGAATTCACTATCGGTTAGTGCCTCAAGCGCGGTGCGGCCGTCTTCGGCAACCTCGACGATGTACCCCGCTCGCGTTAGTGCCCGCCGAGCTCGCTCGCGCTGCGTAGCTGAATCCTCGGCAATTAGGACACGGGCAGCGGGCGGCAGCGTCGCGATCATCGCTCTCGCATCGACCATCCGCAGCACCTCGCCACCTGGGAGAATCGCTGCGCTGCGAATTAGATCCGTCGCCGGTAGCGGCTTGGGCAGCGGCATCGTCCCCAGTCGTAGCACTGAGCGAATCTCATTGACTGGCAGTGCCACTAGGCGCGCGTCTTGTTCGAGCGCTATTGCAAAACGAGCTCGTTCGTGGCCTGCGGGCGCTAGCTCGGCCGTAACATCGGGGCTGACGAGCGGTACTCGCCTTCCGTCAAGCTCGATCGCTGTCGCGTCATCGGGCTGCCCCTCGAGCGAGACAATGCGGACCGCGTCGCTCAGGACAATGCCAATTGGGTCATCACCTAGTTCGGCGACCAGGCAGTCGATCGCCGCGATTGCCAGCGGGCTGCGCAGCGTGATCGTGGTTCCGACCCCTAGTGAACTTGAAATGTCAACTGAGCCTTGAAAGGCGGCAAGCCCCTCGAAGACCGCGTCGAGGCCGACGCCACGGCCGGAGATCTCGCTGACGGTCTCGCGGGTCGAGAACGCCGGCTTCAGGACAAAGCGGATCAGCTCCTCGTACTCAATGCTCGCCGCCGCACGCTCGTCCAGCAGCCCGAGCTCGCGCGCCCGCGATTTGACGCGCTCGCCGTCAATCCCGCTGCCGTCGTCGGCCATCTCGATCGTGAGCTGCGAACCTCGCGCTCTAGCTGAAACAGTGATTTTGCCTTGCTCCGGTTTGCCTGCCGCCGCTCGTGTAGCTGGTGCTTCAATCCCGTGGTCAACCGCGTTGCGGATTAGGTGGACTAGTGCTGGCCGGATCACCTCAAGCACGGCGCGATCAACGTCAATGCTGCCGCCTGAAATTTCCAGCTGAACTTCGCGGCCGAGGTCGCGGGCAAGATCGCGCACCACGCGCGCAAGTGGATCGAAGGCCAGCGACAGCGGCACCGTGCGTGCTCGCGAGATGTCCTCCGACAGCTCGCGCGTTGCTCGTTGGAGCCGCGCCAGCGGCTGCTCGGTAGCGTCGCGAATTGCGCCCGCGCGCGCGTCATATTCGCGCGCCTCCAGATCCGCAGCTTCAGCGACGGCCGTCAGTTGCTCGGCGGCATGTTCGATTCCGACGCGGGCGCTCTCCAGTTCGCGTACGGCGCCGATCAAGCTGTCGAGCTTGGCGACCGAGACTCGAACTGTTGCGTCCTGGCTTGCCGCCGGCCTGCCGCTGGCGCCGGTCGCTTGCTCCGCCGGTTCTGGGTCGGCGGGCTTCGGCTCGTCAGCTACCGGCTTCTGATCAGGCTCATCGCCGTCGTCATCCTGCTCGGCGGCAAGCTCTTCGCAGAGCGCGGCGACGTTCACATCGGCCGCCGGCCCGCCACTTGCTGCAGCGACGATCGCGTCGATTGCGTCGATCGCGCGGTAGCTGAGGTCTGCAGTCTCACCGCCAAAGTCGCGGCGCTCGGCAGCGCCAGTGAGCAGCGTTTCAAGCGCATGAGCGATTCGGTCTACCGGTTCCAGCTCGACCGCACGAGCACCACCTTTAAGGCTGTGCGCCGCTCGCATCATCTCCTCCACCCGGCCCGCGCTGATTGCCCCGTCGGCATCAGCCTCGAGCGCGCCTAGCGCGGTCGAGATCGCGTCGAGTTCGTCGCGTGCTTCGCCAGCGAAGATCGCGAGTAGCTCGCGCGTCAGGTCACTGTCGGGACGGAATGCTTTGCTCACAGGTCAGCCCCCAGCCGAGGGTCTTCGAGCAGGAGATTGGTGTCGATCACGCGCGGCTCACCCGGTGGCGACGGGCGGAGCCAGTCTGGGTCGGTGGCGCCAGGCTCATCGGGCAGTTCGTCTGGGGCCGGCAGCTCGCGTGGTCCGCTGATCCCTTCGCAGAGCAGTCCGTATTGCAGGTCATGTCCGTTTACTGCGACGAGGAGACCGCCAACAGTCGGCCCGAATCCGAGCAAGAACCCAAGGTCGACGACGCCGATCAGATTGCCGCGGAGATTGGCCACGCCGGCCCAGCCTTTCCCAGCCGACGGCAGTGGCGCAATGTGGCCCCCGGTGACGATCTGAATCAGGGCATCCTGCAGCAGGGCACGGCCTTCGGGCAGAAGTTCGAGCAGCTTTGGCTCGTCGCCGGCCATTAGCTCACTCGCTGGTCAGCGTCGCTGCTAGCTCGCGCAGGCGCTCAGCGAGGCGATCAAGTTCCGCTGCTGACTTGGAGGATTCGTGCGAGTCGCTGCGCAGGTCCTCCGCTCGTTCGGCCGCAAGTCCGGTCGCTTTGCCGAGCTTGGCGACTCTGTCGACCTGAGCGGGCGCGGCTTCTGTAATGCCGCGGGTGGCAGTTTCAGCGTCTTTATTGGCGGTGGCAAGTTCGTCGATCGTCAACGCTGCTCGTTGCGCTCGCCGGCGGCCGTTGCGGACCGATTCGATTCCTTGTTCGGAAGAGCGCTCTGCAGAGCGCGTGGCTTTGTCAATCTCGGCCAGAATCGAGCGGATCTGCCCCGTTGCGCGCTTCGATCGCTCCGCTAACGTCCGCACCTCCTCGGCGACGACCGCGAAGCCGGCTCCGTGTTCCCCCGCTTTTGCAGCCTCAATCGTCGCGTTGAATGCAAGCAAGTTGGACTGATCGGCGATGCTGCTCACGGTCTGCACGATCTCGCCGATCTGATCGGTTTGCGTTGCAAGGTTGGCGATCTCTTGGCCGATGCCGCTAACGCGCTCATCTATTTCGATCATCGTTGCGTCAACCTCAGAAGCGGCGCGCTGACCTTCCTCGCCAGCGCTCGAAGCATTTCCAGCCCGCGCTGCGACGGCTGCTGCGCTCTCAGCGATGCGGTTGCCTGTGTCGCGCATTTCGGCGACCAGAGCGCTCATTTCTTCCATCGCACTGAGCTGCTCCTGCGCGCTCTCCTCGGTGCGACTAGCTCTGTCTCGGCTTTCCTCTGCGCTCGTGCGCATCGCCTCAGCGCCAGCTTCGACTTCGGCCGCACTCGCTCGCAGCCGTTCGGCGCGGCGAGTGAGCGTACGGCTGACTGCTAGCGCGAGCAGGCTCGCGAGCAGCGCGACGATGATCGTCGATATCAGCAGCGTTGTGCGCAGCCGCTGTGTCGGCGCGAGAGCTTCGCTCTTCGGTTGTGTAACAACCGCCGTCCAGTCGAGGGCCGGGGTGCCGATCTTTTCACTCATCGGCGCAAAACCGACAATCGTTCCCTGCTTAACGACCGAGCTTGTAGGCACCTCGGTTTCGTAACCGGGAATGTCCTTTGCGACGATCTCAGTGATCGCCGCATCACTTGCGGGCTCGTCGGATACCTGCCGCTTGCCGGGTGCGAAGAGGAGCTTTCCGTCCGCGTCGAACATGTAGGCGCTAAGCCCAGAGGTCATCGCCGTCTCTTGTGAGCCCGCCGCTGTGCGATTGGAACGGTCTTTCAGAGCCACGTCTGCAAGCTCGCCGAAAGCAGCCCAGTTGAGGAAAACGGCAACGACTCCGACCACCTTGCCGTCGCGCATCACCGGCATCGCACTTACGGGCGCGTCTGGCGCCGTCCCGTTTCCTTCGAGTTCGCCGATCAGCGGGCGGCTTTCGACGGTTTGGACGATCGGCTCGTTTTTGCCGTTGCGGCCGGCGCGCAGCGCAAGGTCAAACCAGCTCTGCTCTCCGATCAGCTTTCCTTTGTAATTCTTGACGGGGATCGCCTTCGTTGAGCCAGGTGGGCGTCTGGCGATGGCGACGACGCGTCGGTTGGTGCCAACCAAGATCATCTGCCGGTAGAGCGGGTCGTAGGTGTTGACCTCGATCGTTAACCGTTCGGCCGACTCCGAGCCCATCGACTGAACGGGGCTGCTGGTCGCGAGCGATGCAGTCTCATCGTTGGTTCGATCTAGCTCCGTCTCAACTCCAATTATCGAACTAACTGCGTCTGCTCTGACCCTCTCGCCGGCGCCTTGAGTGACGATGTCGGCGGTCACGAAGAACGAGAAGGCCGATGCGATGACCATCGGAACAACTGCGATCCCGACTAGAAGCCAGGGCAGGCGTCTGCGAGCCGTTACCCAGTGCGTCGCGCGCGAGCCGTCCTTGACAGCCAGCTTTTTTGTTTCATCTTGGTCGGTCACTACGGGAAAGCTATCAGCGTCCGCGGGCGTGCCTAGGCATCATCGAACGACCAGACGCCGAGTGGTTGCTCTCGCCCGCGGACGTCGACTTTGTCAACGAATACGAGGTCATCGGGCGGCCTAAGGAGCATCTCCTTTGTGCTCTGCGAGCAGTACAGCTGATGCGGCGTTCCTTTCGTCATCCCTTCGAGGCGGGCGGCCGTGTTTGTCGTGTCGCCGAGAGCCGTATATTCGAGCCGTCTTTCGGAACCGACGTTGCCTGAGATAACGCCGCCGCTGTTAAGTCCGATCCCCATCTGGAAACCTTCGCCAAGGCCCTGCTGCTTCATCCACTCGCTAAACCGGGGGAGGTGGACGTCAAGCATCGCTCGGGCCGCACGGAGCGCTCGGTCAGCGTGATCTTCCTGTTCCAGCGGCGCGCCGAAGACAGCCATGATCCCGTCACCCATGTAGGCGACGATCGTGCCTTCCTGGGCGAGTATTGCCTCTGACATCTCGCCGAGGTACTTATTGACCACGTCGATCACCTGCTCCGGCTTCTGGTGCTCCGAGAACTGGGTGAAGCCGCGCAAGTCAGTGAACATCACGGTCGCCGTCCGCGCCACGCCGCCGAGCTTCACGCCATCGTCGCTGCGAGTGATGATCTGATCAGCTACTGATTCGGGAACAAAGCGGCGGAATGCGTCCTTCAATTTTCCGTAGAGGCGACCAATCTCGGCTTGCTGCTCGGAGATCGTGCGGTGCAGTTCCGTCACGCGTTCGGCGGCGATCAGTCGCGTCGAGAGCGCGACCTGATCGAGCGGCTTAATCAAGTAGTCGTCGGCTCCGCCCTGCATCCCGTCGATCACTTCTTCCGAGCTGTCTTGAGCGGTCAGCAGGACGACGTAGATGTAACGGCCTGTCAGCTCGCTGCGAATCTTTGCGCAAAGCTCGTCGCCACTCATCTGCGGCATCATTCTGTCGGTTATGCAGACGTCGATCTCGGCGTCAGACTCAATCAATTGCCAAGCTTCAAGCCCGTCCTCTGCCGTAACTGGATCGTGGCCAAGCGCCGCGACCGACCGTTCAAGCAGCAGTCGCCAAGTTGGTGAGTCGCTTGCGCATAAGACCCGCACTTGCCGAGCTTATCGCGCCGAGGCGCGGCGCTCAGACCGCAACAGGGATCGTGCGGTACTGATTGAGGAAGGTTGAGCTGAGCCGTGTTGGCTCACCGTCAAGCTTCATCTCGGGGAATCGGCGCAGCGTTTCCTCGAGCCAGATCTTCATCTCCAGCCTCGCCAGTCCAGCGCCGAGGCAGAAGTGGCGACCGCCGCCGCCGAAGCCCTGATGCTCATTGAGCGTGCGGCCAACGTCGAAGTGGTGGGGGTTGTCGAATGCGCTGGCGTCGCGGTTGCCCGAGACGTACCACATCAAGACCTTGTCGCCTTCGGCAATTGGCTGGCCGGCGATCTCGGTGTCCTTCGTCGCCGTGCGGCGCATGTAAGCGAAGGCGGGGTGGAATCGAACGAACTCTTCGACCACCTGTTCAGGCCCAGCCGCACCACTCTTAACTAGTTCCATCTGCTCAGGGTCTTCAAGCAGGCTGAGGTACCCGGAGCAGAAGGTTGCGCGGGTTGAGTCGTTGCCAGCCACCATCAGCAGGAACCAGAACATGCAGATCTCTCCCGCGGTCAACTTTTCGCCATCAACCTCAGCGTCGAGCAGCGCGCTAGTGAGGTCGTCTTGGCGCTCTTCGCCGCGTGCCTCGACCAGGTTCCAGACATACTCGAAGACCTCTTTGAGCGCCTCCCACGTGTCGCTCATGTCGCCAACTACGCGCGGATCTTCAAAGGCGGTTGTTCGATTGGTCCAATCGACGAGCTTGTCTGCGTCCTCGCGTGGCGCGCCGAGCATGTCGCCGATGACCATCGCCGGCACGTATACGCCAACGTCCTGAACGAGGTCGATCTTGCCGTCGGGGTGGCGCTGAAGCGCGTTGTCATACACGAGGTTGACGATTTCGCGGATGCGGTCGGCGTGGTCGAGCGAGCGTTTCGGAGTGAAGGCCTTCTGTACGAGCGCTTTGAGCCGATCATGGCGCGGCGGATCTTGCGCGATCAGCATCATTCGCATGAAGTAGAGCGGCTCGCCTGGCGCATCATCTGGGATCTGATCGTCGGGCATGAACTGGTTTACGGCGAGAATGCCGCCCATTTCTGATGAGAAGGTCTCAAAGTCGCGCCCGACTGAGGCGATCTCTTCAAAGCGCGTTACCGACCAGAAGCCTGCCTCGTGGGCGAACCCTTCAAGCGGGCTCCAATGAACAGGCTGTTCGTTGCGCAGCCGCTCAAAGACTTCGTGGGGAGGGCCGTCATCCCATAGCGACAGGTCGCTTATGTCGATTTGGCTGAGGTCGGTACCGGCGCTTGTTGTCATTTGGCTAAAGCTCCTGAGCGGAATTGACAGGGTGTCAAGTAATCACTTTAGCGGATCCACCGGCTAGCGTCTAGCGGCCATCTGCGTATCGTGTACTTCGTGTTAGGCGTCGCTCTCGCAACCGTTGCCCTCGCCGCCGGTAGCCAAGCCGCCGCTGCCGAGCGACCACCGATCTCTTGGAATGCGATCCCTTACCCCGCGAAGCGCAAGAGCCAGATGGCATCCTACGCGCAGCGCCACTACGGCTTTCATCGCTACGGGCTCCGCAACCCGAAGGTGATCGTCGAGCACCTCACCGAATCATCGACCTACAGCCCGATCTGGTCGATGTTTGCCAACAACGTTGCCGATAACGAGCTCCACGAGCTCCCCGGCGTCTGCTCGCACTTCGTGATCGATCAGAACGGCAAGATCCACCAACTGGTGCCGATCAGCCTGATGTGCCGCCACACCGTTGGCCTCAACTGGACGGCGATCGGGATCGAACACGTTGGCTTCAATCCGTCTGACGTGCTTGGACGCTCGAAGGTGAGGGCCGCTTCGCTGCGTCTGACGAACTGGTTGCGCTGCCGCGAAGGGATCGCAATCAAGAACGTGATCGGCCACAACGAGAGCGTTCGTTCGCGGTATCACCGCGAACGTGTGGCGAGGTTGCGCGGCCAAACCCATGACGACTTTCCCACCAGCTCGATGCGCAAGTACCGCGCCGCGCTGCGTAAGCTGACGTGCTGAACGCTCCGCACGTCAGCTTCCTGGGTCACTCGACCGCCGTAATTGAAGATTCCGGCGTGCGTCTGCTGACCGACCCTGTGCTGCGGGGCCGGATCGGCCACCTGCGCCGTCACGGTACTCCGGTCTTGGATGCGGCTTGGAGCGGGGTCGACGGCGTGCTGATCTCGCACCTTCACCACGACCACTTCGACCGCCGCTCATTAGAGCTAATTGACCGCAGAACGCCGATCGTCGTCCCCGCCGGGGGAGGCTCGCTAATCCGCGAGCTTGGATTCGGCGCTGTCGAGGAGGTTGTTGCCGGTGACCGAGTTGGCTTCGGCGCTGTCAGTGTGCTCGTCGTCCACGCGGAGCACGAGGGAGGCCGTGGTCCGCGTAGTACGCACAAGGCGCAGCCAGTTGGCTACATCGTCGAAGGACAGCGCCGCAGTTATTTCGCAGGCGACACCGACATCTTCGACGAGATGGCAGCGATTGGCGAACCGCAACTTGATCTCGCGTTGATTCCCGTCTGGGGATGGGGGCCAACGTTGGGCCCGGGCCATCTTGATCCGCGCTCGGCGGCCGACGCGCTGGCGCTGCTGGCGCCCACGCTGGCTATCCCAATCCACTGGGGAACGCTCTACCCGTTCGCACTCGAGCGGCTGCGCCCGCGGGCGCTCAGCGACCCGCCTCACCTCTTCAAGCGTTACGCCGGTGAGATTGCGCCCCGGTCTGAGGTGCGGATCCTCGCGCCTGGTGAGACGACCGAGCTGTAGCTAGCCGCGCCGGGGCGGGCGCATCGCGGCCACGACCCAGGCCAGCATCACGGCCTGCAGCGGCAGCCGTGCCCATAGCGCCGCCGGCGGAATCTTCGGGAAGCGCTCCGGATGTGTTGCCATCTCGACGTTGGCTGGAAAGACGCCGATCAGCGTCAGGATTGCCAGCACTCCGCCGGCGCGACGGACGCGCGGGTCGGGGCAGATCAGTGCGGCGCCGGCCACAACCTCGGTCACGCCGCTGGCGACGATCAGTTCGTCATGAGCTGGAAGCCAGGCCGGCATCATCGGTTTGTAAAACCAAGGGCGGATGAAGTGCATCGCTCCTGCGTAGATAAGGGCAGGGCCGCAGAGGAATCGGATTAGGCGCATCACTAAAGATTAGGCGCCGGGGGCGGGAGGCGCCGGCGGCAGCGTGAAGGCTTCGATGCCAATCGCAATCACTGGCTCCTCGCTGCCGTCGGCGCGGGCCGTGATCGACAGCGGGTGATCGGCGCTGTCGGTCTCGAAGACGGCCATCGCGATGTTGCGCCCACCGAGCGCCGCGGCTAATGCGCTCACGCCATCGACGAGGTGCTCGATTCCACCGATCGTTCCAGCTATCTCGCCGCTGGCTGGGTCAACGTTGAACGGTGGCAACGGCTTAACCTCAGGCAGTGTTGGCGGCTCCGGCTGCAGCTCGGCTGCGTGGTCGATCAGTACTACGCGGTCGCCGAGGTTGACTTCGATCGCGCAGAAGCGTTCGCAGTCAACTGTTGCCGGCCCAACGCCAGGCTCGCGGTCAACCACTGCGATCGCGCGGATCGCGTTCGAGTGGTGCAGGAACTCGCGCAGCGTGACGACAGCGAAATCGAGCTCGCCGACGCTTGCGACTACTTCCAGCTCTTCTGCTGCGGGCTCGTCCATCGCTTTGAAGCTATCACTGGAATGCCGCGGGTCGGCGTGCGAAGCTGTAGCTGTGGGATTCGCGCTTACAGGACCAAGCTTGACCTTGCGCCCGCCGCAGCCCGGCGACGCCGATGCGCTGCTCGCGCTGGCAAGCGACGCGGAGGTAACGCGCTGGTTCTCGTGGGGGCCGTACACCGACGTTGAGCAGCCGCGCGCGTACATCGAGCGCTGCGCTTGGCAGCGCGAGCGCGGCGAGCAGCTCGACCTTTTGATTATCGACCGTGAGCGTGGTCCGGCTGGGATCACCGGCCTCAGCGAGTTCAACTACCGCGACCGCCGCTGCATCGTCGGCACCTGGCTCGGCGCCGACTTTTGGGGCACTCAGGTCAACCGCGAATCGAAGGCGATGATCGCCTACCTCGGCTTTGAGTTGCTTGGGATGAATCGGATCGGCTCCTATTCGAATCCTGAAAACGAGCGCTCAACCCGCGCGCTCGAGGCGGTCGGCTACTCGCGCGAGGGTGTGCTGCGCCAGTGGCATCATCACGGCGAGCGCTACCTCGACGTAAACATCTTCGGAATGCTGCGCGACGACTGGCGCGCCAGCGGGCAGGCTGAGACTGAGATCAGCAGCGACGGAACGCCGCCGAGCGCCTTCCTGCAGGCCTCCTAGTCGCGCGCGCTCCAGCTAAAACCGCGCACGGCAAGAATCACGCAGGCCAGCGTCCAGACGGCGACGACGGCAAGGTCGGACAGGTGGTCGGCGAGCGGCGCCCCGGTCACTAGCGCGGCGCTGATCCCGTTAATCACATGAACCAGCGGCAGCGCGTTGGCGATGTCGCGCAGGAAGGTCGGGACGTTGTCGACGTCAAAGAAGACGCCGGAGATGAAGATCATCGGCAGGAAGACGAGGTTGGTGTAGGCCGGTGCAGCCTCAAAGTTTGGGATTACGTGTGAGAAGGCAACGCCCATAGAGGCAAAGCAGGCGACGCCAAGGACTGTGAAGAGGGCCAGCTCGGCCCAATCCTTAGGCCAGCCGAGGCCGAAGAAGAGCTTGCCGGCGACGATGATGATGAGGATCTGAATCACGGCGTTGGTCGCCGCGCTGCCGATGATTCCTGAGAGGTAAGAGGTTCCTGGCAGCGGCGTGCCGCGGACGCGCTTGAGCACGCCTTGCTCGCGCAGGAAGGTCATCTGAGTTGCGAGCGCGTTGAAGGTCGTCGCCATCACGCTGAGGCCGGCGATTCCGGGCACCAGCACGTTGAGGTTGGCTTGGCTGCCACTGAATACGGCGCCAAATAGGAAGAGAAAGATCAGCGGCAGCACGAAGCTGAAGAAGGCCGCGGTGGGGTTGCGCCAGAACATCTTGCGCTCGAGGCGGTACTGGCGCCAGGCGAGTGTCGCGTCGCTCATCGCTGGCCCTCGCTCGATTCGTCGGCAGTCAGTTCGAGGTAGACATCCTCAAGCGATGGGCGAACGACCGAGCAGTCTGTAAGCCGTTCGCCGCGCGCGATCGCTTCACCGGTAAGGCGGTGGAGCAGCTCGGTCGGGTCGTCGACCTCTTCGCTGATCAGCTCGCCGCTCTCGTCGCGCCAGCTGACGCGATACCGAGCCGATGCCTCACTGAGCGTGTTGGGCGGGCCTTCGGCGAGGATCTTGCCGCTCTTAATAATCGCCACGCGGTCGCAAAGCTCTTGTGCCTCTTCGAGGTAATGAGTCGTCAGCAGCACCGTCTTGCCCAGATCACGAAGCCGTTTTATCGTGCCCCAAGCGGCGCGGCGCGCGGCCGGGTCAAAGCCGGTCGTCGGCTCGTCGAGGAAGATCAGGTCGGGGTCGCCGATCAGGGCGAGCGCGAGATCAAGGCGGCGCTGTTGGCCGCCGGAGAGCGTCCGCACCAGCGCCATTGACTGCGCCTCGTCGTCGAGGCCGACAATTGCAAGCACCTCGTCAACGTCGCGCGGGTGGGGGTAGAGCCCGGCCCAGTGAGCGACAGCCTCGCGGACGCGAACGTGGCGGTACATGCCCGAGCTCTGCAGAACTATGCCAACGCGCTCGCGCAGCGCGCGAGGGCGCTGCGCCGGGTCAAAACCAAGCACCGACACGCTGCCGCTGCTGCCTATTCGGTAGCCCTCGAGAATCTCAACGGTCGTCGTTTTCCCAGCGCCGTTTGGGCCAAGCAGTCCGAAAATCTCGCCTTCAGCGACCTCAAAGCTGACGCCGCCGACGGCCTCATATTCGTCGTAGAACTTGTGCAGATCTGCGACCGTGATTGCTGGCTGTGCGCTGGACACCGCGCAATGATCGCAGGACGATGCTGCAATTCGGTGATCGGCGGCGCAGAGCGGCGCAAATGGCGCGATACTGCCGTGATGGCGAAGGCAAGACCAATTCCCGGACTTACCGGCAGGATGAGCTATTCGGACGCCGCGACGGCGACGATCGCAGTCCGTAGCGACGAGCTATTTGACCATGCAGCCGGCGTGCTCGACGTGACCAATATCGAAGCTGTTCACGCGATGCGCGTCGCCACGCGCCGCCTCCGCTCGGTTCTTGAGTTCTACGAGCCTTGCCTTGAAAGCGAGCAGCTGGAGCCAATTCTGATTCAGGTCTGCGAGCTCGCCGACGTTCTCGGTCAGCGCCGCGACCCAGACGTAGAGCTTGAGGCACTGGCCGGGTTCGCAGCCGCCGCCAGCGAAGCCGAGCGGCCAGGGATCGAACGCTTCATCGACCGCACCAGCGAGCAGCAGCAGCAGGCCAACGCTGAGCTGGCGCAGATGCTTGAGCAGGTAGAAGCCGATGACCTCCGTGGCCGCTTGGCTGCGCTGATCGCGCCGTCGTCTGCGGCGGAGTCGCCTGCCGAATCCGAAGCAGCGGCCGAAGGCGAGGCGCCAAACCCACCGGGCGCGGCTGCCGGCGCGCCGCCAGCCAAGAGTGGCTGGCTGCGGAGGCGATGAGGCGATGAAAGCGCGCAAGGTAAAACATCTTGATCCGGAGGGCACGCTGGCCGACAATGCTCAGCGCGTCGTCGCCGCTCGGATCGACGAGCTCTACGACTTCGTTCCTGCGGTGCTCGATCCAAGCCGCGTCAAGAAGCTCCACAACATGCGAATCGCCGCCAAGCGCCTGCGCTACGTGCTCGAAGTAACCTCTTCCGCCTGCTTTGGTCCATATGCGCTGACGGCAACGAAGCGCGTCCGCGAGCTGCAAGACCTGCTCGGCGAGATTCACGACTGCGACATTCAGCTGCCGCGAGTGCAGCAGATCCGCGCAGAGCTGAGCGAGGACGCCGCCGCCGAGCTAGTCGGCCGCGCCGGTGGCGCAGCCGATCTTGACCCGGCGCTCGCGTCGGGCCTGCCGCACAGCGAAGACTGGGCCGGGCTGGCGGCGCTGGAGCACTACCTCGCTGTTCGTCGCGAGCTGCTCTACGACCGATTCGTCACCGTCTGGCAGGATATTGAGCGCTCGGCGATGCGCGCCCGCCTAGAGTACGCAATAGCTGAGCGCCCTTCTCTGGTTGTCAGCGATACAGAAACGGCGCCGATTAACTGATGAGCGATACTGAGATAGAGCCGACAAAAGATCGACTTGCTGAGCAATCGCCAGGGCTTGAGGCTCCGTTCGACGCCCGCCCAACGCCGGAAGATCCATTCCCGGCGCCGCGTGAATCGCTCGATCTCGCCGACCCGGCATTAGCCTTCAACCGCGAGCTTTCGTGGGCCGATTTCAACGACCGCGTGCTTCAACTGGCTGAGCGCTCCGACCAGCCGCTGCTCGAGCGCGTCAAGTTCTCAGCGATCTACTCGTCGAACCTTGATGAGTTCTTCATGATTCGCGTTGCAGGTCTGCTCGATCAAGTTGACGCTGGTGTCGACCGTGAGCGTGGCGGGTTCTCGCCGTCTCAGACGATTGACCAGCTCCACCTTCGTGTTCTTCCTCAGGTTGATCGTCAGGCTCACGTCGTTGGCGACACGCTGCTGCCGGAGCTTGCTGAGCACGGAATTGAAGTCGTCAGCCTTAGCTCACTTTTGGAAGAGGAGCGCGTCGAGCTGGCAGAGCGCTTCAAGCGTCAGGTGCTGCCGGTCTTGACGCCGCTCGCCGTCGGGCTCGGGCGGCCGTTCCCGTACATCTCCAACCTTTCGCTCAGCCTCGCTGTGCTCGTCCGCGACCCGCAGACCGATCAAACGATTTTCGCGCGCGTAAAGGTGCCGAAAGGCTTGATTCCTCGCTTCTTCCCGATCGGCGAAGGGGAGACTCGTTTCGTCCTGCTCGAAGAGCTGATCGCAGCCAACCTTCAAGGGCTATTCCCTGAGATGGAGGTGATCGACCATGGCTGCTTCCGCGTCACGCGCGACGCCGATTTCGATATCTCCGATGAGGCCGACGATCTGCTCAAGGCGGTTGAAGCGGAACTTCGTCAGCGCCCGTTCGGCGAAGTCGTGCGGCTCGAGATCGAGGCCGGCATCAGCTCCGCTATCCGTGAGCAGCTGGTTGAAGCGTTGATGGTTGAGGAGCGCCAGATCTACTCAGTCCCTGGTCTGCTCGACATGACCGACCTCTGGCAGCTAGTCAAGTTGCCAGGCCACTCCGAGCTACGTGACGCTCCCGCAGCGCCGCTGACTCAGCCGCGCTTGGCTGAGGCTGAGGCCGAGGAGCGCTCGATCTTCTCCGTGATTCGCGAAGGCGACGTGCTGGTTCATCACCCGTACGAATCGTTCTCGACCTCAGTCGAGCGCTTCGTGCAGGAAGCCGTCGAGGATCCTGACGTGCTGGCGATCAAGCAGACGGTGTACCGAACCTCAGACGACTCGCCGCTGGTGCCGTCGCTAATCCGTGCGACCGAGAAGGGCAAGCAAGCGGTCTGCCTCGTGGAGCTGAAGGCTCGCTTCGACGAGCGCGCCAACATCTCTTGGGCACGCAAGCTGGAGCGCGCTGGCGTGCACGTCGTCTACGGCATGCCGGGAATTAAGATCCACGCCAAGTGCGTGCTCGTCGTCCGCCGTGAAGGCGATGGAGTCCGCCGATATGTCCACGTCGGCACTGGCAACTATCACCCAACTACGGCGCGCCTCTACACCGACTTCGGCCTTTTCACCTGCGACGACAAGATCGGCGCTGACGTCGCTGAGATGTTCAACTTTCTGACCGGTTACGGGCGCCCAGCTAACTACCGCGACGTTCTCGCTGCTCCGCACTTCATGCTCGAAGGAATCCTTGAGCGGATTGAGCGCGTGATTCTCGCCAAGTCAGCGGGCCGCCACGCGCGGATTCGGATGAAGATGAATGCTCTCGTCCACCCGGAGGTAATTGAAGCCCTCTACCGCGCCTCACAGGTCGGTGTTCCGGTTGAGCTGAACGTGCGCGGAATCTGCTGTCTGATCCCCGGCGTTCCAGGGATGTCGGAGAACATTCGCGTCGTCTCCGTCGTTGGTCGCTTCCTTGAGCACTCGCGGATCTACACCTTCGAACACGGCGACGAAGTAGAGGTTTACATCGGCTCGGCCGATCTAATGCCACGCAACCTCGACAACCGCGTTGAGCTGCTCACGCCGGTCAAGGACCCGATCTGCCGCGCCGAAGTGCTCGACACGCTCGAGCGCTGTCTGCTCGACAACGTCAACGCCTGGGAATTGCAGAGCGACGGCAGCTGGACGCCGGTGGTCGCCGGCCCAGGCGACGAGCCGCGCTCGGTCCAGCGCGAGCTGCTTGCCCTGACGGCCGCGCGCGCCGCTGAGGCCGCTACGCAGGCGCCGTGAGCGAAGACGAACAGACGCTTCGCGAGCGCGTTCTCGAAGCTGAGATCAAGGTTCCAACGCGCGGCAATCGCAAGCTTGGCCAGCTGATCGACGCCGTCAACTCGAGCGAACGGATCAAGTCAACGTGGTACATGGCCGGGCTGAACGCCAACCGGCTGGGAATGTCCGACCACTCCTGGGTTCACATTCAGATTGTCACGAACATCGCGCTGCGTTTGACGCGGCTGCTGGCGAAGCGCGGCGTCGAGGCCGGAATTGTTGCCGATCACGGAATGACCGAGCGAGACGCTGAGGTTGTGATCGCGGCCGGCGCTCTTCTCCACGACCTCGGCCTCTCGATCAATCGCAAAGACCATGAGACCTACTCACTTTTTCTCGCCGCCGACCTGCTGCCCGGCCTACTCGAGGATATTTACGACGAGCCGGAGCGAACGGTGATCGCGAGCGAAGCGATGCACGCGATCATTTCGCACCGCTCGAAGGGCGAACCGCTGACGATTGAAGGTTCGATCGTCCGGGTGGCAGACGCGCTCGATATGGCGAAAGGGCGCGCGCGGCTGCCGTTTGAGGCAGGGGAGACCAACATTCATTCGCTTTCGGCTTACGCGATCGAAGAGGTCAAGATCAGCCCCGGCCGCGACACTGCGGTTCGCGTTGAGATTGATATGAGCAACAGCGCGGGGATCTTCCAAGTTGATGAGGGGCTCGGCACGAAGCTTCGAGGCACTCCTCTGGAATCACACATCGAAGTGGTGGCACGGATCGAGGGCGAGCACGAAAAGCGGCTCGTGCCCGTATTTCGCCTGTGAGCGGCGGCGCAGCCGCTGCTCGCCAGCGGCGCATGACGATTCTTGTCGGCGTGCTGGTCGTTGTGGCGATCGCGCTCGTCCTCGTTACAGGGCCGCTGAAGCCGGGGGGTGGGAGCAGCGCGAGTTCTTCGGCAGCGGTGCCGGCAACCGCTGGTACTGACGCGCCATCTAAACCGGCCGCCGCCAATTCCGCCGCGCCGAAGCCAGCAAGCGGGGACTATCGCGGGCCAGTTCCAATCCTGATGTACCACGTGATCAAGGAGCCGACTGCGAGCACGCCGATGGCCGAGCTCTGGACGCCGGCCGAAACATTCAAGGCGACGATCGAACTGCTGAAGAAGGACGGCTACAACGGCGTCACGCTCGACCAGGTTTGGCAGGCGTGGAACGGCGGCCCCGGACTTCCCGACAAACCGCTGGTAATCAGCTTCGACGACGGTTACCTCAGCCACACCGTCACGGCTAGGCCGATCCTGCAGGCTGCCGGATGGCCCGGCGTGCTCAACCTCGAAGGAAAGAACATCGGCAAGGGTGGCCTGACAACGACTCAAGTAGAGGGGCTGATCGCGGCCGGCTGGGAGATCGATTCGCACACGCTTACGCACCCCGACCTAACGGCCAGCGACGACGCAAGCCTGAAGACTGAACTCGTTGATTCGCGCAAGCTGCTGCAAGAGAAGTTCAACGTGCCGGCGAACTTCTTCTGCTACCCGGCCGGCAAGAACGACGCCCGAGTCCGCGCCGCCGTTAAGGCCGCCGGTTACAAGGGCGCGACGACGGTCGAGCCCGGCGTTGCCTCGAAGAGCGACAACCCTTATGAGCTGCCGCGGATTCGCGTAAATGGAACCGACTCGGCCGCAACCGTTGCCGGGCGCGTCCGCAGCGGCGCCGGCGTTAGCGGCGGCTACTGAGCGCAGCGTCTCGCGATCAGCGCGTCGGCGGCGACTGCGCCGTGCTCACTGACGATCACGGGATTGCACTCGATCAGCTCAAGCCGATCTTCGAGCAGCAGTTCGCCGACTCCGGCGGCGAACTCGGCCAGGGCGCCGATTGCGAGCTTGACGGAGCCGCGGCCGCCGTCGAGCAGCGCCGCACCTCGCAGGCCGCGAATAGCAGCCTCTACCTCTGCGGCGGAGGCTGGGAGCGGAATCACGGCGGCGTCGCTGAGCAGTTCGGTCCAGATTCCGCCGAGACCGACGATCAGCGCCGGCACTACTGAGTCGGTGCGCGCGGCGACGATCATCTCGACGCCCGGCTCGGCCATCGCCTCGACGAAGACCGAGGCCGAGCTGGCGGCAGGCAGCACGCTCAGCCGTGCGTAGGCGGCGCGCACGTCAGCCTCGTTCTGCAGATCAAGCGCCAGCGCACCGAGCTCGCTCTTGTGGCGTAGATCGCGCCCGGAGAGTTTGATTGCGACGCGGCCGCCCAGCTGGCCGAGAGCGGCGACGGCTTCGTCCTCGTCGGCGGCGACGCGGCCGTCGGGGACGGCCAGGCCACGAGCGCTGAGCAGCGACTTTGCGTCGTGCTCCGAGAGCCATTCGAGCTCGCCGCCTGCGCCCGTCGCAGCTTCCTTGCAGGCCTCGCCGATCGCTGCGATCCGTTCCGGCACGACTGGTTCTTTGACCAGCTCGGCGATCGCTTGCAGCCCGCTGCGCAGGCCGGCCAGGGCTGCGATCCCGTCGTCAATCAGCGACGCGGCAACGTCGTCTGGCATCAGCTCCGGAAGCGTCGAGCAAACGATCAGCTGCGCCGGGCAGTCGGTGGCGGCGCGCACGCCTTCAATCGCCTGCGCCCACGATTCGACCGCGTCGCCATCGAGCCCGTCGGGCTGGTCGTAGAGCACCAGCACGCGGCCGATTCCAGGATCGTCGGCGAGTGCCCGCACGAGGCCTTCGATTGCGCCGGGGTCGCCCCAAAGTAGCGCGGTGTAGTCGAGTGGGTTGGCTGCCGTTGCAGCGCTGGGGAGGAGCTCTTCAAGCCGTGCGATCGTCTCTGGCTGAAGCGCTCGAAGTGAAACGCCGATCTCGGCGGCGAGGTCGGCGCAGACGCTGGAGTCGCCGCCGGAGCAGGTCATCACGGCAACGCCGGCGGCGAGGCCGCCGCGGCCCCGTACAGCGAGCGCCTTTGCGGTCTCGAGCAGCTCGTGAGGGTCACGCGCCCAGGCTGCGCCCGCCGCCTCGGTCATCGCTTGAAATACGCGCTGGTCGCCGGCGACAGCTCCAGTGTGGGCCTGAGCGGCGG
>JANRFB010000084.1 GCA_030725785.1 Solirubrobacteraceae bacterium
TCATCATCGGTGTCGCCGCCGGTGTGCTCTCTGGTCTCTTTGGCATTGGCGGCGGAATCCTCTTGGTGCCGGCGCTGGCGCTGGTGCTGGGCCTCGACCACGTTGAAGCCGAAGCGACCTCGCTCCTGGCAATCATCCCGGTCGCCGCTGTTGGCGCTTGGCGCCAGAAGAGTTACGGCAATCTTGATGTGCGATCGGGGCTAACGATCGGGGCCTTTGCGGCCGTGGCGGCCGTGGCCGGCGTGGCGCTCGTGAATGTGTTGCCGGTCGAACTTGTCCGTTATGCCTTTGCCGCACTGATGCTTTACGTCGCCTGGCGGATGGCTTCCTCGGCGATCAAGCAGCTTCGTGCAGGCAATGATCCCGCTCTTCCTGACGGCCAGTAGGTAATCGATACGGGTAGCAACCGAGGCTCAATCGGCTACCGTTGAAGCGTGCCACCAATGATCTGGGAAGAGCGGCCGGATGGGCTTCGCGCCCCGGCAATGGTCTGCGCCTTTGGGGGCTGGAACGATGCCGCCGAAGCGGCGACCGCAGCGGTCAGCTTTCTCGCTTCCTCGCTCGACGCATACCGCTTCGCACACATCGACCCTGAAGAGTTCTACGACTTCCAAGCCACGCGCCCGCAGATCAGCCTCGTTGAAGGTGAAGCGCGCGAGATCACCTGGCCGATGGTCGAGATTTGGGCGGCGAAGGCGCCGCGAGCTCCGCGCGACCTGATTCTGCTGACCGGCCCTGAACCTTCGATGCGCTGGAACACGCTCTGCGAAAGCGTCGTTGATCTGGCCGAGGCCATGAACGTGCAGATGGCGGTTTCGCTCGGCGCGCTACTGGCCGACGTGCCCCACACGCGGCCGGTGCCGATGGTCGGTGTTACAAGCGACGAGGAGCTGGCCGAGCGCGTTGGTCTCTCGCCAACAACTTATGAAGGGCCGACCGGAATAACCGGCGTGCTCCACAGCGCCTTCCAAGAGTCCGGGATCCCTTCGGCGAGTCTCTGGGCAAGCGTTCCCCACTATGTTGCAGCCGCCCCCAACCCGAAAGCGTCGCTAGCGCTGGTGCGCAAGCTGGAGTCTTTGGTCGGGGTCAGCTTCGACGCAACCGAACTTGAGCGCGCCGCCTCCGACTACGAGCGCCGCGTCAGCAGCGCCGTCGCCGGCGACGACGATGTGCGCCAGTTCGTTGAGCGGCTCGAGCAGGCAAGCGACGCTGAGGCGCCTGAGAGCGAGGGCGAGGAAGTGCCGTCAGGCGACGTTCTCGCGCGCGAATTTCAGCGCTTCCTCAACCAGCGCGGCGACGACGCTTAGAGCTCTGCCGCCGGGCAGGCAATCCTGAAGTCGCAGTAGCCGCAGGCAGTCAGGCTCGGCGTCGGCTCAAAGCCTTGGCCGCTGATCGCAGCGGCAACCTCGTTTACGGTCTCGGCGATCCAGTCGCGGTCGATCTCAGCTGCGGGGACGGGGATCTTCTCGTCGTCGAGCACGTAGTGGTAGCTCTGCAGCTCCGATTCCACCTGCCACGCCTCGCGCGCGGCAACCGCGTAAAGCGAGAGCTGAATGTCTTCGCGCAGGTCGGCCGCCGTGCGCGGCTTGCCGGTCTTGTAATCGATCAGCTCGTAGCCGCCCCCGGGCAACAGGTCGACGCGGTCAACGCGGCCGCGGAGCGTGTGCTCGCCAAGCTTGAACTGGAATGACTTCTCAAACCAGACAGGGCGGCTCTCTTCCTTCGCCGTTCGCTGCTGGTAGAGCCGCAGCGCGTGCTCGGCCTTGGCGCGGAGCTGAACCTCTTGGTCGCTGTCGCCAAAGCCGCCGCGGCGCCAGCCCTCTTCGAGCAGCGCCAGCAGCTCGTCAACGGTTCGGCCGTCGGACTGGTGGTAACGCTCCAGCACTTGGTGGAAGAGAATGCCGAAGCGTTGGTTCATCGTCGGTTCCTGCGGAATTCTGAAGACGCGCGCGAATTTGTAACGAAGCGGGCAGGCGCGGTAGGTCTCGATGTCGGAGGCGCTCAGCACGAGCCCTTCGCCGCGCCGTGGCAGGAAGGCTTCGAGCGAAGGTTCGCCGCGGCGAGCAGTTGCTGCGCTGCGCACGCGGGCATCGTGCTCGGCGCCCAGAATCAGCTCGTCGAGCGGACTGCTCTCGAGCGCCTCACGCTGCGTTGCCGTTGCCGACTGAAGCAGCACTGCGTTGGCCTGAGCCAAGGCGCTTTCAACGTCCTGATCGGCCGGCCGGCCGATCACCGCAGCAAGCTTCGCCAGTTCGAGGTAGCGGACGACGCCGAGCGTTAGGTCGAGGTCGTTGTCGAGCCGCAGCTCGGCGAATGTGCCGGCAACCCGAGGCAGGTCGCCGAGCAGCTCGTCGCGCAGCTCGTTGAAGGCGCCGTGCAGCGCCTCGTCGGGGCCGAACAGCTCTTCGCCGCGCTCCTCCCACTCTGCACCCGCTGCCGTCAGCGCCGCTTCTGCGAGTTGTGACGGTGGCTGCAGCTCGCCGCGCTGGCCGTGCTCGCTGTAGCTCAAGGTTGCCGACTCGCGCGCCCGTGTAATTGCCACGTAGCTGAGCTTGCGCTGCTCGTCGTCAACGCTGCGCCGCCGCTCCATGCCGGCGACGAAGACGTGATCGAAGCTAAGGCCGCGCGTTGAGCCAACTTCAACGACGGCAACTTTGGCGGCGGGGAGCTGCTCGGCGGCCCCGCTCTCATCGCTCTCGCGCAGCCCGGCGTCAGCTACGGCAACGACGTACTCGGC
>JANRFB010000085.1 GCA_030725785.1 Solirubrobacteraceae bacterium
AGCCAGCCGTCGGCGGCGCGGGCCGCTTCCAGCACTGCTTCGCTCATCGTTGGGTGGCCGTGGATGAAGCGCGCTACCTCGGGGTAGCCACCTTCAAGCAGTTTTGCGTTTACAAGTTCTTGGATCAGCTCGGTCGCCTTCGCGCCGACGATGTGCCCGCCAAGAAGTTCGCCGTATTTCTTGTCGCCAACAATTTTTACGAGCCCGCCACGGTCGCCGTAGAGCGTGCCCGCGCCGACGGCGCCGTAGGGAACCTTGCCGACGGTCACGTCGAAGCCCTGCTCCTTCGCTTGCTCTTCGGTCAGGCCGAAGCTGGCGACGTTAGGGGAGCAGAAGGTTGCGCGAGGAATGTCGACGTAATCGAGCGGTGCCGGGTTCTCGCCGGCGATTGCTTCAGCGGCGATGACTCCCTCCTCGCTCGCTTTATGTGCCAGCGCCGGGCCGTGGACGAGGTCGCCGATCGCGTAGATGCCTTCGGTGCTGGTTTGCTGATGGCCGTCGACGGCGATCAGGCCATGCTCGTCAAGATCTAACCCGGCGGCTCCAATACCGAGGCCTTCAACGTCGGCGCCGCGGCCGGCGGCGATCACGAGCCAGTCGGCCTCGCCTTTCTCCTCGCCGTAGCTGTAGCTGGCGGAGCTCTTCTCGGCTTTGATGTCACCGATCAGAGTTGATGTGTGGATCGTTATTCCCTGCTTGGCGAGGCCACGCTCGACAAGCCGCGAGATGTCTTTGTCCTCGCCTGGCAAGACGCGGTCCAGCGCTTCAAAGAGTTCGACGTCAACACCAAAGCGAGCGTAGGCGCTCGCGATCTCGCAACCGGACGGGCCGGAACCAACTACTGCCAGCCTCTTCGGTAGCTCCTCGAGTGCCCATGCCTGAGCCGTATCTATTACGGCGTCGCCGAAGCTCGCGCCCGGAATCGGGCGGGCGACCGAGCCGGTCGCAAGGATGATCGCCTTCGCGGCCTCCAGCTCGCGGCCGTCGACGCTCACGCTCTTCGCGCCGGTGACCTCCGCAGCCCCGTGGATCAGCTCGACCTTGTTCTTCTTCATCAGCATCTCGACGCCGCCTACGAGCGTGCCGATTACCTCTTCGCGGCGGGCGCTGACGGCGCTGAAGTCAACCGTTGGCTCGCCGACCGTGATTCCAAACTCACCGGCTTCACGGATCTCGGAAACGATGTCGGCCGATCGCAGCACAGCCTTCGCTGGGATGCAGGCGTAGTTGAGGCAGCGTCCACCAATCTTGTCCTGCTCGATCACGGCGACGCTCATTCCGAGCTGCGCGGCGCGGATCGCTGCGACGTATCCCCCCGGTCCTGAACCGATGATGATGCAGTCGAAGCTTTCTTTAGCCATGAAGCGAGTGTATGAAAGAGCCGCTGGCGTGGGCGGCGCGGTTCAGTCGCCGCGCAGCGACGGAACCTTGACGCGGCCTAGAACGCGGATCAACTTCCAGAAGAGCCAGCCGCCGCCAAGCAAAATTACGACGCAGAGGATCACTGCCAGCAGGTTGCCGGCGACCATCAACGAGAGCCCGGCGATCACCAGCGTCATCGCCAGCAGTGCTTGAAAGCCGAGCAGCGCCCAGTAGCGCAGCGTCCACATTCCCCAAGCCGCCAGAAGCATCACGGCGGCGAACAGCAACACACCGATAAGTGCCGGCTCCTGGCCTTGAACTTCAACGCCCGCGAAATAGAAGGCGACGTTGGCAACCGCCAGCGCGGCGGCCAGGGCGGAGGAGATTTTGACTGCCAGCGGCCGCTCGCCGGGTTTCAGTGGTAGTAGCTCTGCGCGCGCAATTTCGTCGCGCTCGGCGCTGCTGAGGCGCTGCTTGGGTGCGGCCTGCGCACCGGTCTCGCTTAGGCTCTCTTTGCGGCTGCGTCGTCCCATCGGCTTCCAGTTTGGCAGGACTAGCCAGCAGTCTGGCTCAAGCCGCTCTAGGCTGAAGCGCGATGGACGAGCTTCTCGACGCCTTTCAGCAGGCTTGGACAGAGCGCCGCCGCGCTGCCTTCCGTGACGTTTGCGCGGCCGATCTGCACTGGACCGACCCATCCAGCCCTGAGCCGCTGTATGGGCCGGATGCGTTGGCTGACCGCGCCGCACAGCTTTGGCAGGCCTTCCCAGACGCGACCGTTGAGAGCGCCGGCGAGCGGCTCAGCGATGGTCGTTACGTCGCCGTGCCGGTGCTCGTCAGCGGCGTCCACCGCGCCGCGCTGGCCGGGATCCCGGCGACTAACAAGATGATCACCGTGCACGCCGTGCTTTATTGCGAGCTTGACCCGCCTCGCGAAAAGCTTTGGCGCGTGCGAGCCTTTTTCGATGCCTACGACGCGACCGTTCAGCTCGGCGTGCTGCCCAAGCGCGGCTCGCTGGGCGAACGGGCGATTCTTGCCGTGCGCGGCTTTGGGATCCGCCGTGGTGGCGGCGAAGAGCTTGACGAGAGCCCTTAACGAACGCTGCCGTTGCGCCGCCGCGCTGCAACAAATGGCACGCTGAAAATACTGCCGCAGGCGTATCGTCACTCGCTTGCCACGCCATTTTCTGACCGGTGAAGAGCTTGACCGCGAGCAGCTGCTCGCGCTTTTGGCGCGCGCCCATCAGCTGAAGGCCGCGCCTAACTCATCCGATGCATTAGCCGGTAAGAGCGTCGCCCTGATTTTCGAAAAGCCAAGCACGAGGACGCGCCTCTCCTATGAGGTCGGTGTCAGCGAGCTCGGTGGTCACGCCGTCGTGCTGCGCCCCGGTGAGATGCAACTCTCGCGCGGCGAGTCGATCGCTGACACTGCCCGCGTCCTCTCCGGCCAGGTTGCCGCCGTCGGAGTGAGGACCGGCCCCGACGCGCTGATCGAAGAGCTCGCCGCCGAAGGTTCGATCCCCGTCTTCAACATGCTGACTGAGCTCCATCACCCGTCGCAGGCTCTCGCCGACCTGATGACTCTGCAGGAGGCTTTCCCGGACCGGCCGCTCGACGAGCTTCGCCTCGCCTACGTCGGAGACGGCAACAACGTCGCCCGCTCGCTGGCGGTTCTCGGCACGACCGCCGGACTTGACGTCGTTGTCGCATCGCCGCAGGGCTACGAGCTTGAGGCTGATTGTGGTGGCGAGCGCAGCAACGATCCGCAGGACGCAGTCGCCGACGCCGACGCTCTTTACACCGACGTTTGGGTTTCGATGGGCGACGAACAGACGGCCGACGCGCGCCGCGCCGCGCTGGCCCCCTTCCGGCTCGACGACGAGCTGCTCTCACTCGCAGGCGACGGTGCAATCGCGCTGCACTGCCTGCCAGCCCACCCGGGCGAAGAGATCAGCGGTGAGCTGCTTTATGGCAAGCGTCAGCGGATTTGGGATCAGGCTGAAAACCGCCGCCACGCGCAGAAGGCCCTGCTCGAGTGGCTGCTCGCCTCGACCTAGCGCACGCGATCCTGCGATCCTCAGCTCAATGACCGAGCAGCCGACAGCCGAGGACGAGCGAACACGCATCAACCGAGGCGACCGCTTGGAGGTTCGGATCGAGGCTCTTGCCAACGGCGGCAAGGGGATCGCCCGCGTGCCGCTGGCAGACCGAAGCTACGTGATCTTCGTCCGCGACACGGTGCCGGGCGACCTCGTTCGGATCGAAGTCACAAAGCGAAAGCGCGCCTTCGCCGAGGCGCGGCCGCTGGAGATGCTGGAACCCGGTCCCGACCGGATTGAGCCGCTCGCAGACCACCCCGGAGCTTCATGGCAGGTGCTCAGCTATGAGCGCCAATTGGAGGTCAAGAGTGAGCAGGTCGATGACGCGCTGCGGAGGATTGGCAAGCTCGACGGCTTCGAGCTCGAGCCGATCATTCCTGCCGTCGAAGAGTGGCGTTATCGCAACAAACTTGAGTTCTCGTTCGGAGTCGAGGAAGACGGGACCCTCTGCTGCGGCTTCCACGCTCCCGGTTCTTGGTCGCGGATTCTGCCGATGGATGACTGCCTGCTTGCGTCCGAAGCCAGCAATCGGATTCGTGAAGCGGCGCTTGAGGTCTGCCAGGAGATGGGGCTCAAGGCCTACGATCGCCGCACCCACGAAGGGTTGCTGCGCAACCTTGTCGTCCGCGAAGGCCGCCGCACCGGCCAGATTCAGGCCCGCATCGTGACCTCCCCAGGGGATTTTGATCAGCGCCGCTTTGCCGACGCGATGATTGAGGCCGGGGCGGTCAGCGTGATTCGTACCGTCGCCCCCAGCAGCGGCGAGACAACCCAGGGCGGCACCGACATTTTGATTGACGGCGTTGGCGCAATCGAGGAGGAATGCTCAGGGCTGCGTTTCTCGCTCGGCAGCGAGGCCTTCTTCCAAACCAATACCGAGATGGCCGAGAAGCTCTACGCGACGGTTGGCCAGTACGCAGACCTCAAAGGCTGGGAGCGCGTTTATGACCTTTGCTGCGGGATCGGTTCGATCGGGCTGACTTTGGCGCCGCGGGCCGGCGAAGTGATCGGCGTCGAGATCGTCGAAGAGGCGGTCGAGGATGCGCGCCGCAACGCGCGCTCAAACGAGATCACGAATGCTCGCTTCATCGCAGGCAACGTTCGCGTGGTACTCAAAGAAGATGTTGAGGAGCTGGGTCGCCCCGACCTGATCGTGCTCGACCCACCGCGCTCGGGCCTTTCGGCCAAAGTGATCGCCCGCGTCGCTGAGGCCGGTGCCAAAAAAATTGTCTACGTCTCCTGCAACCCGACGACGCTGGCGCCGAACGCTGCCCAGCTTGTTGAGGCCGGCTACAAGCTGATCCGCGTGCGTCCTGTCGACATGTTCCCTCAGACGCCTCACATCGAATGTGTCGCTCTCTTTGAGCGGGCATGAGCGCTGAGCGCAGCGCGCTACTTGCAAGATCCTTCAGTCAAGGGCAGGCTAGAGCCGATGCTTGAGATGGCGCTTGACAAGATCACGCTGCGCCAGCGGTTCGATCACGTTCGCGCCCTAGCGCCGCGTTTGGCGCTCGTCGCGCTCGCGGCGATGGTGTCGTACCTCATTGCCCGTTATTTCGTTGGCCATTCGCAGCCGTTCTTTGCGCCGATCTCAGCCGTGCTGGTGATGGGCGTGACCGCCGGCCGCACCGTTAAGCGCGCGCTTCAGCTTGCGTTCGGCGTTGCGCTCGGGATCGCTGTCGCCGACCTGATGGTTCGCTACACCGGCGTTGGCGCTTGGCAGCTTGGTCTCGTGATCTTCATCGTTATGTGCGTCGTCGTCTTTGCTGGCGGTGACCAGCTCGCCGTCAACCAGGCAGCAGCAAGCGGAGTGCTGGTCGCGATCCTCGCGATTCCTACTGACCCCCACGGTTTCTCGCGCCTGCTTGACATTCTTGTCGGCTCCGGCGTCGCGCTGGTCTTCACGCTAGTGCTGTTTCCGCTTAACCCGTCGCGACTGGCGAAGGATGCGCTCCACCCGGCTCTCAATCAGATATCGATTTCGCTGTGCAAGATCGCCGACGCGCTCGAGAGCGGCAGCTCGACGCAGGCCGACAGCGCTGTTGACGCCGCGCGCGAGCTCGAGCATGGCGTTGAACCGCTGCGCGCCGCTGCCGCCGTTAGCGATGAGACCTCGCGTATGGCGGTAGCCCGCCGCGGCCAGCTTGGGACGGTTGATCGCTACGCCTATGCAGTCGAGCAGGTGACGCGTGTTCAGGTGAGCGTCGTTTCGCTCGCTCGCGGCGCATCGGCTGCGCTTCGGCAAGGGAACACTGTTCCGCCGACCGTGGTTGCCGGTCTGCGTGACCTCGCCGAGGCGGCCGACCACGTCGCCGCGTCGGTGACCGATAAGAAGGAGCGCGACATTGCCCGCGTCGCCGCGCTGCGCGCCGCGACCGCCGCTTCGGCAGCGCTCGACCACACGCGCAACCTCGCTGTGAGCATCGTCGTAGGTCAGGTGCGGATGATTGCCAACGACCTCTTGCGCGCGACCGGAATGTCACTTGAAGAAGCGCGCCACGCGCTACACACCAAGCCGGGAGGCGACGATGACGCGGTGATTCCGTTGGAGCCCCATTCGCATGACCCTCAGGGTCTCCATGATGAGATTGAAGCCGCCCGCCCCCGCGACAAGGCCTGACTTAGACTGACGCGATGCTTGCCGTAACGATTCAGCAGGAGCAGCTCGTGATTGCCGAGCACCCAGACCCGCTTCCCGAAGCAGGGGAGGTTCTTGTCAGGGTTCACGCCGCCGGGCTCAACGGCGCCGACCAGCTTCAGCTCCGCGGCGCCTACCCGCCGCCACCGGGTTCGCCGATCGACATTCCTGGCCTTGAGCTGGCCGGCGAGGTTGTCGCCCGAGGTCCTGGGGCTCAACGCTTCGATGACGGTGACCGCGTGATGGCGATAGTCGGCGGCGGCGCCCAGGCCGAGCTGTGTGTTGTTCATGAACGCCAGCTGATGCCGGTTCCCTCGGCGCTCGATTGGACGCACGCCGGGGGCCTTCCCGAAACCTTCACGACCGCCCACGACGCGCTCTTCACGCAGGCCGATCTTCAGCTTGGTGAGCGCGTTCTGATCAGCGGAGGCGCCGGCGGAGTTGGCACTGCCGCAATTCAACTGGCGAAGGCAGCGGGCGCTCACGTGACCGCTTCGATCCGTGACCCTGCTCGCCATAAAGAGGTCGCAGCGCTCGGCGCCGACGTTGTCTGCAGCCCCGACGAGAGCGGAGCACTAGGCCCTTACGACGTCCTCCTGGAGCTGATTGGTGCGCCTGACCTAGACGCCAACTTCACTGCACTTGCCAGCCAAGCGCGGGTCGTTGTAATCGGCGTTTCGGCTGGCTTTCGCAGCGAGTTGAACTTGCTCTCGTTGATGGGTAAGCGCGTCAGTGTCATGGGCTCTACGCTCCGTGCCCGCCCGCTTGAGGAGAAGGCCGCGGCAGCTAGGGCGCTTGAGAAGAACGTCCTTGGCGGCTTCGATGACGGCACGTTTTCGGTGCCGATTTACAAGACATTTCCGCTCGATCAAGCCGCCGCAGCGTACGAAAGTTTTGCCAGTGGCGGCAAGCTTGGCAAGATTGTCTTGGTGACCGGGCAATGAGCGTCAACGCGATCGAACGTTTGTGGCGCGCGCGCCAAAGTGGTGATTGGGACGCCGTCGCTGCGCTGGTGCGCCCCGGCGTGCGGATCTCACTTCCCCACCAAGGGCGCGAGCCCAGCCGCGAGGAGTACCTCTCGCTGCTGCACTTCGTCCACAACCCCGACAACAAGACGATGATCCAGCGGGTGATCACCGGGCGCGGGCTCGACATCGCCGTCCACGCTCAGGTTCAGCGCCCCGACACGATGCTCATCTGCGCCGGCTTCTATGAACTGCAAGAAGGGCTGATCCAGCGGATCGACGAGTTCTGGCTCGTTCCGGGCGGCGAGCGTTTCCCTTCAACTGGGCCCAAGCGCTAGAGGCGCTTAGTACGGAGGAAGGTCGCCCCACCACTCGCCTAGCGAGCGGAAGGCGGCCCAGAAATCGCGCTTTGAATCCTCAGCGTCGAGCGAGTCGTCGATGTTAGGCGTGACGAGTACGTCGCAGGCGTCAGTCAGCGGCTGAATCTCGCCTGGCTTCGATTCAATCTGCTGCGCCAAGGGAAGTTCCAACTCGCCCAGCGCCGTCATCGCCTGCTCGCCCATCACGACGATGATCCGTGGCTGGACGATCGCGATCTCCTCAGCAACGCGAGCGAGGCAGGCTGGGTCGGCCAGCGCCGGGTCGCCGACGGGGCACTTCACAAAGAGCGTTCCGTAGACCGCAAGCGGGTCGATGTTGAGGCGGCTGAGCGACTTGCGCATCGCGTTGCCGGAGCGCCCGTAGAAGGCAACGCCCTCTTCGATCTCAGAGACGGTCGGTGTGTACTTGACGAGCATGATGTCGGCCTGCGGGTGGCCCGAGCCGAGGACCGGCATCAGATTGCCACGCGGGCAGTGGCTGCAGCCTTGGACGTCGCGCGAGAGCGAGTTGATCTCACGGATCGCTCGCTCTAGATACTTCTCACGGATCTCGTCTTCGGTTGCAGGCATCGGCTCAGTCAGTTTCGACGGTCGCCGGGGTTCTCCCTCTGACTGCATCAGCGCTTGCGCGGCGACCTGCGCGCCTTGCGCTTCTGTGCGGCGCGGCGGGCGCTCTGCGGCGTCGCCTTGGTTTGAATGAACTTCAGCGCTTGAACGTATACATAATTCGTGGGCGTCGAGTGGATCTCCGCTTCGCGCAGCGATTCGAGGAATTCTTCCGGTCCATCGAAGTCGCGCATTCGTACCCGCGCCGTGCCGAGCCCTTGCGTTACATGTGCGTCGGAACCGGCCGCGGCTGGGATCCTGTACTTGGCCGCGAAGCGCGCCGCCTCCTCGTTAAATGTGTCGAGCGCGACGCGCGGGTTGTAGATCTCGATCAGGTCGATTTGGTCAACGATCGGCAGCAGGTGTTCATAGTCGGGGATCGCGTGCATGCGATCGAAGGGGTGCGGCACGTACACGAGGCCACCCTGTCGCTTGATTTCGGCAACGGTTTCCGCCAGCGTCATTCCGCGCTCGATCTTCTCCGTGATGAAAAGGCCGATCACTTCGCCTTGGCTGGCCGTCTTGACCTCCTCGGCGAGGATCACTTTGACTCCGTACTGCTCGCAGATTGCGGCCGCCGCGACGGCGCCGGAGATTTCGTTGTGTTCGGTTACGGCGATAGCGCCGAGGCCGCGGTCGCGCGCAGTCTCGAGCAATGACTCGACCGGTGTGGCGCAGTCGTGGCTGTGGTCGGTGTGCATGTGCAGATCGACGTCGATCAGCGGCCGCGTGGCGAGCTTGCTTGCCAGCGCGGCGTTTCCGCTTAGCGGCTTACGGCGACCTGTCACCTCCGAGTAGATCGCTTCGACTTCGTCGGCGACCTGCTCCCAGGCGCGCGGCTTGGCGGCAGCTGCGAGCCGCTCGCGCAGCGCGTCGTCATTTAATAGTCGTGAGATCTGCGCCGCCAACGTCGTCAGCTCGCGTGGCGCAAACAGCAGCCCACGCTCGCCGTCGCCGGTTACCTCCTCGTAGACCGCCAACCGTGAGGCGACTACTGCAGCGCCGGCAGCCCCGGCGCGCGCCAGCAGCCCCGGCTGGGGTAGCGCGCCAGCGGAGGCCCCGACGACAATGTCGGCGCTGGCTAGTAGCTCGTCGGTCGCACTCTCACGCGGGTCGACGTAGCTAACGCAGGCCGCGATCTCGGCCCGCAGCGGCGTAGAAGCGCGGCCGCTGCTGCTGCTGACAACCAGTTCCCAAGGCCGGTCGCTCTTGATCAGTCGCAGCGAGCGCAGCAGCAGGCGCAGCGCCGAGCGCTCCTCCTCGTCGATGAAGACGATTCTCAGTGGCGTATTTACTCCGCTGCCGTCGCGACTGCTGATCAGCGCTGGCGCGCCGGAGGCGAGCAGCTGGTAGTCGGCCGGAAAGTGGCGCTCCATCATCATCGCCGTCGTTGCGTAGCTGGCGGTCCGCGCGTCTAGCCGACCGAACAGCGTCCGCACAAGCCGCCGCGTGACCTGCGTTGCTACCAGCCGCTCGGCCGGGGCGTGAAACGAGCCGACGTTGAGCGAGCTTGATGCCCGCAGCGCTGCGCTCGTGATCGAAGGGGCGAAAGGCTCATGCAGGTGGCAGATGTCGAGTGGCGTCTGCTCGAAGAGCGCGCCGAGCGTGCGTGTCGTGTCGCTTGGCAGCGCCAGCCTGCGGCGGCCCGGCGTGGCTTCAAGCGATTGGCCCACCGCTACCAGGAGAGGTGAGTCGCCAGCGTCGGCTAGCAGCTCGCCCTTGCTGCTGCGGATTAGCCGTCGCCCGTCACGGACCTTGGCGGCTGATGTCGAGGGAGCGATGATCGCAACTCGGTGCCCACGCCTGGAAAGCTCACCGCTGACCTTGCCGACGAACTCGTTTACTTCGCTTGGAAGCTCCCAAGCAAACGGTGTTACCTGCGCGATCGAGAGCTTCTCCTCCACCTGCTCAGCGCTTGGCGGCTGCGCGCTTGGGCTTAGCCTTGGCCTTGGCTTTCGCCTTTGGCTTCGTTGCAGCCTTGCGCTTGTACTTCTTGATGAAGCTTTCGGTGTCGAGCCGCGCCTGGTCATCCGGGCGCTGGTTCTTCGGCGACTTCATCAGGTAAGAGCTTGGGCCATCGAGCTGGCCGCTGATGCCGTTGTTCATTGCCAGCTTGCATAGCCGCACGGCGTCAATCACGATTCCGGCCGAGTTTGGCGAGTCCCAAACCTCGAGCTTCATCTCGACGTTGAGCGGCACGTCGCCGAAGGCCTGACCCTCGAGGCGGATGTGCGCCCACTTGCGGTCGGTTAGCCACGGCACGTAGTCGGAGGGCCCGATGTAAACATCGTCGGCCGGTAGTTCGTGGCCCATGATCGAGGTGACGGCTTGAGTCTTGGAGACCTTCTTCGACTCCAAGCGCTCGCGCTCAAGCATGTTGTAGAAGTCCATGTTGCCGCCGACGTTAAGCTGTGAGGTGCGCAGCATCTTGACGCCGCGGTCGTGGAAGAGGCGCGCCAGCGTGCGGTGGATGATCGTCGCGCCGACTTGGCTCTTGATGTCGTCACCGATGATTGGAAGCCCGGCCTTCTTGAACTTGCGGCCCCAGTAATCGGAGCTGGCAATGAAGACGGGAATGCAGTTGACGAAGCCGCAGCCAGCTTCGAGCACCTGCTCGACGTACCAGCGGGTTGCATCTTCGGAGCCGACCGGAAGGTAGGAGACAACAACGTCGGTCCGCGTCTCACGCAGAATCGTCGCGATGTCGGCAGTCTCGCCCGGAGCCTTCTTGATCTTCTCTTTGGCGTACTTGCCGATTCCGTCGAGCGTCATGCCGCGGTAGACCGGTGCGCCGATCTTGGAAGGAACCTTGGCGAACTTCATCGTGTTGTTTGGATTTGCCCAGATCGCTTGGCCGAGATCCTTCCCAACCTTCGTGCGGTTGATGTCGAAGGCGCAGGTGAATTCGATGTCGCTGACGTGGTATCCGCCAAGGTCGGTGTGCATCAGGCCAGGGACTTCCTTGTTTGGGTCGGCCTTGCGGTAGTGCTCGACTCCCTGAACAAAGGCGCTGGCGCAGTTGCCGACGCCGACGATCGCTACGCGGACCTTGTTCTGTTGGTAGCGGGCTCGGCCATTGGCCGATGTTCCGTTCTTCGAAGCTGTGCGTACTGGGCTGGGGCTCACGTGAATCCTTTTCGTTGGTCTGACTTGGGGAGTAACCCCGCAGGAACCTTACCGTTACAGGTCGGTTTGATCTTCGGGCTGCGCCGCGGAACTAATCAGCTTGCCGCGAACATGGAAGACGCGTTGAAGCGTAGTGACGATGCCGATTGCTGCCAGCAGCGTTACCGCTGGCGCCAAGAGTGAGAAGTCGCCAAGACCGAGCCCGTCCACAAACAGCAGGCCGACGGAAAGGATTACGACGCGGGTCGCGCGGCTGCCGATCCCAACCTTGCAGTCAACGCCAAGCGCCTCGGCGCGGGCGCGCGTGTAACTGACCATCACTGAGGCGAGGATCGCGATGGCGCAGATCGCTGCCTCGACCCCGTTGCCTTGTTCTGCGAAGTAGTAAGCGAGCGCCGCCAAGACGACACCTTCCTCAACACGGTCGAGCGTGGAGTCAAGGAAGGCGCCAAACGGCGAGCCTTTGCCCGACATCCGCGAGTAGCGCCCGTCGAGCGTGTCGCAGATCGAACCGATGATGTATGCGATCCCGCCGAGCACGATCATGTCGGCAAAGATCAGCCCCGCTGCGACGAGGCAGAGCGCAAAGCCGGTCAGCGAGATTGCGTTTGGCGTCAAGCGTGATTCAATCAGCGCATCGCGCATCGCTTCGCGCCGCTCTCCGGGAACGCGGCTACTCATCGGTTATCGCCGGCCGAGGAGCAGAATGCGGTTTGGTCAGCCATCCGCCTAACGTTAAATCTCGCTGCGATCGAGATCGGCCCCGGGCGTACCGGCGTGACCTCTGTCCAGCCGCCCTTCGTGCGGGCAAGGCAGGCAGATCCCTCTGTGACTGTAAAAAAGCTTGTCCAACGCACGCGGACGATCATAGGCGCGGCGCGCTGCGCTTGGATTGTGAAGTTGTCGCGGCCGAGCTCTACCAACTCCCCAGGACCGGTCAGCAGCGGCTGGTGATTCACCACTTCGTAAACCTTCCAGTGGGCGTTACTCCACAGCGGTTTTAGCCAGCTCGGCTGCGAGGCGATCACGGCGAGTTCGCGGCGGCTGCTCGGATCCGGCGCTGCGTCGGGAACGGCGACGTAACGGACTGCGTTGCGGTCGAGCCAGCGGCGGTACTCAGCGGCGCTGAAAGGTTTCTCTTTGCGGTAGAAGAGCGCGCCGTACTTCGTATCGAGCTGCGTTGACCAGCCACGCGCGAGCGTGATGTGGGGCGCGAGGTAGGTGGCTTCCCAGTGGGCGCGCGTGAAGGGAACTTCGACTCGGAAAGGCTCGTCACTCTGCGCTTTGAAGTAATCGATTAGCGGTTGGTGGTAGACCGCCTCAGTCGATGGGTCGACCGCGCCCTTCGCCGTTTCGCGCAGCGGCCCGAGAAGCTGCCAGCAAGCAACGGCGGCGGCGATCAAGACGACGGCGCGCAGGTGTTTGAGCGGTGTCGGCCGGCTTAGGATCAGCGCGATCAACAGCGGGCCGGCGCAGAGCACTCCGAGCCGCGCAACATTCTCGCCCAGCGGTGATGGAATCAACGCGGCAAGGATGCAGACAGGCGCATAGAGCCAAGCGCCGATTTGAAGAGCACGGCGCTGCGGGCCAGCCAGCAGCGCTATGGCGATCGTCGCCGCGACAGGGATGATTGTGCTGCGCAGCGGGTAGGGCTGTACTCCGCCCTCGGGGAAGCCCAGCGCCATCACAAGCACCGTGACTGCGCTGGCAACGGCAGCGACCGCGGCGCCCCGCGAGCGCTCGGCAACCGCTATCGAAGTCGTTGCCAGTACGACAAAGGCGCCCGCAACGGGGCTGGCGGCAGCGCTGGCGATCGCCGCGACTACTCCCAGCGATATCCATTTCCGATCCAGTGCCAGCAGGCAGGCAAGGCCGAAGGTGACGCCCAGCGCGAAGGTGATCCGCCCGATCATCAGGTCACCGACGGCGGCGAAGGCGAACCAGACCGTCGCCCAACGCGCTGCTCGCTGCGGGAAGTGGGCGCTCATCAGCCGCTCGAAGAGAATCGCTGAAGCAGTAACCGCAAGTGCACCGAGCAGGCGAGGCCCGATCACTGCTGCCAGCGGCGGATAGAGCAGGCTGTAGCCGGGCAGGTTGTGGCCTCCGTACCAAGAGGAATCCCAGACCAGGAAGCCTTCGCTGCGAAAGAGTGTCGCTCTGAATACTTGAGCCGCGAGGTCTGGCGTCGGTGGGGCTAGCAGCAGCCAGAAGGTTGCGAGCGCCGCGGCCAAAATCCAGATCGGCGTCGTGGCGCGCTCGCGGGCAAGCGCCGTGCTCATAGCTCGATCATACCGGCGCGGGGCAGCATCCTCTGCGGCTGTTTTCTATTCGCCGCTGAAGAAGGCCGCTACCTGATTAATCACGTCAGGGCGGTCAAACCAAGGCCAGTGGCCGGCGTCGGGCAGGTGAACCACTTCGCTTGGCCCACCTAGGGCCGCGGCGTAGTCGTCTGCGAAGTGGCTTGGGATGTAGGGGTCGTGGTCTCCCCAGATGATCAGCGCCGGGCATTCGATTGCTCGTAGATTTGCTCCAAGCTCGGCGAGCCTCGCTTCGGGGCTTGTGCGGTAAAGCTCGAGGATTGCTCGCTGCGTCCCTTGATCGAAGTGGTCATCGACCGAGCGGATGAAATTATCTGGCAGTGGGCCAGGCGTGAAGTTCGCTTCGCGCGAGAGCTGTTTGAAGACAAAGCGGTTGCTGGAGCCCATCAACATCTCGCCGAGCCCTCGCGTGCGCCAGGCGCGGGCAATGCGGTGCCAGCGGTAGCCGGGCAGCAGCGGCACGGCGTTGATGATTACGAGCCGCTCGACTTTCTCCGGGAAGCGCTGCGCCCAACTAAGCCCGACGGCGCCCCAGTCGTGAACCAGCAGCTGAACGCGCTCCAGCCCGTGGTGCTCGCAGAACCATTCGATGAAGCGGTCGTAACCCTCAACGGTGTAATCGCGGTCGCCGCGCTTGGAGCTGCGGCCGAAGCCCGGAAGGTCGGGTG
>JANRFB010000086.1:0-16815 GCA_030725785.1 Solirubrobacteraceae bacterium
GACCTCAACGATCTCTACCGCCGCGTGATCAACCGCAACAACCGCCTCAAGCGTCTGCTTGACCTCGGTGCGCCGGAGATCATCGTCAATAACGAACGCCGGATGCTGCAGGAGGCAGTCGACGCACTCTTCGACAACGGCCGCCGTGGCCGTCCAGTAACCGGGCCGGGCAACCGCCCGCTGAAGTCGCTCTCCGACATGCTCAAGGGCAAGCAGGGTCGCTTCCGTCAGAACCTGCTCGGCAAGCGCGTCGACTACTCGGGCCGTTCGGTAATCGTTTCCGGCCCTTACCTGAAGCTCTACCAGTGTGGTCTGCCGAAGCTAATGGCGCTTGAGCTCTTCAAGCCATTCATCATGGCCAAGCTCGTAGAGCATGGCAGCGCGCAGAACATCAAGGCCGCGAAGAAGATGGTCGACACGATGGTGCCCGAGGTTTGGGACGTGCTCGAAGACGTAATCAGTGAGCACCCGGTGTTGCTGAACCGCGCCCCGACGCTCCACCGCCTCGGCATTCAGGCCTTCGAGCCGATCCTTGTCGAAGGCAAGGCGATTCAGGTTCACCCGCTTGTCTGTCACGCCTTCAACGCCGACTTCGACGGCGACCAGATGGCCGTCCACGTGCCGCTCAGTGCCGAGGCGCAGGCCGAGGCTCGGATCCTGATGCTCTCGTCGAACAACATCCTTTCGCCTGCCAACGGTGATCCGCTGACGACGCCGACGCAGGAGATGGTGCTCGGCGCCTACTACCTCACCTACGGCCCCGACGCAGCCGAATTGGCGAAGACGCAGGCGCTTCTGACCGGCGACAAGTGGCCGAAGAGCAAGGATCGTCCGCGTGTATTCCGCACCGCCCAAGAGGCGGAGTTGCTGCACGAGGCACGGATCGTCAACCTCCACGACCTTGCCGAGTTCCGCCCAGCGGGCACGAGTGGCGGCCACCTGCTGACGACGGTCGGTCGGATCATCTACAACGACCGCATTGAGCGCTCGCTTGCGGATGCTCTCGGTGAGAGCTTCAGCCCCGACGATTACGAGTTCATCAATCAGTCGATCCGCAAGCGTGACACGGTTGTAATTATCGACTCGCTGGTTCAGACCTACGGCGCATCAGCGGTTTCGATGGTGCTCGACGCTTTCAAGGATCTGGGCTTCCGTTACGCGACTCTGGCCGGCATCACAATTTCTAAGAACGACGTCGTCATTCCTGAGAACAAGCAGGAGATTCTCTCCGTCTACGAGGACGAGGTTGCTGAGATCCAGGGCCAGTACGACATCGGTCTGATCACGCAGCAGGAGCGTCACGAAGCGGTCGTCGACAAGTGGACGGCGGCCACCGAGGCCGTCGCTCAGGCGATGGAAGAGAACTTCGATGAGCTCAACCCGATCTTCATGATGGCCGACAGTGGCGCGCGTGGATCGTTTAAGCAGATCCGCCAGCTAGCCGGGATGCGTGGCCTGATGGCGAACCCGAAGGGTGAGATCATTGAGCGCCCAATCAAGGCCAACTTCATGGAAGGTCTGACGGTTCTCGAGTACTTCATCTCGACCCACGGTGCGCGTAAGGGAATCGCCGACACGGCGCTCCGTACCGCCGACTCCGGCTACCTGACGCGTCGCCTCGTCGACGTTGCCCAGGACGTGATTATTCGCGAGCCTGACTGCAAGACGAAGGAATCGATCGATCTCAAGATTCTTGATCTCCAAGGCGACCCGAACGTCAACCTGATCGGCCGCATCGCAGCCGAGAAGATCGAAACCAAGCGTGGCCGTGTAATCGCTCAGAAGGGCGCCGAAATCGACCGCGCCGAGCTGGCCGAGCTGGTCGAGAGCCTCGACCAGATGGACAGCGATTCGGTTGCCGTCCGCTCAACGCTGAAGTGTCGCTCCGAGGTTGGAATCTGCCAGGCCTGTTATGGCCGCGCACTTGCAACCGGGCAGCTTGCTCAGATCGGCGACGCGGTCGGCATTGTTGCCGCCCAGTCGATCGGCGAGCCAGGCACCCAGCTGACGATGCGTACGTTCCACACCGGCGGCGTCGCCGGCGCCGACATCACGCACGGTCTGCCGCGCGTGGTTGAGCTGTTCGAGGCTCGCAAGCCGAAGGGCCTTGCTGAGATGTCGCAGGAATCGGGCATCGTCACGACCGAGGACACGGAGAAGAACCGCGTCGTAACGGTCACCGACGACGGCGGCGAAGAGCACGCCTACCTGTTCCCGCGCCGCACCCGTCTGCTGGTCGAGAATGGCCAGAAGATCGAAAAGGGCGCGCAGCTAAACGAAGGCTCGCTCTACCCGCACGACCTGCTTGCGCTGCGAAGCCGCACCGAGGCCGAGCAGTACTTCGTCGATGAGGTCCAGAAGGTTTACCGCTCACAGGGCGTCGACATCAATGACAAGCACATCGAACTGATCGTGCGTCAGATGATGAAGAAGGTTCGCGTTGATCAGCGTGGCGATTCGGGCTACCTGCCCGGCCAGCTCGTTGACCGCCACCTGTTCATGGACCGCAACGCCGAGGTCAAGAAGAAGAAGGGCGAAACCGCTCAGTACGAAGAGGTAATCCTCGGCATCACGAAGGCATCGCTGAACACCGATTCCTTCCTTTCGGCCGCCTCGTTCCAGGAGACGACGAAGGTCCTCACCGACGCTGCGCTGGAGGGCAAGAAGGACAAGCTCGCCGGCCTCAAGGAGAACGTCATCATCGGCAAGCTGATCCCGGCTGCGACCGGCCTAAAGCTCTACCGTCGGATCGAGATTGAGCCGACCGAGCCGCTGCCGAGCGCTGAAGAGATCGTGATGCTCGATGGCGAAGAGCTGGCGGCTGAGCTTGGTCTGGCTGAGGAGTTTGGCGGCGAAGTTGGTGCCGGCCTCGAGCAGGACATCAACGAGCTCGAACAGATCGGCGTCGCAGGCGACGATGGCTTTGCTGAAGAGATCGTTGGTCTCGAGCTTCCGCCCGAGGCTGAGTAGCCAATCGCTAGAGCGCTGCAGCCCACGCCCGCAACTCTGCGGCGTGGGGTTCGTCTAAGCCTTTGCTGGGTTCAGTCTGAACGAGGAGCGTCGGTCCGTTGCGCGCTGCAGCCCAATTGCGGCAGGCCTCGTCGAGCGCATCGTCGATCCACGCCAGTGGGCGCTCGGCTCCGGCGAAGTCATCGATCGCCTGCAACTTCCAATGGGCGCGGGCCTTCCCCGGGTTGCGGTCGAACTGCAGAAAGGGCAGCTCTCCCGCCAGTCCGAGCCACTGCGGCAGGTAATCATTGGCCTTCTCTTCCCAGCCGGTGCACCAAACGAGCTCAAAGTGATCCCCGAGCCCTGGCAGGTGCTCGGCTGCGCGGGCCGAACAGAGATGAAGTATCCCGTCTACGTGAAGCCATTCTCCCTCCGGCAGAGCGTCGGGACTGAAGCCAAATAGCGATATGACCCCGTCAACATCGACGAGCAAGAGCGGCTTGCCTGAATCCAGGTTGCTGCTATCTGCGCCAGTCACAGCCTGCAGTATCGCCCAACCAACCGGCCAGGTGCGCCAACGCTGATGCTTAACCTTGGACTAATGATCGCGCTGCTCAGCGCGCTGACGATGAACCTCGCCTTCTTCTTCAAGTTCCGCGGCGCGCGCGTTGCCGCGCGCGTCGATCTGCGCCATCCGATTGCCAGCGCGATAGCGCTCTGGAAGTCGAAATGGTTCGCGATCGGAATGATCGTCGGGCTGGTCGCTTGGGGGATGCACGTTGCCGCCTTGACGATCGCGCCGCTCTCGCTGGTCCAAGCCGTGCTCGCCGGCGGCGTCGCGCTGGTCGCGGTTATGGCCGACCGGATCTTTGGCCTTCACGTAGGCAAGCGGCAATGGTGGGGGCTCGGGCTGACAGCGCTGGGATTGGCCCTGCTGGCCTTGACGATGCCCGCCACAGTGGGGCCGCACGCCACTTACTCGGGCGCCCAAATGGCGCTCTTCGAGGCCGTACTGCTCGCCGTTGGCGTGGTCTTGATCCTTGGCCCTCGCGCCGCAGGCGCTCGCACCGAGCATCACGGAATCGCGCTCGCAGCGGCCGCGGGAATATTGTTCGGAGCCTGCAATGTCAGCGTCAAGGCGCTCACCGGAACACTCCCCGACGCCGGCCTCGCCGGCGTCATCAGCGCCCCCATGCTGATCGCGATCGCGGCTTCGGTTGGTGCCTTCTACGCCTCGGCTCGCAGTCTTCAGCTAGGCGGTGCTGTTGCCGTGATCGGCATCACAGGAACGGCCAGCAGCATCACCTGCGTTGCCGGCGGAATCCTCGTCTTCGGTGATCCAATGCCGGCTGATTTGCTTGGGATGCTCGTTCAAGGCTTGGCCTTCGTGCTCGTGATTGCCGCTTCGGCGCTGATTCCGGCTTCGCGCGCCAGCCAACTCTCGACTTAGAACGCCGGTGCGCGGTAACGTAAGGGTATGGCCACTACCTCGAGCAGTCTCACTTCAGAACAACTTCAAGAGCTTGCCAACAGGCATCTCTGGCTCCACTTCAGCCGGATGGGCTCTTACCAGCGCGGCGAGGAGATCCCGATCATCGTTCGCGGCGACGGTTGTTACGTCTGGGACGATCACGGCAACCGTTACATCGATGGTCTCAGCGCTCTCTACTGCGTAAATATCGGCCACGGCCGCGCCGACATCGCCCAGGCAGGGGCCGATCAAGCGAAGGACCTTGGCTTCTTTACGAACTGGTCTTACGCCCATCCAAAGGCGATTGAGTTGGCGGCGAAGGTCGCTTCGTTGGCGCCCGGGGACCTCAACCGTGTCTTTTTCACCTCCGGTGGCGGCGAATCGGTCGAATCGGCGCTGAAGCTCTCGCGCCAGTACCACAAGATGACCGGCAACCCGAACAAGACGAAGATCATTGCCCGCAACATCGCCTACCACGGGACGACGATGGGCGCGCTGGCCGCCACAGGCCTCACCTACGCACGCCAGCCGTACGAGCCGCTGATGCCTGGTGGCCGCCACGTTCCCAACACCAACCTCTATCGCCTGCCTCCGGGTTACGGCGAAGAGAATCTCGCGGAGGCGATCGTCGAGCAGATTGAGTTCGAGGGCCCGGACACGGTCGCGGCCGTGATCCTTGAGCCGGTCCAAAACGCCGGCGGCTGCTTCGTTCCGCCAGAGGGCTACTTCCAGCGCGTGCGCGAGATCTGCGACGAGTACAACTGCCTGATGATCTCCGACGAGGTGATCTGCTCGTGGGGCCGCCTCGGCGAGTGGTTCGGAGCCCAGCGCTTCGGCTACCAGCCCGACATCATCACGACCGCAAAGGGCCTCACCTCGGCCTACGCGTCGATGGGCGCGATGATCGCCTCCGACCGCCTGATGGAGCCGTTCCTCGAGGGCAACAACTCGTTCATTCACGGCTTCACTTTCGGCGGCCACCCAATGGCGTCGGCGATCGCGCTGGCCAACATCGAAGCGATGGAGAGCGAAGAGGTAATCGAGAACGTGCGCGAGAACGAGCCGGTTCTTCGCGCAATGCTGGAGTCGATGCGCGACATCCCGATCGTCGGAGATGTCCGCGGCGCTGGCTTCTTCCAAGCGATCGAACTGGTCAAGAACCGCGAGACGCGGGAGACCTTCAACGACGAGGAGTGCGAGGACCTGCTGCGCGGCTACCTCACCGGCGAGCTGTACCGCAACGGGCTGATCTGCCGCTCCGATGACCGTGGCGACCCGGTGATCCAATTTGCTCCGCCGCTGATTATGGCTCCTGAGCAGATCGAAGAGATGGGAGCGATCCTCAGGCCGATCCTCGAGGGCGCCAGCGACCGGCTGGGTCTTTGATGAAGGTTGGTGTTCCGTCTGAGGTCAAGGTCGACGAGTACCGCGTAGCGATTACGCCCTCCGGAGTTCGTGAGCTAACCGCGCACGGGCACAGCGTCTTGATTGAGAAGGGGGCCGGCGAAGGTTCGGCGATCAGCGATGCCGAGTACGTCGAGCAGGGAGCAAAGATGCTCAAAGACGCCGACGTCGTCTTCACCCAGGCCGAGATGATCCTTAAGGTCAAGGAGCCTCAGCCGGAAGAGGTTGCGCGGCTGCGGCCAGGACAGGTTCTCTTTACATATCTTCACCTTGCTCCAGACCCGGAGCTGACGGCCGGTCTCGTAGCCTCGGGCGCAACTTGCGTCGCCTATGAAACCGTCGAAGATTCGGCCGGGCGCCTGCCGCTGCTGGCGCCGATGAGCGAGATTGCCGGCAAGATCGCCACCCAAGCGGGCGCATTCATGCTTGAGAAGCCGCTCGGTGGCCGTGGCCTGTTGCTCGGCGGAGTCCCCGGAGTTGCAGCCGGCAAGGTGATGGTGATCGGCGGCGGCGTCGTCGGTCAGAACGCTGCCGACATTGCCGTTGGAATGGGGGCCGAGGTCTACATCTACGACCGCAACATTGATCGCCTTCGTGAGCTTGAACCGCTTATGAAGGGGCTCGTTTCAACCTGTTTCGCGTCAACCTTGGAGATCGAGCAGCGTCTGCCGGAAATGGATCTGGTCGTCGGCGCCGTGCTGGTCAAGGGCGGCAAGGCGCCGCACGTGATCACGCGCGAGCAGCTCAGCCTGATGAAGCCCGGCTCGGTGATCGTTGACGTGGCGATCGACCAAGGCGGATGCTTTGAAACATCGAAGGCCACGACCCACAGCGACCCGACTTACGTCGTCGACGGCGTAACCCATTACTGCGTTGCGAACATGCCGGGCGCGGTGCCGATCACAAGCACCTGGGCGCTGACAAACGCAACGATGCCATTCGTCCTCAAGCTCGCCGATCTCGGTGTTCACGGGGCACTGCGCTCCGACCCCGGCTTCATGAAGGGGCTCAATGTCGCGGCCGGCAGGGTCACTTACGAGCCGGTTGCCGAGGACCAAGGATTGAGCCACATCGCGCCCGAAGAGGCGCTCGAATTGGTCGCCCAAGCGGCCTGATTGCAGCTCCGGCGGCCATTTTCCGAGCTTCGCTGCTAACCTCCTGCGCTGCATGCCAACGACTAGCCAACTAATTCGCAAGGGTCGCACGCCCAAGCCGAAGAAGCTCTCAACGCCTGGACTCAAGTCAGGCAAGGGTCGCAAGACGAAGGTTGCCGCTCCTCAGCGTCGCGGCGTCTGCACCCGTGTTTACACGACGACGCCGAAGAAGCCGAACTCAGCGCTGCGCAAGGTGGCCCGCGTTCGCATTACCGGCGGCGCCGAAGTAACCGCTTACATCCCCGGCGAAGGCCACAACCTGCAGGAGCACTCGGTCGTGCTCGTCCGCGGCGGCCGCGTTAAGGATCTCCCAGGCGTTCGCTACAAGGTCGTCCGTGGCACGCTCGACGCCTCAGGCGTCAGCGATCGCAAGCAATCCCGCAGCATGTACGGCGTAAAGAAGTCATAGGTAAGTAATGCGCCGTAACGCCGCCCAGCTTCGCCCGGTTCAGCCGGATCCAATTCACCGCTCGCGGCTCGTTCAGCAGGTCGTCAACAAGGTCATGCTTGACGGCAAGAAGTCGACCGCCGAAGCGATCGTTTACGACGCGCTGGCAATCCTCGCCGATAAGAGCGGCAAGGATGCCGTCGAAGCGCTCGAAGAGTCGATCGTCTCACTAACCCCTTCGCTTGAAGTCCGCTCGCGCCGCGTCGGTGGCGCCACGTACCAAGTGCCGGTCGAGGTTCACGCCCGCCGCGCTCGTACGCTCGCCGTTCGCTGGCTGGTTGAGTTTGCTCGCGCTCGCCGCGAGAAGACAATGGCGCAGCGCCTTGCAGCCGAGCTGCTTGAGGCTCAGACGCAGCAGGGTGGCGCTTACAAGCGCAAGGACGACATCTACCGCATGGCACAGGCCAACAAGGCCTTCGCGCATTACCGCTGGTAGGCGCCGCTCGCGCTCTCGGCCCGCTCACGCCGCGCAGCACGGCGCCCAGCACCTCAGAATTGCTTTGATCCTTTGCTAGTATCGAGCTTCGTTCGGTGTAGCGCGGTTCTAATTCTCGCGCTGCACCGGCGATTCGATTGCCTAAAGATGGAACGATTTACGACATAGCGCGCCGTCCAGGATCAGATTCTGCTGTGCGCGCGGGCCAGATTGGCCCGTTTTTTGTTCTCTGAAGTGACGCAACACCCAAGATTTTCATGCCACGCCCATTCACACTGACAAATACCCGCAACATTGGAATCATGGCTCACATCGACGCCGGTAAGACGACGACGACGGAGCGGATCCTCTTCTACACCGGCCGTACCTACAAGATCGGCGAGGTTCACGAGGGCGCAGCAACGATGGACTGGATGGAGCAGGAGCAGGAGCGCGGCATCACGATCACATCGGCCGCGACCACCTGTACGTGGGACGACCACCGCATCAACATCATCGACACGCCCGGCCACGTCGACTTCACGGTCGAGGTCGAGCGCTCACTGCGCGTGCTAGATGGAGCAATTGCACTCTTCGATTCGGTAGCCGGCGTTGAGCCGCAGTCTGAAACCGTCTGGCGCCAGGCCGACAAGTACACCGTGCCGCGGATCGCCTACATCAACAAGATGGACCGCACCGGAGCAGACTTCGCGCAAGGCGTGCAGACGATGATCGATCGCCTCGGAGCCAACCCGGTTCCGATTCAGCTTCCGATCGGCGCCGAAGGCGACTTCGCAGGAATCATCGATCTCGTCGAGATGAAGGCGATCACCTACGCCGACGAGATGGGCTCCGACCAGCTCACCGGCGATATTCCCGAGGCGATGCAGGCTGAAGCTCAAGCCGCGCGCGAACACTTGCTGGAAGAGGCTTCGAACCACGACGACGAGCTCGTTGAGCTGATCCTCGACGAAGCCGACGTTCCGGTTGACGTGCTCAAGCGGGCAATCCGCGCCGCCACGCTGGGCATCCACTTCACTCCGGTTCTCTGCGGCTCATCTTTCAAGAACAAGGGCGTCCAGCCGCTGCTTGACGCCGTGATCGACTACCTCCCTTCACCGCTCGACGTTCCTCCGGTCGAGGGCGTCGATCCGAAGACCGACGAAGTCGTTGTTCGCAACGCCGACGACTCGGAGCCGTTCGCTGCTCTGGCCTTCAAGATCATGGCCGACCCGTTCGTCGGCAAGTTGACCTTCTTCCGCGTCTACTCCGGCACGCTCGAAGCGGGCGGCCGCGTCCTCAACGTCGGCTCCGGCAAGACCGAGCGCGTCGGGCGAATCTTGATGATGCACGCCAACGACCGTGAAGAGCTTGAGAAGGTCTACGCCGGCGACATCGCAGCAGGCGTCGGCATCAAGCAGATCGTCACCGGTGACACGCTTTGCGCTCCGGACCAGCCGGTCAAGCTTGAGACGATCGTCTTCCCTGAGCCGGTAATCAAGGTTGCCGTTGAGCCGAAGACGAAGTCCGATCAAGAGAAGATGTCGGTCGCGCTCGGGCGCCTCGCCGAGGAGGACCCAACCTTCCAGGTTCAGACCAACGAAGAGACCGGCCAGACCGAGATCTCCGGAATGGGCGAGCTTCACCTTGAGGTTCTTGTTGACCGCATGCGGCGCGAGTTCAACGTTGAGGCCAACGTCGGCAAGCCGCAGGTTTCGTACCGCGAGACGGTGCGCGGAACGGCCCAGAAGATCGAAGGCAAGTTCATCCGTCAGACCGGTGGTTCGGGTCAGTACGGCGTCGTCTACATCGACATGGAGCCTGCTCCAGGTGTTGGCTTTGAGTTTGTCAGCGCGATCAAGGGTGGCTCGGTTCCCTCGGAGTTCATCGGCGCAGTCGAGAAGGGCTGCGAAGAGGCGATGGACAACGGCGTCAAGGCCGGCTATCCGATGGTCGACATCCGCGTCACACTGACCGACGGCAAGTACCACGACACCGACTCTTCAGAGATCGCCTTCAAGGTCGCCGGCTCGATCGCCTTCAAAGAGGCTGCTCGCCGCGCCAAGCCGGTACTGCTGGAGCCAATCTTCAAGATCGAAGTCGTAACGCCCGAAGAGTTTATGGGCGACGTGATCGGCGACCTCAACCGTCGTCGCGGCCGCGTCGAGGGGATGGAGCCACGCGGCAACGCACAGGTTGTTGACGCCTACGCGCCGCTCTCCGAGATGTTCGGTTACGCAACTGACTTGCGCTCTGCAACTCAGGGCCGCGCTACTTATACGATGCAGTTTGAACGTTACGAAGAGGTTCCCCCGAACATCGCCGAGAAGATCGTCGAGAACAGGACGGGCGAGGTAGTCGCTGCGTAAACGCGTCAGCGGCGGTATTTAGGTAGATTTCCCTGGTTGTCCGGAAACGGTCATCGGGGCCTATTCGACAGACAGACAGGAGCAAACGCGGTGTCCAAGGAGAAGTTCGAACGCGACAAACCCCACGTGAACGTCGGAACCATTGGTCATATCGACCATGGCAAGACCACGTTGACCGCAGCCATCACCACGGTGCTGGCTGAAAAGTCCGGCGGCGAAGCCAAGAGCTTCACGGAGATCGACAACGCCCCTGAGGAGAAGGAACGCGGGATTACGATCTCGACCTCACACGTTGAATACGAGACCGAGAACCGCCATTACGCCCACGTTGACTGTCCGGGCCACGCCGATTATGTGAAGAACATGATCACCGGCGCGGCACAGATGGACGGGGCGATCCTCGTTGTGTCGGCAGCCGACGGCCCGATGCCCCAGACCCGTGAGCACATTCTGCTCGCCCGTCAGGTTGGCGTCCCGTACATCGTTGTCTTCCTCAACAAGGCCGACATGGTCGACGACGATGAGCTGCTTGAGCTAGTCGAGGTCGAAGTCCGCGATCTGCTCACCGAGTACGACTTCCCGGGTGACGACGTGCCATTCATCACCGGTTCAGCGCTGAAGGCGCTGGAGGGCGATGAGGCTTACAAGGAGAAGATCGTTGAGCTCGCAGCTGCGCTCGACGATTACATCCCGCAGCCTGTCCGTGAACTTGACAAGCCGTTCCTGATGCCGGTTGAGGATGTCTTCTCGATCACCGGCCGTGGAACCGTCGCTACCGGCCGTATTGAGCAGGGCGTCGTCAAGACCGGCGATGAGGTTGAGATCGTGGGCATCACCGACACGACCAAGACCGTCATCACCGGCGTTGAGATGTTCCGCAAGTTGCTCGACGACGGTCAAGCCGGCGACAACGTTGGCTGCCTGCTGCGTGGTACCGACCGCGAGGAGATTCAGCGCGGCCAGGTTCTCTGCAAGCCGGGCTCAATCACTCCGCACACCAAGTTCAAGGCTGAGGTCTACGTGCTGAAGAAGGAAGAGGGTGGTCGTCACACTCCTTTCTTCACCGGCTACCGGCCACAGTTCTACTTCCGTACGACCGATGTGACCGGTTCAGCCCATCTGCCCGAAGGGGTCGAGATGGTCATGCCTGGTGACAACGTCACGATGGAGATCGACTTGATCCAGCCAATCGCGATGGACAAGGGTCTGCGCTTCGCAATTCGCGAAGGCGGGCGTACTGTCGGCTCGGGAGTTGTGACCGACATCATCGAGTAACACCGTGAACAGGGCGGCGCTCTGCAACCAGTGCAGGGCCCGCCCCGTCGCGTTTTTCATCAGATACGACCAAAGCAGCCTGTGGGGCGAAGCCCGCTCGTTTGAGCCTTCGCCCTTTTCGGCCGTCAGCAGCGCCAAATAATCCGCAGCACAAACAGAGGAAATCAGTACCAACCAAAATGGCAGTAGCAACCCAAAATAAGATTCGGATCCGGCTCAAGGCCTACGACCACTCGGCAATCGAGACGGCGGCCAAAGAGATCGTTGAAACGGCCACGCGCACCGGCGCGTCGGTGACCGGACCGGTTCCACTGCCGACCGAAAAGAACGTCTACTGCGTGATCCGCTCGCCGTTCAAGGACAAGGACTCGCGCGAGCACTTCGAGATCCGTACCCACAAGCGTCTGATTGACATTCATCAGCCGACACCCAAGACCGTTGACTCGCTTCAGCGCCTCGATCAGCTGCCAGCCGGCGTTGACATCGAGATCCGGCTCGCAGGTTAGGTATTTCGATGGCTGCGATCCTCGCCAAGAAGCTCGGTATGACCCAACTCTTCATGGATGATGGCCGCGTTGAGCGCGTCACCGTGCTCGAGGCCGGTCCCTGCCCAGTGACGGCGGTTCGCAGCAGCGATGACGACGGTTACGACGCCGTCCAGCTCGCATTCGGTGAGACGAAGGAAAAGCACCTCAGCAAACCTGAGCTAGGCCATCTGAAGGCCGCCAAAGCAGGCGCCTACAAGCACCTCGTTGAGTTCCGCGATGAGCGCGGCGAGCTGAGCGTTGGCGACACCGTCACTGCCGACGCCTTTGAAGCCGGTGACAAGGTCAAGGTCGCCGGCGTCTCGAAGGGCAAGGGCTTCCAGGGAACGATCAAGCGCCACAACTTCAGCCGCGGTCCTGCATCGCACGGCTCGCACAACGTTCGTGCGCCTGGCTCAATTGGCGCATCGGCTTGGCCGGCTCGCGTCTTCAAGGGAATCCGCGGCCCCGGCCAGATGGGCAACAAGCGCGCAACCCAGCGCGGCCTGACGATCGTTCGCGTTGACGCTGCCGACAACCTGATTCTTCTGCGAGGCGCCGTCCCCGGCGCCACCGGTGCTTTGGTGGAGGTGCGTAGCGATGGCTGACGCTCCGATCCTCGGCGGTACCACGAAGCTCAAGCTTGATGACGCGATCTTCGGCGAGGGGCTGAACAAGTCTTTGATTCACGAATCGGTACGCGCTGAGCTGAACGCTCGCCGCCGCGGCACTGCTGCGACGAAGACGCGCGGCCTTGTATCCGGTGGCGGTGCCAAGCCTTGGCGCCAGAAGGGCACCGGCCGCGCCCGTGCCGGCTCGTCACGTTCGCCGATCTGGACCGGCGGTGGCGTCACCTTCGGCCCGCAGCCGCGCTCCTACACCTTCAAGGTCAACCGCAAGGAGCGCCGCGCGGCTCTGCGCAGCGCGCTCTCGCTCCACGCCGACCGCGGATCGCTCGCCGGCGTTGACCCTGCCGCCTTTGCTGCGCCGTCAACGAAGCAGGCCGCGGGCCTGCTCAAGGATTGGGGCTCGGACAGCTCGGTTCTCGTCGTCGTAGGCGCCGATGAGGCCAACATCGCTCTGTCGTTCCGCAACATTGATCGCGTCAACGTGCTTGCCGCTTCGGAGGCTGGCGTCGCCGACATCGTCAACGCCGCGCGGCTGGTCGTCAGCCAGGTCGGACTCGACGAGTTGAGCGGTCGTCTCTCAGCCGAGCGCACTGGGGAGGCTGCCTGAAATGGACCACACACAAGTCATCATTCGCCCGGTCGTAAGTGAGAAGAGCTACGTGCTCGCTTCGAACGGCCGTTACACCTTCCGCGTCCATCCCGACGCGCACAAGACTCAGATCCGCGAAGCGGTTGAGGCGCTCTTCGACGTTCACGTCGAAGAGGTCCGCACGCTCTCGGTCAAGTCGAAGCCGAAGCGCCGCGGCTACACCGCAGGTCGCACGCGCCAGTGGAAGAAGGCGATGGTTCAGGTACGCGCCGGTGAGCAGATTCCGATCTTCCAAGGCCTGGCTGAGGGTGTCGAGTAATGGCCATTCGTAAGCCAAAGCCAACCAGCCCTGGTCGTCGTTTCTCGACCTATGCCGACTTCGCCGAGATCACTCGCGACGAGCCGGAAAAAAGCCTCGTTGAGGGTCTGACGAAGAGCGGCGGCCGTAACGCACGCGGTCGCAAGACCTCGCGCCATCGTGGTGGCGGCGCCAAGCGTCTCTACCGCAAGATCGACTTCAAGCGTCGCAAGGACGGAGTTCCGGCCAAGGTCGCCGCAATCGAGTACGACCCCAACCGCAGCGCCTACATTGCTTTGCTCCACTACCTCGACGGTGAGAAGGCCTACATCCTCGCTCCCAGCCGTCTGACGGTTGGAACGATGGTTGAGTCCGGCCCTGGCGCCGAGATTGCCGTCGGCAACTGCCTCGCGCTTGTCGACATGCCGCTCGGTACGGTTGTTCATAACGTTGAGCTTCAGCCCGGCCGAGGTGGCCAGATGGGCCGCTCTGCCGGCGCATCGATCCAGCTGATGGCCAAGGAGAACGATCAGGCCACGCTCCGTCTCCCTTCCGGTGAGATGCGGCTTGTGCGCAGCGAGTGCCGCGCGACCGTCGGTTCGATCGGCAACTCGGATCACCAAAACGTCAAGGTTGGCAAGGCCGGCCGCAAGCGTCACATGGGTGTCCGCCCACAGACGCGAGGCACGGCGATGAACCCGGTCGACCACCCGCACGGCGGCGGCGAGGGCTCAACGACCGCTGGCCGCCACCCGGTTACGCCATGGGGCGTTCCCACACTTGGCTACCGCACACGTAAGAAGCACAAGGCTTCCGACAAGGACATCATCCGTGGCCGTCGCCGCGGGAAGGGTAATCGATGAGTCGCTCAAGTAAGAAGGGCCCGTTCGTTGAGGAGCGCCTGATGGGGCGGATCATCAAGATGAATGAAACCGGCGACAAGACGATGCTCAAGACTTGGTCGCGTACCTCGACGATCTTCCCTGAGATGGTCGGTCACACGATCGCCGTCCACGACGGCCGCAAGCACATCCCAGTTTTCGTCAACGAATCGATGGTTGGTCACAAGCTCGGCGAGTTCGCGCCGACGCGTACATATCGAGGCCACCTTGGCTCCGGGCAGGTGCGTTAGCTATGGCTGATGATCCGAAGAAGGACGAGGCAGAGGTTGAAGAGAAGCCCAAGCGCCGCCTGCGCCGCACGAAGGCCAAGGACGAAGCTCCCAAGACTGAAGCTGCCGCCGAAGAGACCACAGACGAGGCTGAGGTAGAGCCCGAGGTCGCTGAGGAACCGAAAGCCGAGGAGAAGCCAAAGGCTGAGAAGAAGTCGAAGCCGAAGGCCAAGGACGAAGTCGTTGAGGCACCGAAGCGCGTGATCCCCGTCTACGACCCGGAGAATCCTCCGGTAATCAAGGCCCACGCCCGTTACGTGCGCACGTCGGCCCGCAAGGCCCGCCTGGTCTGCGATCACATCCGCGGCCACTCGGTCACCGAGGCGCGAATGATCCTTGCCCACACGCCACGCGACGTCGCCGGTGATTGGCAGAAGCTGCTTGAGTCGGCTGTCGCCAATGCTGAGCACAACCTTGAACTTGATGGAGAAAACCTGCGCATCCTTTCGGTCCAGGCCGATGAGGGTCCGACGTTGAAGCGCTTCCGCCCGCGGGCGATGGGCCGCGCTTCAGCGATTCATAAGCGCACCAGCCACCTTTCAATCTCGCTGACGCCAAAGGAGTAACTGAGGACTATGGGACAGAAGGTTCACCCCGAGTCGATGCGCGTCGGCTACATCCACGATTGGAAGTCGCACTGGTTCAGCGAACGCAACTTTGCTGAGTACCTGGCCGAAGACGTCTGGATTCGCACGCACATCGAAAACAAGCTGGCTCACGCCGGCATTTCGAAGATCACGATCCGTAAGGACGCCAACGAGGTTGAAGTCAACATCCACACCGCGCGCCCTGGCATCGTGATTGGCAAGTCCGGCGTTGAGGTCGATTCGCTGCGCCGTGATCTCCATCAGATCACCGGCAAGTCGGTCAAGGTCAACATTCTTGAGATTAAGCGCCCTGAGCTCGACGCAGTGCTGGTCGCCCAGTCGGTTGCCGAGCAGCTACAGAACCGCGTCGCCTTCCGCCGCGCAATGAAGCGCGCCCTTACGAGTGCGATGCGATCGGGCGCGAAGGGCTGCAAGATCCAAGTTGGCGGTCGCCTCGGCGGCGCCGAGATGGCCCGCTCTGAGAGCTACTCCGACGGTCGCGTGCCGCTCCACACGCTGCGCGCTGACATCGACTACGGCTTCGCCGAAGCACGCACGACGTTCGGCCGCATTGGCGTCAAGTGCTGGATCAACAAGGGCGAAATCATGCCCGAGGGATTCACCGGCGTCGATCTAACCGACCTTGAAGGCCCGTCGGCCGCAGGTGGCGCAGGCGGCCGCGATGATCGCGGCGGCGATGGTGGCCGTGGTCGCGGCCGTGGGCCTCGCGGAGGAGGAGCCTGATGCTCGCTCCCAAGCGCGTTAAGCACCGCAAGGTGATGCGTGGTCGCAGTCGCGGCTATTCGCGTGCTCAGACCTCGGTTCAGTTCGGCGATTACGGGCTCAAATCGCTTGAGCATGCCCAGCTGACAAACCGCCAGATCGAAGCCGCTCGTGTGGCAATGACGCGCGAGATTAAGCGCGGTGGCAAGGTCTGGATCAACGTCTTCCCCGATAAGCCGTTCACGAAGAAGCCTGCTGAAACGCGCATGGGTTCCGGCAAGGGCTCGCCCGAAGGCTGGGTCGCTGTCGTCAAGCCCGGCCGCGTGATGTTTGAGCTGGCTGGCGTTCCCGAGGATCTGGCTCGCAACGCGCTCCGTTTGGCCGCGCGCAAGCTGCCGATGCGCAGCAAGGTTGTAACCAGGGAGGACGACGTCTAATGGCCGCCACTGACCACCTTCGCGACTGCACAACTGATGAGCTCGAGGGCCGCGTTCGCGCAGCTCGCTTGACGGTTTTCGGCCTCCGCTTTCAGCACGCCGGTGGCGAGCTCGAGAACACAGCCGGCCTGAAGAGCGCGAAGCGCGAACTTGCCCGCACACTGACCGTCGCGCGTGAGCGCGGCATCGACCCAGAAAAGATCCGCTAGAGATGACTGACGAGACGACAGAGCCCGAAACTCCAGAAGAAGAGACCCCTGCAGAAGAGGTCGTCGCAGAGGCTCCCGTCGAGGAGACTCCAGCCGACGACGCTCCCGCCGAGGAAGCTGCTGCTGAAGCGCCTGCCGCTGAGGAAGCTCCGGCTGAGGAAGC
>JANRFB010000086.1:16915-51455 GCA_030725785.1 Solirubrobacteraceae bacterium
CCGCTGACGCCGGTGGAGATGACGCACCGGCCGAAGCGCCTGCCGCGCCGGTCGGTCCGAAGGCAATCCGTCGGGCAAAGCGTTCAGCCCACACAGGTGAAGTGAAGCCAAGCCGCAGCGCCGAGGAGCGTCAGGCGGAGCGCGTCGAAACGCGCCGCGCCAAGGCAGTGGCACGAAGCCGCCGCCGTGGGCAAGAGCGCGAAAAGCGTGCAGCGACTCCCAACGGCGAAGGCACGCCGCCAGCGCAGCGCGAGCCGGCATCGGTTCAGGTGCGTCAAGGAATCGTTACTTCGACCAAGGCCGCAAAGACAATCACCGTCCGCGTTGACATCGCCAAGCGGCACCCGAAGTACCAGAAGATCGTGCGCTCGACGAAGTCACTTCACGCTCACGACGAAACCAGCGAGGCTCGCGAGGGCGATTTCGTCCGCGTGATCGCCAGCCGGCCGATGTCGGCAACGAAGCGTTGGCGCCTGGTTGAGATTCTGGAGCGTGCGAAATGATTCAGAACGAATCGCGCCTTCGGGTCGCCGACAACACTGGCGCCCGCGAAATCCTTTGCATCCGCGTGCAGGGCGGCTCAAGCCGTCGCTACGCCCACGTGGGCGACGTCATCACGGCGACCGTCAAGCAGGCGATCCCGAACGGGGCGGTCAAGAAGGGCGAGGTCGTCAAGGCCGTAGTCGTACGGACGCGCAAACAGTTTGGACGCGACGACGGCACTTACATCGCCTTCGACGAAAACGCTGCCGTGATCATCGATGAAGCCAACAACCCGCTTGGAACGCGCATCTTCGGGCCTGTTGCCCGCGAGCTGCGCGACCGCAACTTCATGAAGATCATCTCGCTTGCTCCGGAGGTGCTCTAGCATGGGTATGCGCATCCGTCGCGACGATCAAGTCGCCATCGTCAGTGGCAAGGACCGTGGAAAGACCGGTCGTGTTCTCCGCGTTGACCCAAAGAAGGAAAGGGTTTACGTCGAGGGCCTTAACATCATCAAGCGTCACCAAAAGCCTTCACCTACGGCCAGCGCCGACAGTCAGGCGGCAGCCGGTGGCGTGATCGAAAAAGAAGGTCCGATTCACGTCAGCAACGTGATGCTGGTGGATCCGAAAGACAATCGTCCGACCCGCGTCGGCGTGACCCGCGAAGGCGGCGTCCGAAGCCGCGTTACGAAGCGCTCAAGCACGAAGCTCGACTGAACTTAAAGCCCTTATGCCAGCCACAAAAACACCCGTTCGCCTAAAGACTCGTTATCTCGAGGAAGTTCGTCCTGCCCTCGTTGAGCAGTTCGGCTACACGACCGTGATGCAGGCGCCGAAGGTCGAGAAGATCACCGTCAACATGGGGGTCGGCGAGGCCAAGCAGGACTCGAAGATGCTCGAGGCAGCCGCAGGGCAGCTGGCGCAGATCACCGGCCAGGCGCCGAACGTGCGCCTCGCACGCAAGTCGATCGCCAACTTCAAGCTCCGTGAGGGGATGCCCGTTGGTCTTGCCGTGACGCTCCGCGGCGACCGCGCATACGAATTCCTTGACCGCCTGATGTCGATCGCCATCCCTCGTATCCGCGACTTCCGCGGCCTGCCGGCCAACTTTGACGGCCGCGGCAATTACACGATCGGCGTTCGCGAGCAGATCATCTTCCCTGAGATCGACTACGACGCTGTCGACCAGATCCGCGGCCTTGACATCGCGATTACGACCAGCGCCGCCACCGACGACGAGGGCTACGCGCTGCTTTCACTCTTCGGAATGCCTTTCATCAACAAGCCCAACCCTGAAGAGGTCGCTGCCGAAGAGGCCAAGAAGGCCGCAGCCGCCGCTGAATCGAAGGCTGCCTTGGAGGCTGCAAAGGCTGAGCAGGAGAGCGAGCAGCCAGCCGCGGACGCCGAAGAGGGCGATGATGGTGACGAAGCTGGCGCTGAGGATGAGAGTGCCGACGAGGTAGAAGAAGGAGCAGCTGAAGAGGCAGCCGAAGAGGCCGCCGACGAACCCGCCGAGGAGACCGATCAGTAATGGCCAAGACTTCCCAGCGCGTCAAGCAGGCGCGCACACCCAAGTACCCAACCCGCGGTTACAGCCGCTGCAGCCGCTGCGGCCGCTCGCGCGCTGTGTACCGCAAGTTCGGCGTCTGCCGCATCTGTCTGCGTGAGCTTGCTCACAACGGCTACATCCCCGGAATGACGAAGAGCAGCTGGTAGGGGAGAAGAGCAACCAATGTCGATGACAGATCCAATCGCCGATTTTCTGACCCGCGTGCGCAACGGCATCGTTGCCCAGCACGACGTCGTCGAGATCCCGGCATCGAAGCTGAAGCGCGAGATGGCCCGGATCCTCAAGGAGCAGGGCTACATCGCTGGCTACGAGATGCGTGAGCACGATGCGGAGCACCCAGGCGACGTGCTCGCCGTCGAGCTGAAGTACGCCGACGATCGCCGCAGCGCGATTACCGGCCTCAAGCGCGCCTCGCGCCCAGGTCAGCGCTACTACGTCGACCACGACAGCATTCCGAAGGTACAAGGCGGAATGGGAACAACGATTGTCTCCACCTCAAGCGGAGTCATGACCGGCCACGAGGCCCGCGCAGCGGGCGTCGGCGGCGAAGTCGTTGCTTTCGTCTGGTAACCCTATGTCCCGAATCGGAAGAAAACCAATCCCCGTTCCCAGCGGCGTCGAGATTCAAATCGAGCCTGAGTTGGTGATCGTTAAGGGCCCCAAGGGGGAACTGAGCGAGCGAATTCCGCGCGACATTACCGTTGTCCAGGAAGGCGAAGAGCTACTCGTGACGCGACCAACCGACCGTGGCGAGCACCGCTCGCTGCACGGCCTCACGCGTTCGCTGGTCGCCAACATGGTGGAAGGCGTAACAAACGGCTATGAGAAGACGCTCGAGATTCAGGGAGTCGGTTACCGCGCCGCGCTGAAGGGTTCTGACCTGACGTTGGCTCTCGGATACTCGCACCCGGTCGAAATTCCAGCCCCCGACGGAATCAGCTTCGACGTACCCCAGCCAACGAGCGTGATTGTCAAAGGAATCTCAAAGCAGCTCGTCGGTGAGACGGCCGCGAAGATCCGCAAGAGCCGCCCACCTGAGCCTTACAAGGGCAAGGGGATCCGTTACGAAGGCGAGCACGTAATCCGCAAGGTAGGTAAGCGCGCATGAGCAAAGCTACTCGGGCAACTGGCCGCCTTCGGCGCCAGCGCCGCGTCCGCGCAAAGGTAATCGGCACCCCCGAGCGCCCGCGCGTTTCTGTCTTCCGCTCCAACCGCGGCATCAGCGCTCAGCTAATCGACGATTCGAAGGGTCAGACGCTGGCTGCCGTCAGCTGGTCGGAGCCGCAGATGCGTTCGATCGCGCCGATGGAGCAGTCCGAGAAGCTTGGCCAGCTGCTCGCCGAGCGGGCCAAAGCCGCAGGCACGTCAACCGTGGTCTTCGACCGCGGCGGCTACCGTTACCACGGCCGGGTAAAGGCTTTCGCTGAAGGACTGCGCGAGGGCGGACTGAGCGTATGAGCAAGGAATTGAGCTAAGCCATGGAAATTGACCGGACAGTCAGCGCCTCAGGGCTTGACCTTCAAGAACGCGTCGTTGAGATCAACCGCGTCGCCAAGGTTGTCAAGGGCGGCCGCCGCTTCTCGTTCACCGCACTGGTCGTCGTAGGCGACGAGAAGGACGTCGTCGGCGTCGGTTACGGCAAGGCCAACGAGGTTCCAATGGCGATCCAAAAGGGTGTCGAGCAGGCGAAGAAGAATCTCTTCCGTGTTCCTCGTTACGGCGCAACGATTCCGCATCAGACGACCGGCATCTTCGGCGCCGGTCGCGTCTTCATGAAGCCGGCATCGCCAGGTACCGGCGTGATCGCCGGTGGCGGCGTTCGCGCGGTTCTTGAGCTGGCCGGAATTAACGACATTCTTTCCAAGAGCCTCGGCTCGCAGAACCCGATCAACCTTGTCAAGGCGACGATTGAAGGGCTGCGCAGCCTGCGCACCCCTGCCGAGGTCGCTGAGCTGCGTGGACTTTCGATCAATGAGGTTCTCGGTCTCGCGCCTGCCACGGCAGCGCCAGTTGCCGAGGAAGAGGGCGCGGTTGCCGTAGCGGTTGAGCCCGTCTCAGCGGTTGAAGCCGTCGAGGTTGCCGAGGCAGTTGAAGCCGTCGAGGTTGCCGAAGTTGCCGAAGTCGTCGAGGAGACCAAGGCTGCAGAGGAGCCGCCGGCATGAGTGAGCTTCGCGTAACCCAAATCCGCTCCAGCAATGGCAGTCAGGCTTCGCAGCTGGCTACTTTGCGCTCGCTCGGCCTGCGCAAGATCGGCCACAGCGTTGAAGTGAACGACAACGCCCCGACGCGCGGAATGCTCCACACCGTCCGCCACCTTGTGCGCGTCGATGGAGAGGACTCCTGATGAGCCCCGAGCCCAAGAAGCCCGCCGCGAAGAAGCCTGCCGCGGCTGCCAAGCCTGCAGCGGCCAAGAAGCCTGCCGCTGCGAAGAAGCCTGCCGCAGCCGCCAAGCCTTCGGCAGCCAAGAAACCAGCCGCAGCGGCCAAGCCTGCAGCCGAGAAGAAGACCACTGCCAAGAGCGAGGCCGCCGCTAAGCCGGCGCCAGCCACCACCAAGAAGGCCGCTACCGAGGAGAGCTCGGAGAGCGAACGCTTCGGCCTGCACAGCCTTTCGCCAGCCCCAGGCAGCCGCAAGCCGCGCCGCCGCGTCGGTCGCGGCCACGGTTCCGGCCACGGAAAGACATCGGGCCGCGGACACAAGGGGTACGGCTCCCGCTCAGGTTCGAAGGATCGCGCCCGCTTCGAAGGAGGCCAGATGCCGATTCAGGTTCGGATGCGCAAGCTGCGCGGCCCGAACATGAAGAAGTCGATGCCCTTCGAACCGTTCCGCACGCATACGCAGGCCGTCAATCTCAAGGACCTTGAAGCTCACTTTGATTCCGGCGCCGACGTGACGATCGAAGCGCTCGTTGCCAACGGGCTCGGCACGCGCAAGAACATTCCCGTCAAGGTTCTCGCCAAAGGTGAGATCAGCAAGCCGCTGACCGTGCACGCCCACGGCTTCAGCGCCTCGGCGCGAGCAGCGATCGAAGCTGCCGGAGGCACCTGCGTGATGGTCGGAAGCGAGGCGCCCAGCACCCCAGCGCCATGATCGCGACGATTATCAGCGCCTTCACGGTCTCCGAGATTCGCAAGAAGCTTGCGTTCACGGCGCTGCTGCTCGCGCTTTACCGGCTCGGCGCTTACCTGCCGGTTCCCGGCGTTGACACGAAGGCGATCGAAGAGATCCAGAATCAGTTCGGCGGCGGCGGGATTCTCAACCTGCTCAACACCTTCAGCGGCGGCGGCCTCTCGCGGATGGCGATCTTCGCGCTCGGGATCATGCCGTACATCACGGCCTCGATCATTCTGCAGCTGCTGACCGTTGTTCTGCCGTCGCTCGAGAAGCTTTCGAAGGAAGGCGAAGTAGGGCAGGCAAAGATCACGCAGTACACCCGCTACCTGACTGTCGGGCTCGCCTTTGCTCAGTCGGTCGGCTACGTCTTCCTCTTCAAGAGCCAAGAGGCTTCGGCCGGACTGCCGGTCATAACCAACTTCAACGCCGGCACGCTCTTTTTGATTGTCTTGACGCTCACGGCCGGCTGCGTTGTCGTGATGTGGATGGGTGAGCTGATCACGCAGCGCGGCATCGGCAACGGCATCTCGCTGATGATCTTCGCTTCGATTGTTTCCGGCCTGCCGAACGGAATTCAGGCCTGGTGGACAAGCCCGGACCCAATCTTCAAGGTGATGATGCCGTTCCTGGCGCTGGCAGTTATCGCCGCCGTCGTCTTCATCCAGGAAGGGCAGCGACGAATCCCGGTGCAGTACGCCAAGCGTGTGATTGGCCGCCGGATGAGTGGCGGCGGCCAGACTTACCTGCCGCTGCGCGTCAACATGGCGGGTGTTATCCCGGTGATCTTCGCTGCGTCGATCATGGCCTTCCCGCCAACGGTCGGCCAGCTCATTGGCACGCCTTGGGCGCAGAGCTTGGCGAACTTCTTCAGTCCGTCAGGGCCGGCGTATCTGGCTGGTGAGACGCTCTTCATCATTGCTTTCACCTACTTCTACACTGCGATTACCTTCAATCCGGTCGATCAGGCCGAGAACCTGAAGAAATACGGCGGCTTCATTCCTGGCGTCAGACCCGGTCGGCCGACGGCCGAGTTCCTCGACCGAATTCTCGCTCGGCTCACATTCCCGGGTGCGCTCTACTTGGCCGCGGTCGCAGCTCTCCCAACAATCTTGATTAACCAGACGGCGGCCAACTTCTTCTTCGGCGGCACCTCGCTGCTGATCGTCGTCGGTGTTGCCCTCGATACGATGAAGCAGCTTGAAGCTCAACTGATGATGCGCAACTACGAAGGCTTCCTCAAGTAGAGATGGCTGAACTGAACCTGATTCTGCTCGGCCCACCGGGCGCCGGTAAGGGCACCCAAGCCGAGCAGCTGCGTACCGAGTTTGAGCTGCCGCACATCGCCACCGGCGACATCCTGCGGCAGGCGGTAGCTGAGCAGACCGAGCTGGGTGAGTTGGCTGCCAGCTACATGGACGCCGGCAACCTCGTCCCCGACGAGGTGATCATCGGCGTTCTGCTCGAAGCGGTCGGTCGCCCAGACGCCCGTGACGGCTTCCTCCTTGACGGCTTCCCGCGCACGATCCCTCAGGCCGAGGCGCTCAGCACCGACCTTGAGAAGCTCGGCCGCCAGCTGACCGCGGTACTGATGATCGAAGTTGACGATGAGGAGATCGTCCAGCGGATCTCGGGACGCCGCGTAAACCCTGTTTCAGGCCGCGTCTATCACGTCGACTTCGACCCGCCAAAGGTGGAAGGCATCGATGACGTTGATGGCACGCCTTTGGTTCAGCGCGAAGACGATCAGCCGGAGACGGTCCGTAACCGTCTGGCCGTTTATCACGCGCAGACGGCGCCACTTGCCGACTACTACGAAAAGCTCGGGCTGCTTCACCGTTTCGATGGCTCGGCCGCTCCGTCTGAGGTCTTCAGTCACATCCGCGCGACGATCGCGACGCTGAAGCTCGAAGAGACGATCTGAGCGGTTCGCGTAGCACTGTGATCATCAAGAAGACCCCTGAAGAGATCGACAAGATCGCCGCCGCTGGAGAAATCCATGCCCGCGCGATGAAGCTCGTCGCAGACAAGATCGCACCGGGCGTAACGACTGCCGAGATCGACGAGATGGTCGAGCGCTTCATTCGCTCGCAAGGAGCAGAGCCTTCGTTCAAGGGATACAACGGCTTCACCGGTTCGATCTGTGCTTCGCCGAACTCAATGGTCGTCCACGGCATCCCCGGCGCCTACACGCTCCAGCCAGGTGACATTCTCTCGGTCGACATCGGAGTCACGCTCGACGGCTGGGTCGCCGACGCCGCCGTGACCTTCCCGGTTGGCGAGGTGACGGTTGAGGCCGAGTCGCTGATCGCTGTAACAGAGGCGTCACTCTTCGCTGCCATCGATCAGGTTCAGCTTGGCGGGCGCATCGGTGACATCTCGCACGCCGTGCAGATCTGCGCCGAGGCCGACGGCTTTGGCGTTGTTCGAACGTTGGTCGGTCACGGCGTTGGTCGCTCGATGCACGAGGATCCGCAGATCCCCAACTTTGGTCCTGCCGGGCGCGGCCCGAAGCTCGAGGAGGGGATGGTCTTGGCGATCGAGCCGATGATCACGGCCGGCGCTCACGCGGTGCGAATCGCGTCCGATGGGTGGTCAATTTTCACCGTAGATGGCTCACTTTCAGCCCATTTCGAGTTCACCGTTGCGGTCACGACCGATGGCCCGAAGATCCTCACTCCCTGGCACAGGCTGCTCGGAGCCCCCGAATGAATAAGCGTCAAGCGAAGATTTCCCGCGTTTTGCTACCTTATGGACTCGTGTGCGTTCCCGCGAGGGACCGTGTTTGTCCGCGAGTGGTAGCGGCGCGCCCCTGCGGTCGCCAGAGCCTCTTTCCGGCCCATCGACGAAGAAGGAATTATGAAGGTACGACCGTCGGTCAAGCCGATGTGCGAAAAATGCAACGTGATCCGGCGCAAAGGCGTTGTCTTTGTCATCTGCCCGAACCCGCGCCACAAGCAGCGTCAAGGATGAATAACTAAATGGCTCGCATCGCAGGAATCAATATTCCACTCAACAAGCGCGTTGAGATCGGCCTCACCTACATCTACGGGATCGGTCGCTCGACCTCGCTCTCGATGCTCAAAGAGGCCGGAATCAACCCTGACACTTACGTTCGCGATCTAACCGAGGACGAGGTCGCGAAGCTGCGTACTGCGGTCGACGGCGACATTCTCGTTGAGGGCGACCTTCGCCGCGAGCGCTCACAGAACATCAAGCGACTTGGCGAGATTGGCTGCTACCGCGGCATCCGTCATCGCCGTGGACTCCCGGTCCGCGGTCAGAAGACAAAGACCAACGCCCGCACCCGCAAGGGACCCAAGCGGATGCAGGTCGCTGGAAAGAAAGCCGCAACCAAGACATGAGGAACTAAGTGCCAGCTCCAAAACGCCCAGCCCGTGGCCGCCGCAAGGTCAAGAAGAACATTCCTGTTGGTCAGGCCCACATCAAGACGTCGTTCAACAACACGATCGTCTCGCTTACCGACCTTCAAGGCAACGTAATCGCCTGGGAGTCCGCAGGTGGAGCCGGCTTCAAGGGCTCGCGCAAGTCGACCCCGTTTGCCGCGCAGGTAACGGCCGACTCGGCTGCCCGCAAGGGAATGGAACAAGGACTTCAGAAGGTTGACGTTTACGTCAAGGGCTCGGGCTCCGGCCGCGAGACGGCAATCCGCTCACTGCAGGCCGCAGGGCTTGAAGTGATCAGCGTGCGCGACGTAACCCCGCAAGCCCACAACGGATGCCGGCCGCGCAAGCGCCGCCGCGTATAGGGGGCGACTGAACAATGGCTCGCGATACTTCACCTCAGTGCAAGCAGTGCCGCCGCGAAGGCGAGAAGCTCTTCCTCAAGGGTGAGCGCTGCCTCACCGACAAGTGCTCGTTTGAGCGCCGCGCATACCCGCCAGGCGACCACGGCCGTGGCCGTCAGAAGCAGAGCGAGTACCGCGTGCAGCTGCGTGAGAAGCAGAAGGCCCGTCGTTACTACGGCGTGCTTGAGACGCAGTTCCGCCTCTACTACGACCGTGCCAGTCGCCAAGACGGCATCACCGGTGAGAACCTGCTGCAGATGCTCGAGCGGCGCCTCGACAACGTGATCGTCCGTCTCGGTTACGCCGGCTCACGCCGCCAAGCCCGTCAGATGGTCCGCCACGGTCACTGGACGGTCAACGGCCGCCGTGTTGACATCCCAAGCTTCCAAGTCCACGAGGGCGACATCATCGCGCTCAAGAGCGGCAGCCCAGCTGAGCCGGTAGTCCGCGGGGCCACGGAATTGACGGCCCAAGTGCCGGCCTGGCTGCAGGCCGACCACGAGTCGTTGACAGCAAAGATTTTGCGTGCACCCGAGCGTCGTGAGATCACAACGCCGGTGCAGGAACAGCTCATCGTCGAGCTGTATTCGAAGTAGCAGCAATGTTTGGCGTTTGCCCCCGCTTGCGGGGGCGGCGCGCCCGGCGGTCGCCTGAAGTTTGGCGCCGCACCGATTACAACCACAGGATAAAACGCCAAGATGCTCGACTTTCAGATTCCTCGCATTACAAGTGACACCAGCGACGAGAACAGCGGCTCGTTCGTAATTGAACCGCTCGACCGTGGCTTTGGCTACACCTTCGGCAACTCGCTGCGTCGCGTGCTGCTCAGCTCGCTCTCCGGCGCTGCTGTAACGAGCGTCCGCATTGAGGGTGTGCGCCATGAGTTTTCTTCGATCGAGGGCGTGACCGAAGACGTCACAGACATCATCCTCAACCTCAAGGGCATCGTTTGCCGGATGCATTCCGACGCCAGCGAGGTCGAAGCGCCGCTCGTAGTAACCGGCCCGGGCGAGATCACGGCCAAGGACATCGACCTGCCTGCCGGCGTCGAGATCCTCAACCCGAACATCCACATCGCCACGCTTGAGTCGAAGACGAAGCTGGAGATCTACTTGACGATCGGCCGCGGCCGCGGTTACCGCGTCGCTGAGGACAACAAGACCGACGATCAGCCGATCGGCGTGATCCCGATCGATTCGCTCTTCTCGCCCGTCCAGCGCGTCGCCTACGCCGTTGAGCAGGCTCGCGTTGGTCAGCGCACCGACTTCGACAAGTTGACGCTTGACATCGAAACCGACGGTTCCCTCGACGCCCAGACGGCTCTGCGCGAGGCGTCTGAGATCCTGATCTCGCAGCTAGCGATCTTCACCGACGAGGACCGGATCGAAGAGCTTCGCGCCGGCCCAGTCAACCAGCTTGATTCGGTCGGCCTGGGATCAATCCCAGGCGCTGCTCCGCTCGCTGCAGGCGGCCCGCTCGACGACATTCTGATTGAGGAGCTGGAACTCGGCGTCCGTTCATACAACTGCCTCAAGCGTGCCGGCATCCAGACAATCGGCGATCTGCTCTCGAAGTCTGAGGCTGAGCTAAATGCAATTCCGAACTTCGGTAAGAAGTCGATTGACGAGGTCATCGAAACACTCGCCGCGCGCGGTCTCGCGCTTCGCGACGACTGAGGAACCAAACCATGCGCCACCAGAAAACCCGCCACAAGCTAAGCCGCAGCCCTTCTCACCGCAAGGCGATGATGCGCAACCTCTGCAAGGAGATCATTGAGCACGAGCGGATCAAGACAACAGAGGCTAAAGCCAAGGCCGTCAAGCCGGAAGTTGAGCAGCTGATCACGCTGGCCAAGCGCGGCGACCTTCACGCCCGCCGCCAGGCTCTCTCAGCGCTAGGTCAGGACGCGACTGCTGTGCATAAGCTTTTCACCGAGGTCGCGCCGCGCTACACGGAGCGCCCGGGTGGCTATACGCGGATCCTCAAGCTTGGGCCACGGCGCAGCGACTCGACCGAGATGGTCTATCTCGAACTCGTCTGAGCCGCCCCGCTTAGCTTCAGCGGTCGTGCCGCCAGCACCGCGCTCTATGCTCGGACTAAGCGCGCGATGAAGGTTCTTCTCACCAACGACGACGGGATCGAAGCCGAAGGCCTACAGGCGTTGCGCATCGCGCTGGCGGCGCTGCCTGGCGTTGAGCTAGTGACTATCGCCCCCGACGGCAACCGCTCTGCATTTGCGCGCAAGATAACTACTCACAAGCCGCTTTGGATCGAAGAGATCCAGTTCGATGACGGCAGCGTCGGCTATGCAACTGAGGGAACTCCTGTCGATTGCGTCCGCTTCGCCACGCTTGGCTTAGTCGAAGGCTTCTACCCCGAGCTAATCGTGTCGGGGATAAACCACGGCGCCAACCTTGGTGACGACGTGACCTACTCCGGAACCGTCGCTGCGGCGCTCGAAGGAGTGCTGCTTGGCGTCCCGGCGATCGCCGCCTCTCAGCAATCGACGAGTCGCGAGATGGACTTCCGATGGGGGCGCCACTTCAACTTCGGTGCTGGCGCCGAGTTCGTCGCGCGGCTGGCGCAGCACGTTGGTCATACGCCGCTGCCTCAGGGCACGCTGATCAACGTCAATGTTCCCGGCCACAGCCCGTCCGGGGTTGAGATTACGCGCCTGGGCAAGCGGATCTACCGCGACGAGTTGAAGCTGCAGGAGCAGGGCGAGGGCGCCCGCCGGCGTTTTTCGATTTACGGCGAGGACCATGGCTTCAAGGACGAGGCCGGGACCGATCTGGCCGCGCTGGCAGCTGGCAGGATCGCCGTCACGCCGCTGCACTTTGACCTCACCTACGAGCCCGGAATCGAGGCTCTTGGTGCCCGCGATCTGAGCCAGCTGCTCGAAGCTGATGCTCCACAGCAGCCGTGAGCGCCGGGGCCAAGCGCGCCGATCAGCTGCGCGCCGAGCTGCGTGAGCACAACGAGCGTTATTACGTTCAAGACGACCCTTCGATCGGTGACGATCAGTACGACGCGCTTCTCGACGAGCTGCGTGAGCTTGAGCGTGACCACCCTGAGCTCGTAACGCCTGACTCGCCTACGCAGCGCGTCGGAGCCGAGCCGGTCAGCGCGCTCGAGAAGGTAACCCACCCGCAGGCGATGTTTTCGCTCGCCAACGCGCGCAGCCCCGAGGAGTTCGATGGCTGGGTGCTGCGGATGCGAAACCACCTAGCCCGCGAGGGGATCGAAGACGCCGCATTCCAATATGTCTGCGAACCGAAAGTTGACGGGCTCGCAATCTCAATTGTCTATCGCGACGGAGTTCTCGAACGCGGAGCGACCCGCGGCAACGGCGAAGTGGGCGAGGACGTAACACACAACCTGCGCACTATCCCATCGGTTCCGCTGAGCATCGAGGACGCGCCGCCGATGATCGAGGTCCGCGGTGAGGTTTACATGTCGCTCGATGGCTTCCAGCAGCTCAACGAGCGCCGCGCCAGCGACGGTAAGCCGACCTTCATGAACCCGCGCAACGCGGCAGCAGGGACGCTGCGCCAGCTCGACCCGCGACTGGCCGCTGAGCGCCCGCTTTCGCTCTGGGCTTACGGCGTTGGCGCCTGCGAGGGCGTCAGCTTCAGTTCGCAGTGGCAGACGCTCGAATGGCTGCGCGAGCGCGGCTTTCCGGTCAACAGTGAGATCGAACGGCTCGATAGTGAGCAGGCGGCGATCGAGCGCTGCCTTGCGTGGCAACAGCGTCGCGGCTCGCTGAGTTTTGAGATCGACGGAGTCGTGATCAAAGTCGATGACGCCGAGCAGCAGCGGCGGCTGGGGGTTGTCGGCCGCGACCCGCGCTGGGCTGTCGCTTGGAAGTTCCCACCAACGACAAAGCTGACGGAGCTAAAAGAGATCCAGTGGAGCGTCGGCAAGTTCGGCGACCTGCACCCGTTCGCTGTGCTCGAGCCGGTCGAGGTGGGCGGCGTCGTCGTGCAGCACGCCACGCTCCACAACGAAGAGGATCTAATCCGAAAGGACGTGCGGCCCGGCGACGAGGTGATAATCCTGCGCGCCGGTGACGTGATTCCGCAGGTTGTTTCGCCATCCCCGCACGCCGCCGAGCGCGGCGGTCGTAGCGCAGCGGTGAGCGCGCCAAAGAAGTGCCCTGTCTGCGGCACGCCGACAGTCAAGCCGGGCAACTCGGTCTTCACGAAGTGCCCGAACCGTGACTGCGAGGGCCGTAGGGAGGCGTTGCTCACGCACTTCGTCTCGCGTGGGGCGATGGATGTTGACGGGCTCGGCGAGAAGCTCGCGGTGATGCTCTTGGAGAAAGGTTTGGTTGAGAATGCTGCCGACCTATATTCGCTATCCGTCGCGCAGCTCGCCGAGCTTGACGGCATGGGCGAGCTCTCAGCGCAGGGGATCATCGACTCGCTTGAGGCGTCGAAAGCACGCCCGTTCGCCAGCGTGCTGTTCGCGCTTGGCATCGAGGGCGTCGGTGAGGTAACTGGCCGCAGTCTTGCCCAGCGGCTGCGGACAATCGATGCACTGCTGGCGGCCGACGCTGAGGAGATCGCGCAGACGCCCGGCGTCGGCCCAATCGTCGGGGAGCTAATCGCGACTCAGCTGGCCGACGAGCAGATGCGCTCGCTGATCGCTGCGCTTCGGGTGGCCGGGCTGCAATTTGAGCAGGAGGGGCCGCCGCCGGGGGAAGGTCACCTTGCCAACAAGACATTTGTATTGACCGGGACTCTGCCGACGCTGACTCGCGAGCAAGCCAGCGAAAAGATCCTTGCCGCCGGCGGCCGCGTCACAACTTCAGTTTCGAAGAAGACCGATTACTTGGTCGCCGGAGAATCCGCCGGTTCGAAGCTTGAGAAGGCCGAGCGGCTGGAGGTCGCGGTGCTCGACGAGCTTGCACTGCTGTCACTGCTTTCTGCTGAGTGAGCTTTGCGGTTAGCGGCTTAAGTTGGCGATCGCCTTGACGGCGCGATCCTGGAGGCTGCGGGCGCTGGCCGGCGAGACGCTGTTCATCAGCATCGAGAAGACGATCACGTGACCGTTCTTGGCGGTGCACAGCCCTGATAGGCCGCTAACGTCGCTAAGCGTTCCCGTTTTGCCGCGGCAGGCGCCCTCGGCGGCGCTGCCTTTCATTCGCCCAGCCAGCGTGCCACTGCGCCCCGCAACGGCAAGCGAGCCCTCAAATGCTTCGCGCTGAGGGCCGTCGTGCATCGCAGTCAGTAGCGCAACGAGCTCGCGCGGGGAGGTGCGGTTGCCACGCGACAGGCCCGATCCGTCGCTGATCCGGGGCCTTATTCCGAATCGCTTCAGGTAGCTGCGCATCACAGCGGCGCCGGCCGTCGTCGACCCCGACTTGGCAAAGCGGGCGCCAAGGTTCTTGACCAGCATCTCCGCGTAGAAGTTGTCAGAGGCGGTGTTGGTGATTTCGATCAGACCGCTGACGGTCGGCGAACGAAGCAGCGAAATCCGCTTCGCCCCGGCAGGCGTGAGACCCGTCCGAGCCTTCTTGCCGCGCTTAATCTTCAGGCCGCTCAGCTCTTTTGAGAGAGCGTTGGCCGCAGCCAAGCCCGGGTTGCCGTAATTTCCTGAGCCGCGGTTTAGTACCAGGGCGCCAAGCGAACCGCCCATATAGCCGTCAACGCTCCAGCCGCTTGCGGGGCCGCCGCGGCGCTTATCGAAGCGTGATTCGTCACCAACGATGCCGCCTACGATTGCCTTTATTCCAGCCCTCTGGACCGCACGCCCTAGCGAGTCGATGTCCTCGCCACTAAAGCTCGGGTCTCCGCCGCCGCGGAGAATGAGGTCACCTTCCAGCAAGCCGTTTTCGTCGACGACGCCGCTGGCCAGCAGCTCAGTGCTAAAGCGCGCCAGCGGGCCGAAGCGCCCCAGCGTTGTAGCCGTTGTGTAGAGCTTTTCGTTCGAGGCCGGAACCCGGGCAAGGTCGGCGCGAGCAGCGTAGAGGAGCTCGCCTGTTGTTAGGTCGGAAACGAGCGCGCCGCTGCTCGATCCGGCGCGGAGCAGGGCAGAAGCGATCCGTTTCTGGACATCGGTCTTCGAGAGCGCCAGCGCCGGCGCCGCTGGGGCAGTTAAGGCCACGGCAGCGAGAGCCGCGCAGAGCAGCGCAAAGCGCTTAATCCACGTCACAGGATGTAACGGTAGCGTGCGGCGAGGACTGCGCGCGCAGGTTGCCCCGCGCTAACGGCAGCCCGTCAAACGGCTCGCAACCCCTAGAATGAATGTCGATGGCAGACGTTGTGAAGCTCTCCAGCAAGAACCGCAAGCCGCCCAGAGGTGGGAGCAAGAAGCGGCCGGAGAAGACAGCGCTCGTGCTCGGTGGGGGTGGGATGACCGGTGCCGTTTATGAGATCGGTGCCCTCCGTGCGCTCGATCTCCTGGCTGTCAACCGCAATGTCAACGAGTTCGACATCTACGTCGGCACTAGTGCTGGAGCATTCGTCGCCGCGCTGGCCGCCAATGGCGTTACGCCCGAAGAGATGATGCGCGTTGTAAACGGTCAAGAGACAAGCTCCTTCCGCGACATCAGTCTCGGCATGATGCTGCGGCCGAACCTGCTCGAGTACGCCCGAACAGGCCTCCTTCTGCCACTGCGGCTTGGTCGTCTCGCTCGCGACCTCGCACCGCGCTGGCGTCACATCTCAGCGATGGACCTGCTGCTCGGCCTTAGCGAAGATCTTCCCTCCGGGATTTATAGCGGCGCCGGTCTTGAGAAGTACCTCAAAGAGGTGCTCGGCGACCCCGAGCGCACCGACGACATTCGCGCGCTCGGCTGCGAGCTATACCTGACCGCCACCGACCTTGATTCATGCGAGCGGGTCGTCTTCGGCGAAGACGGCTGGGACGACGTGCCGATCTCGCGAGCCGTCCGCGCGTCGGCTGCGCTGCCAATGGTCTTCAAGCCGGTCAAAGTAAAGGATCGCGAGCTCGTTGACGGCGGAATCATCTCGACCACCAACGTTGACATCGCCGTTGCTGCCGGGGCGACGATGATCGTTGTCGTCAACCCGGTTGTGCCGCTGATCATCGATCAAGAGACCGAAGAGGATCACGGCATCGGCGAGCGTGCCAGCCACGTCAGCGACATGGGAATTGCGCAGATCGGCTACCAAACCTTCAAGCTGCTCGCCTACCAGCGCCTGCACGAAATGGTTGCCCAGTGGGAAAAGAAGTACCCGGATGTAGACATCGTCCTGGTCGAGCCCGAGGCCGACGACATGTTGATGTTCCAGACCTCAATCATGGACTTCAGTAAGCGGATCGAGATCGCTCGCCACGGTTTCCAGTCGGTGACGCTGAAACTCGCCGAGCATTACGAGGAGTACAAAGAGATCTTTGGCCGCCACGAGATTGAGATCTCTGCCACGCGGGTCAAAAAGGTCGTGAAACACGTCACGCGCGAGCAGGAGAAGACGCGCGCATGGCGCCGCATCCTCGAACAGACGACGAGCACACTGCTGCGCCAGTCGGCCGACGAACCGATCGACGAGATCGCGATGCCACCGGCTGCAAAGCCGGCCTCTCGCCGCGCCGCAAGCCGTAGCTAGAGCGCGAGTCCAAGTGCGCGCAGCAGGCGATCGCTGGCGGCGCTGTCTTGAATTGCGACGCGAATCCGCTGTGGATCGCCGAGCGTCCCGCCAGCGCGGACGATCACGCCGGACTGCGCAAGACGCGCCGCGAGTTCGCCGCCGTCGATCCCCTCAGCGGCGAGCCAGAGCAGGTTCGCTTCGCTCGGTGGGCCGAGCTCCAGCGGCAGCGACGCAAGCTCGCTGCGCAGACGCGTGCGCTGCTCGGCGACCGTGGCGGCCCTGGCTTCCACGACGCCGCTGGCGTGGCGCAGCGCTTCGAGCACGCCGGCCTGCGTTAGCTCGCCGATTCCCAGCGGTGGCCCGATCGCGCTGAGCAGCGCTTCGCTCCCCGGTCCTCCGATCGCGTACCCGCAGCGCAGCCCGGCAAGGCCCCAGGCCTTTGAAAAGCTGCGAAAGATCAGCAGCCGCGGGTGCAGCTCGCAGAGTCCAATTGTCGCGTCGAGCGGCTCGGCCGTGACGAAGTCGCGCAGTGCTTCATCGAGAACGACGGCGACTCGGTCCGGCAGCGCCCTAAGCAGCGCTGAGAGCTGCTCAACGCCGATCAGCTCACCGCTCGGGTCGTTCGGGTTGCAGAGCGCCACGATTCGAGTCTTCTTCGTGACGGCCGCGAGGATCGCTTCGACCGAGTGGCTGGCGGCGGTTACGACTTCGCCGCCGGCCTCGCGCGCCATCACCGGATAGAGCTGGTAGGAAGGCCACGGCGTGATCAGCTCGTCGCCAGGCTCCATCAGCGCCTGAGTTGCGCTGACCAGTAGCTGCGAGGCGCCGTCGCCGAGGACTATCCGCTCGGCTGGGAGATCATGGCGATGCGCAATCTCGGCGCGCAGCTCACCGGCCGGTTCCATGTAGTTGTGCAGCCCGCGCTGGGCCATGTAAGTGATCGCCCCAACAACTGACGAAGGGGGGTACTCGGGCCAAGTTGTTGCCGAGAGGTCGAGCTTCTCGACCGTTGCTAAGGCCTTACGGCGGCGCTCGTCGGCTTCGCTCTTGAGCCGTGCGCTTACATCCTTCGGGTCCATCTCTTCAAACTGCTTGTAATGGTCGAGGAGGCCCATTACGGAGCGCCAGGGGCGGTTCCGCTGTTCGCTAGGCCGCCACCGAAGACGAGCCAGAGACCAAAGAGCGCTACGCCGACCATCGCCGTGTAGGCAAAGACGCGGCCGATCACGCCATCGCGCTGGTCAACTCCGGAGGCGCGCCGCATCAGAATCCAGATTCCATCGAGCTGTTTGCAGACTGCCAGCCCAGCAATCAGCGTCAGCAGGATTCCAAGGAATGCGACAACGGTGGCGAAGAAGATGTGCTCAACGAGTATCGGGATGTGCGACACAATCCAAAGCCAGCCTGCCTCTACCGGCCCCCAGAAGGTCAAGTTAATCAGCACCATCAGCGCGAGTACGCAGTGCCCAAGCAAGGCATCGCGCCGTCGCTGACGGGGGTTGCCGAGGACCGGCGCGCTGCGGTAGTGAACCGGCTGCGTGCCGGGCCGCCGACCGACGAAAAGCCCTCCTGTATCGCTTGGGTCGCTGCGCATCTAGATAAGGGTACGCCGCCTGCACCCAGCGCGGCGTGGTTAGCCCGGTCAGCCCTCGTAGAGAGCGTCAAAACGCTCTCCGTACTTCTCTTCAACGACGTTCCGCTTGACCTTCATCGTCGGTGTCAGTTCCCCGGTTTCTTGCGTCAAATCGTGCTCAAGGATGAAGAACTTCTTAACCTGTTCGACCGGCGCGTAATGGCCGTTAGCACGATCGAGTTCGGTTTGGATGATCTCGATCACCTGGGGGTTCGTTGCCAGCGCGGGAATCGAGGCATCTTCAATCGCGTTCTCTGCCGCCCAAGGAATAATCTGCTCCTCGTCGAGCGTGATCAGCATCACCGGGTAAGGGCGGCGGTCACCGTGCATGACTGCCTGACTTACGAAGCGCGTCTGCTTCATGTCGTTCTCGAGGTTGGCCGGCGTGAGGTTCTTACCGCCAGCGGTGATAATTATGTCCTTCTTGCGGCCGGTGATGAAGAGGAAGCCGTCCTCGTCAACCTTGCCTACGTCGCCGGTGTGTAGCCAACCGTCAATTACGGCGCCGAAGCTGGCGTCGTCGTTCTTCCAATAGCCGCCGAAGATGTTTGGCCCGCGCAGCAGGATCTCGCCATCCTCTTCGGCGATCTTGATCTCAACGCCGGGGAGCGCGCGGCCGACCGATCCAAAACGGTGCGCTTCCGGAGAGGAGGTCGTCGCAACGGTCGCCGTTTCGGTCATTCCGTAGCCCTCCATTACCGGCACGCCAGCGGCGTAGAAGAACTCAAGGATCTGCTGGGCGATCGGCGCGGCGCCGGTTACGGCCTCGCGCACTTGGCCGCCGAAGGCGGCGCGGACGTTCACGAACAGCTTCTCGTCAAACTGATCGAATGCCGCCTGTAGCTCTTCCGGCACCGGCTGGCCGGTGATCTGAAGGTCACGTACCTGCACGCCGACCTCGGTCGCCTTGGCCAGCATTTCAGGATCAACGTTGCCGGCGACCATCGTGTAAAGCTTCTCGAAGATTCGCGGCACCGACGGCAGGAAGGTTGGCTTCACCTCGCCGATGTCGGCGATGATCTTCGTTGTGTCGCCGGTCCAGTAGGCGATTGCTGTGCCGGTGTCGGCGGCGCCGAGCGCGACGAGAATCGCGAAGGCATGGGCAAGTGGGAGGAAGAGGTAGACGACATCTTCGCCGTTGCCAAAGAGGCCGCGCTCATTTGTCATGTCGAGCACGGCGCGGTAGTTGGCCTGCGAGAGGACGCAGCCCTTTGGTGGGCCGGTCGTGCCCGAGGTGTAGATGAAGGTGTAAGGGTCTTCGGGCTTGACCGCCTCGTAGCGGGCAACAAGTTCCTGCTCGTCGCGGCCGCGGCCGCGTTCACGAATCTCGTCGAGTGAGATGGCGTCAGGAGTGCCGTCGCTGTGCTCGATCGCGATGATTGTCTTCAGCTTCGGAAGCTGAGCGCGAACCTCGGCGACCTTCGCGTACTGCTCGGCATCCTCAACGACGATGACCGTCGATTCGGAATTGCCTGCGACCCATTCGCATTCTTTCGGCGAGTTGGTCGGGTAGATCGGTACGACCACGCCACCGGCGGCGCTGATCGCGAACGAGCTGTAAACCCACTCTGGGCGAGTGCCGCAGAGGATTGAGACGCGCTCACCCGGCTCAAGGCCAAGGTCAATCAGTCCACGACCAACCTCGGAGACAATCTCGCCAACCTCGGCAAAGCTGACGTCAAGCCATTCGTCGCCAACCTTGTGGCGCACGGCTGGGCGGTCGGCGTACATTGTCGCCGCGAGCGGCAGCATGTCGGCGATTGTCTTCGAACCTGTTGACGGCGTCGTGCTGGCTTCCATTGTTCTCTCCTCGTTGGCAGGAACGGCTTCGCCGATACTACGGAAAGTGCGGACTTTGTGCCAGCGTCTACGCGTCAGATCGGATTTGGAATGTCGACGAACTTGTGGCTCACGCCAAAGCGCTCCGCGATCAGCTCGCCGAGACGTTGCACACCGAGCGTTTCGGTCGCGTAATGGCCGGCTGCGATGAAGTTTATTTCGCCCTCGCGCGATTCATTCATCACTCGCTCGGCAGGCTCTCCGGTGATGAACGCGTCGAACCCAGCCTTGATTGCGGCGTCGAGGTACGGAGACCCAGCGCCTGAGACGACCGCAACGCTCCTTATCTGCTCCGGGCCACCGTCGAAGACGAGCGGTTCGCGACCGCCGCAGGTCGCTGCCGTCCGTGCGGCGAGCTCCTCGAGCGTGATTCCATCGCCCCCGAAGGACCCGCTGGCGCCGATCGTTTTCGAGCCGAGCTGGCCAAACGGCTGCTGGCGATCGCAGCCCAGCGCTGCGGCAATCAGGGCGTTATTTCCTATCTCGGCGTGGCCGTCGAGCGGCAGGTGGTAGGCCAAAAGTGAGCAGTCGCGGTCGAAGAGAAGTTCGAGGCGGCGCCGCGCGGCGCGGTCGATCACCGATGGTGCGCGCCCCCAGATCAGGCCGTGGTGGACGAGGACTAGGCCGGCGTCCAGCTCCGCCGCCTGCTCGAAGAGCTCAAGGCTCGCCGATACGCCGCTGATGATCATGCTCACATCGCTGCGTCCCGGCACCTGCAGCCCGTTCGGGCAGTAGTCATCGAACGACTGCGCATCCAGCAGTTCGTCGCAATAGTTCACGATCTCTTCCAGATTGGCCATCCAAGCAGGGTAGAGTGCGAGCCGTGGCCAAGGAAGAACTAATCGATTCGATCAGTGATTCGCAGCTCTATTCAATCGGCGCCTTCTTCTGCGACGAGCACCCTGAGCTGGTGGAGGACGTGCTCGAACAGAGCGTTGAGATCGAGCGTGATGGCCTTGCCCGCTGGGCAAAGAAGCAGAAGGTTGATGAGTCGGTAGCTCTGCAGACGCTAATCACCGGCCTTTCAGTTCGCTTCTACACCGCGTTGGCTGGCGGCGCGTAGTCGCGCGTCCCAGTCCTGCCATACTGAAGCCCACTTCGGGGCGTGGCGCAGCCTGGTAGCGCGCACCGTTCGGGTCGGTGAGGTCGGAGGTTCAAATCCTCTCGCCCCGATTAGTCAAAAGTCAAAGAAACTAAAACGCAGGCGCAGGCCCAGGCGCAGGTGCGGATGTGGCGCCGAGTGCTTGCCTTACTCCGGCGCCCTGGAAGCGCCAGCTGGCGCCGCGGCGGCAGATCTGGTCGAATGGTCGCATGAGCGTTACTTCGCCTTACCTTCGTAAGAATTGGCGCCTGAGCGGCAGTCAGGTCATCGTCGCGATCGCGCTGATGCTCGGCATAGGCCTCGTCTTCTATTCATACGTTTCGCTCAACGAGCCGCCACCGCCGAGCCGCTGGCCTGAGTACTTCGCCTGGAACCCTGCAACGCAGTCGTTGGCGCAGCCTTCGAGCGGGGCAGGCGCGTATCAGTCGTTCGTGCTGAAGAGCTGGCTTGACGAGCAAGTCCCGTTCGTGCCGCTGCTCGCGATTCCCTACCTCTCATTCCTGCTGCTGGCGCCGATCGTCGTGCCGCTGCTGAACCTTCGCATCAGCTTCAAGCGCTTCCTAACTGTCGCGATCGCGCTGATCGTCAGCCAGCTCGTGCTCGACGTCGCCTACCTGCTGTTCCAGACCAACGTGATCCGCGATGTTGATGCTGGAGGCGGCTTCAGTGGCTTTCTCGTCAAACAGGTGTGGGGCAACGACCAGCCGTTCAACGGCTTCCCGTCCGGCCACTGCACCTGGACGACGATCGCGATCTGCTCGCTGATGCGACTACGTAAAGCGATGCCGAAGACAGCCTGGATCATGAGCGGCTGGCTGCTGCTTGTTTACCCGGCGACTGTGATGCTGCGCCAGCATTATCTGATCGACGTCTACGCCGGCGTCTTTGTTGGGTTCGCCGTCTATTGGGCGGTGATGTTCGCGGTTGAGCGGCCGCGGCTGGTGCCACGCAACGATGACCTTGCGCAGGCTCAGAGCTAGCTTTTTTGCTTGCGATCCGGCAGCACGAGATAGCCGACGAGCAGCGCGATCGTGGCGCCGATCAGCGTGTCGACGACGCGCCGCTCGGCCCAGCCGGTGAAGTTGGCGTCTTTTGCGCCGAAGATCGTCAGGACCATGAACGTGAGTCCGGCCGCGTACACCATGTAGTTGCGTTGGACGTAGAGAAACCCGCCAAGAAGCGCCACTATTGCGAGGCCAATCATCGCTTCGACCGGCAAGATCTGCGCTAAGCCGCTGATCACAAGCGCGCCGATGATCACACCGCCGCTGCGCTGAACAGCCTTCTGCCAGCTTGATGCGCGATCCGGACCCAGCACAACAAACATCGTCAGCATGATCCAGAAGACGTTGTGGTTACTGCTGATCTGGAAGATTCCCATCGCTACGCCGAGAGCCAGAGAGCGCCGCAGCGCGTAGCGGAAGGTGTCGTCGCGTTGTTGCAGCGACGCGCCGATTGCCGTCAGCGGCGCCGGGTTGGCCGCAGCGTAAGTCGCGTCCTTCTCCGCCTTGTTGGGCGACTTTCCACGTATTGCGCGAATGGCGACCAGCAGGCCAACCACGACGAGCCCCGCGCCGACGCCGATCAGTCCAAGCTCGACGGCTCGGGCGAGGTCGAGACCGCGAGTGGTGCTCGTTGCAGCCGGCAGAAAGTAGGCCAGCGAGAGCAACATGCCGGCGACGCCGAGCGCCGAGCTGCCCGCAGCCAAGATCGCGCCGAAGAAGGCCACCAGCGCCATCGCAATCCCGGCGGCGACCGGGGCGCCGGCGGTCAGGTAGGCCAGCAGCAACATCAGGAATGTCGCGCCAGCGCTGATCACGCCTGCGTACCAGAGGCGCTCGCGCACGCTGAGGACCGCGGCGGCGACCACGAAGACGGTCGCGAAGGCGGCGGCCAGCGAATTGCTTCCGTAACCAGCCGCGAACGCGGCGCCGCCGCCGGCGCCCATCGCGACCACGGCGATCGCCGTCAAGCCCCACGCCAAAGGCGGTTTTGCAGCTTGTTCGGTCATCTGCCGGTCATTAAAGCGAACTGCTGAGCAGATTCGGAGTTGCCTCTTGACGGGCCCGCTAGCGCGAACCGGCGCTGGCAACGTTGCGCGGGCCGCTGCTGCGACCGTTGCTTCCGCCGTTACCGCCGTTACTGCTGCGCTTCTTGTTCGACGGGCGCCCGCGGTTCGGGTTACCCCCGCCATTTGGCTTGCCGCCGCCGTTCTGGCCGCCGCTCGGCTTGCCGCCGCGGTGGCTTTGGTGGGGGCTGTCGCCAACGGCCGCTTGCAGCTCATCGCTGAGCTTCAGCTGTCGCGTCATCTTCTTCATGTCGCCAAGCTGATCCTGGGAAACGAATGTAACTGCGACGCCACGCTCGCCTGCGCGGCCGGTGCGGCCGGTGCGGTGAACGTAATCCTCGGTCTGGCCGGGGGGATCGAAGTTGATCACCTTCGAGATGCCGTCAACGTGAATTCCGCGGGCAGCTACGTCGGTTGCGACCAGCGTCGTTACTTTGCCCTTCTCGAAATCGGCCAGTGCCCGCTCGCGCTGGCGCTGGCTCTTGTTGCCGTGCATCGCTGCGGCCTGAACGTTCTCACCAGCGAGCCGCTTGACGAGGCGGTCGGCGCCGCGCTTGGTGCGGACGAAGACGAGGTTTAGGTCATGGCCGCCGCCAAGCTCGCTGACGAGGCTGGCAACGCGGGTGTCGTTGGTGACCTTGACGAAACGATGCTCGATGTCCGGCGCCTTCTGTGGCGGCGGAACGTGCTCGTGGCGGGCGGCGTCGGTTGTGTATTCCATCGCGATCTTGCCGGCCTCGCCGTCAAGTGTGGCCGAGAAGAAAAGCGTCTGGCGGTTCTTCGGGCAGAGCTCAACTACGCGGTCGACTGCCGGGCGGAAGCCCATGTCGAGCATCCGATCGGCCTCGTCGAGAACCAGCACCTTGATGTTCTCAAGGCTGAATGCGCGGCGGCGGAGCAGATCCTCAAGCCGGCCTGGCGTTGCCACAACGATGTGCGACTTAGCTGCCGTGCGGGACTGCTTCTCAAGGCCGACGCCGCCGTAGACGGCTGTCACCTTCAGCGCGCGGGCGTGCGCGATTGGATATGTCTCGTCAACGATCTGCGTTGCCAGCTCGCGCGTTGGGGCGAGAATCAGCGCCGATGGGCGCGGGTCGTCGGCCGAGATCAGATCGATCAGCGGCACCATGAACGCGAGCGTCTTGCCGGAGCCTGTTGGCGACTTGGCAAGCACGTCCTTACCGGCGAGAACGTCGCCGATGACCTTCGTTTGAATTGCGAAGGGCGCAGTGAAACCGCGCTCCTCTAGAGCGTGCGAAACCGCACTGGATACGCCGAGATCGGCGAAGGACTGCGTAGACATCTAAATACTCCTTGGTGTGCCCGCACCGGGAATGGAGCGGGGCGATTCGGGAGAGAACAACTGACCCGAACCGCCGTTGGTGGCGGGACCCAAGAAAGCTGACCTCCGTCCAGCAAGACGCTGAACGCACTACACACAGTAGCGGCACTTGGATTGATCTCTCGGTAGGTTGCTCTCATGAGCCAGCTTCGCGACCGCGCCGAGCGCGAGATTGGGCCGCGCCTAATCGTCGCCGCCTCGACCGTCACGGCGCCTGCCCGCGCCGCCGCTGGCGCGCGTCGCTTGGCCGGCCGCTCGGGCCGCGTGGAGCTTTACTTCGGCTTCGATGAGCCAACCAGCGCGTTTGCCGTGATCGACCTAGCGCAGCGGCTGCATGGCCGCAAGGTGATCTTCGATCTGCTGCCGGTCGTCGAACGCGGGATTGAGGATGACCCGGCCTTGGAGCGCAAACGGGTTTATCGGATCGCCGATGGGCGTCGACTTGGCAGAAGAATTGGGCTTACGCTCTCGCGCAGCGAGCCGATTGACCCCCAGCAGACGGCCTTCCTCGCCGCCTGGGTCGCCGCCGCGCCGCGCGGAGCTGCGCTGACGCGCTTCTGCGTCGCAGCTTGTCGTCGTCTCTGGTTTGAGAGCGACGGGCCCCTTGACGAAGGACGATACGAAGAGCTCTGGCGCGAGTGCTTCGGCTCGGCGCCGGTTGCCGACGGAGCGGCGGTCCGCGCCAACGAGCAGCAGATGACGAGCCGCGGTCCCTACGAGACGCCATCTGCCTGGATCGGCGGGCGCTGGTTCTTCGCTCATGACCGTTCGGCGCAGATCGCCGATTGGCTCGACGAGCTCGGCTGGACGGTGAAGTGATGGCCGAACCCCGCGTTGACTACTTCTACTCGTTCCGCAGCCCGTACTCCTACCTTTCGGGGCCGCGCGGCTTTGCACTGGCCGATAACTTCCAGATCGATCTTCGCTTTCGCGGCGTGATTCCGATGATGATGCGCGGCGAGTCGGTGCCGACCGCCAAGCGCCTGCACACGATGCGTGACGTCAAGCGTGAAGCCGACCGGCTTGGAATGCCGTTCGGGCGGATCCATGACCCGCTTGGCGAAGGCGCAACGCGGACGCTCGCGGTCTCCGAATACGCGATCGACGTGGGCCGCGTGCGAGAGTTCGTATTAACCGCGGCGCAGGCAATCTGGGCGGAGGCAACCGACCCGGCCACCGACGAAGGGCTGCGACTGATCTGCGAGAAGGCGGGGCTGGAATGGGAAGGGTGCCACGCTGCACTGAGCGACCCGGCGATCGCCGATCGCGTCGAAGCGAACACTCTCGAACTAACGCAGATTGGCCACTGGGGAGTGCCGGTCTTCGTCTTCGAGGGCGAGCAATTCTGGGGCCAAGATCGAATTGATGACCTTGCCTTGCTGCTCGATGACGCCGGCCTTTCACGCCACTAGGCAGCAGCTTTTTTAGCTGTGGTTGTTATTGACCGCCCGCGGCTCTAGGTTTCTGGCAAGCAGTCAATTGGGGGAGAGACAGTGTCGACTGAACAGAGCACGCCGCAGGTAGAGACGCCACGCAGCAAGGCCGTCTTCAAGTGGGTCTTGATGATCGCGCTCGTGACCTTCTTCGCGGGGCTGCTGTTCGGCTACGACCAGGGCGTTATTGCCGGCGCGCTGAAGGGAGTGGGCGACAGCTTCAAAGTTGGCGACACCGCCAAGCAGATCATCACCTCCTGGGTCACGCTCGGCGCGCTGTTCGCCGCGCTCGTTGCCGGGACCGCAGCCGATCGCTTCGGCCGCCGCCCAATCCTGCTCGTCGCTGGGCTGCTGTTCATCGCAGGCGCAATCATCCAGGCGATCACTCCGGGCGTAGGCATTCTCGTCCTTGGCCGCGTGATCACAGGCTTCGGCATCGGCTTTGCTTCGGTTATCGCGCCGCTCTATGCGGCTGAGATGGCGCCGCAGAGGATCCGTGGGCGGATCGTTTCGACCTACCAGCTGGCGATCACTTTCGGCATCTTTCTCGCCTACCTCGTAAGCGACATTGCCGACTCGGCCGAGTGGCGGACGATGTTCCTGCTGGCCGCAGTCCCTGGCGTCCTGCTGATCATCGGCGTGATGATCGTTCCGGAATCGGCGCGCTGGTTCGTGAAGGTGGGGCGCACGGACGACGCGCGCAAATCTCTCGCCAAAGTGACCGAGCCTGCCGAAGTTGACTCCGAGCTTGGCGATGTCGAGGCTCAGGTTGCAGCGGAGGCCGCCGAGGGCGAAGCGAGCTGGTCAGAGGTGTTTAGCCCGCGCGTACGCAAGGCGCTGATCGTCGGTGTTGGCCTCGCGATCTTCCAGCAGATCACCGGCATCAACGCGATCATTTATTACGCCAACACGATCTTCGATAGCGCTGGGCTCGTCAGCACCGAATCGCAAACAAAAGCGACGCTGTACTGCGTTGGCCTTACAAACGTGCTCGCGACCTTCGTTGCAGTTGCCTACATCGACCGCTTTGGTCGGCGCCCGTTGCTCTTCATGGGGCTGATCGGAATGTTCGTCTCACTATGCGCCGTGGCGCTTGGCTTCGCTACCCAGTCAACCGCCGACACCGGCGCTGGCACGTCGATCGTCGGCATCATCACGATGGTTGGGCTGATCGTCTTCATCGCCTCGTTCGCCTTCTCACTCGGGCCGGTCGTTTGGACGATCATCTCCGAGATCTACCCAGGCAGGGTGCGTGGTAAAGCAGTTTCGTTCGCGACCGCAGCTAACTGGGGCGCAGCGTTCCTCGTTGCTGAGTTCTTCCTCACGCTGACGAGCGGGATTGGCGAATCAGCGACCTTCTTCCTCTTTGCGGCGATGTGCGTGCTTGGTTTCATCTTCGTCTGGCGTTATGTGCCCGAAACTCGTGGCCGCTCGCTGGAAGAGATCCAGGAGATGTGGAACAAGGGCGGCTCAATCAAGTCATGGGACGAGACCGCTCCGAAGCCTTAAGCGCGCTGACGGCCTAGCTGTAGTGCGGCCGCGCCCAATCGGCGCCGTTTGAAACACCCGCTGCGATCATTAGTTGATGCCCACTGCTCTAATCGCCGCGTTGGTCTGTGCGATGTCGCTCGGCGCCTGTGGTTCCTCAGCAGCTCGCGAGCTGCCCAATGCCACTGCGGCCGCCGCGCCGGCAGCGGCCGCCGGCGGCGTCAAGTTGGTCAGCGTCGGCAAGTTCAAGATGCCGCTCTACGTGACGGCGCCGCCGAAGGATCCTCGCCGGGTGATGGTCGTTCAGCAGGGCGGGCGAATAAGCGTCGTGCGCGACGGCAAGAGCCTCGGCAAGCCTTTTCTCGACATCAGTTCGCGCGTGATCGCCGGCGGCGAGCAGGGTCTGCTCGGCCTAGCGTTTGCGCCCGCCTACTCGAAGAGCGGTCTCTTCTACGTCTATTTCACCCGCCGCGACGGCAAGCAGGAGGTCGCCGAGTTCAAGCGCGCGACGAGCGACCGCGCGAGCATCTCCTCGTACCGCAGCGTGCTCGTGATGGACGATCCTGAAAGCAACCACAACGGCGGCCAGTTGAACTTTGGCCCTGACGGCCTGCTTTACATCGGCACCGGCGACGGCGGCGGCGCAGGCGATCAGCACGGGACGATCGGCAACGCGCAGAACCTTGGCTCGATGCTCGGAAAGATTCTCCGAATTGATCCGCGCCGCGCGGGATCGAAGTCGTACAGCGTGCCGGCCTCCAATCCGTTTGTGGGTCGCGCCGGTGCGAGGCCCGAGGTTTACTCCTATGGGCTACGCAACCCTTGGCGCTTCTCGTTCGATCGCGTCGGCAGTGACCTAATTATCGGCGACGTCGGCCAGAGCAAGGCAGAGGAGATTGACTTCACGAGCATCGCGGAGGCGCGTGGAGCAAACTTCGGCTGGCGCGTGCGTGAAGGTGATCAGCCTTTTGGCAGCGGCTCGCTCAGCGGCGCAATTGAGCCGGTGATCGTCCGCACCCATGACGAGGGCTGGTGTTCGGTCACTGGTGGCTACGTCGTCCGCGACCGTGCGCTTCCAAGCCTGCGCGGCAAATACCTCTACGGCGACTTCTGCGAGGGCATCATTTATGGTGCGCGCCTCTCAAGCTCCGGCGCCAGCGGCAACGCCCGGGTTGCCGGCCTGCCACAGATTGCGGCGCTCTCCTCGTTCGGTGAGGACGCCCGCGGCAGGATCTACGTCGTCTCGCTTGGCGGCGCTGTAAGCAGAATTGCGGCGCGCTAAGCGACGCGCTTGGCGTCGCGTCGCTGGCGCGCGCGCTGCTGCCACGGCGCGGGCGCCTGAGCCGGCAGCTCGCAGAGCTGCTCGAAGGTGCTTTCGATCTCGGCGGCAATTAGATCGACGTCCGGAACCAGCGCGGCGTCTGCAAAGCAGCCGATGTGGAGCATCCCGCCGTGCGAGATCGCACCGATCGAAAGTGCGTGACCATCGATGAGCGGCACAGCAGGCCAGATTCCGTCGAGCTGGCGGCCGATCAGCGAGAGCGGCTCGCTCGGGCCGGGCACGTTTGAGATTACGACCGTGAAGTGCGATGCGCCAACGGCGGCGCGCACCGCCGCGCTGCGAATAGCGGGGGCGAGTAGGTCAGCGGCACGGATCGCGGTGTCGATCGTGCCCGCGTAGCCGGCGCGCTTGAGCGTCTTCGTGCGCCGACCGATCGTCCGCAGCACGCTCCCCGGGTTGTCGGCGTCGAGCGGCAGTTCGACAACCATGATTGAAATTCGGTTGGCGTGGTCGGCTGCGCTCTCGCCAGGCTGGCGCACGGCTGCCGGGACGAGCACGCGGACGCCTTCCGGCTGCTCGCCGCGGCGAGCAAGAGCTCCGCTGATTGCGCCGCCGCTGGCAGCCAGTAGGACGTCGTTGACGGTCACGCCGTGGCGCGCCGCAGCTTCCTGCATCCTCTCCATAGGCAGCGAGCTGAAGGCGATGCGACGTCGCGAACTGGCTGAGTTTTCGAGCGCGGTGCGTTGCCCTGGCGTGAACAGGCTCAGCAGCGCCGTGACAGCCTCTACGATCGGCCCGGGGCCGTTGGCCAGAGATTGCACGAGTGTCGTTGCCACGTCGCTGCCGGTTCCGATCCGCGAAAGTGCGGCAGCGGTCAGGACCTCAGCCGTCGATGGCGCATCGGCCGGTAGCCAGCTCGCTGTCGCCTGATGGTCGGGAGCGGCAACTCCGTCGAAGATGATCGTCGCGATCTCGATTGCCGCCAGCCCATCAACGAGTGCGTGGTGGGCCTGACCAATGATCGCGAAGCCGCCATCGCTCAGCCCTGTCACAAGCTGCAAGCGCCAGAGCGGGCGGCTACGGTCGAGCGGCTGCGAGAGCAGCTCCTCGGCGATTGCGCTCAGCTGCGGCTGAACATTTGAGTCGATCATCTGGATCACGTTGACGTGGCGATCGATCGCGAACAGGTGGTCATCAACCCAGTGCGGGTCGCCGAGCCCAAGCGCCGGTTCAACGATGCAGCGCCGTAGTCGTGGAACGCTGGTCAGGCGCTGCTCAACGTGGCGGCGCAGCTCTTCAATTGAGGGCGGCTCGCCAGCAAAGCGCATCGTCCAACCGACCTGCATCGGCGCGCGCTCAGTTTCGATGTCGAGGAACGCTGCATCGAGTGCACTGAGTCGGTCAAAGCTGGTCACGACGCTCATACTTGCACGCTTTTCGGTCGAGCGTCGGCGCAATGTAATGTCGCACTGTGGAGCTGCTCAAAGAGTTTGATGTCGAATGCGTGCGGGCCGATAATCCGGGCCCGTTCACGCTCGATGGATCGAACTGCTGGCTGATCGGCCGCGACCCATGTTGGATAATTGATCCGGGGCCGCCGATCGATGCTCATCTTGACCGGTTGGCTAGCGAAGCGGCCGTGCGCGGAGGGGTTGGCGGGATAGCGATCACGCATGACCACGCCGACCACAGCGGAGGACTCGAGGGTCTACTGGCTCGCGTCGGCGAGGTTCCGGTCGGCGCCGCGGCGATGGAATTAGCGACTGTGTCGCTCTCCGACGGTGAAGTGTTTGGCCCGCTCAGCGTCTATGCGACTCCCGGCCACGCGCCTGACCACCTGGCCTTCGTCAGTGGCCCGGTGATCTTCACCGGCGACGCCGTACTCGGCGAGGGCAGCGTCTACATTGCCCCTGACGAAGGTGCCTTGATTGGTTATCTCGAGGCGCTAAATCGGCTGATCGCGCTGGAGCTAAAGCTGCTCTGCCCCGGGCACGGGCCCGCGCTCGGCAACCCGCGCGAGCGGCTCACCGAATATCGCGACCATCGCCTCGAGCGCGAGCGGTTGCTGGTTGAAGCGCTCGCCGAAGGGCTCCGCAGCAGCGACGCACTGCTGGATTCAGCTTGGGGCGATGTGCCGCCAATTTTGAGGCCCGCGGCCGAAGCGACTCTCGCCGCGCACGTCGACAAGCTCGCAAGCGAGGGGCGGCTGCCGGAAGGCGTTGAGCGCCCTTCTATCGGCGATTACGGCGGCCTCTAGGCGCGGCGAATCAGCCTTCGATGTTCGACATCACGTGCTTGACGCGCGTGTAGTCGTCAAAGCCGTACATCGAGAGGTCCTTGCCGTAGCCGGACTCCTTGAAGCCGCCGTGAGGCATCTCGGCGACGACCGGAATGTGTGTGTTGATCCAAACACAACCGAAGTCGAGCCCCTTTGCCATCCGCATTGCGCGGCCGTGGTCGCGAGTCCAGACGCTTGAAGCGAGGCCGTACTTAACGCCATTTGCCCAGGCCAGCGCTTCAGCTTCATCGCTGAACTGCTGAACCGTGACAACCGGGCCGAAGATCTCGTTCTGGATCATCTCGTCGTCCTGTTTGAGGTCGGCGACAACGGTAGGCTCGAACCAGAAGCCGCCACCGTTCTCAGGCGCCTTGCCGCCCGAAGCGATGCGGGCGTGTGCCGGTGCGCGCTCGATGAAGCCGTTAACGCGATCAAGCTGCGTCTGGCTGATCACGGGACCCATGTAGGTGTTCTCGTCGAGTGGATCGCCGTAGACGGTCGCTTTCGCCTGCTCTGCGAGCGCGTCGACGAGGTCGCCGTAGAGCCCTGGGGCTGCGATGACGCGCGTGGCCGCAGTGCAGTCCTGACCGGCGTTGAAGTAGCCGGCTCCGGCGATTCCCTCGGCCGCAGCTGCGAGGTCGGCATCGTCAAAGACGATTACCGGCGCCTTGCCGCCAAGTTCGAGGTGAACGCGCTTTAGCGTGTCGGCGGCTGCCGCAGCGACGGCCTTGCCGGCGCGAACGCTGCCTGTCAGGGAGACCATGCTGATGCCCTCATTGCGGACGAGCTGCTCGCCGGTCTCACCGGCGCCCAGAACGACGTTGAAGGCGCCTGCCGGGAGGTGCTTCTGCATCATCTCGGCAAGCCAGAGTGTTGACATCGGTGTGTTTTCCGATGGCTTTAGCACGACCGTGTTGCCAGCAGCGAGCGCCGGGGCAAACTTCCAGACGGCCATCATGAAGGGGTAATTCCACGGCGTGATCTGCCCAATTACGCCGATCGGCTCGCGGCGGATAGATGAGGTGTGGCCTGCCATGTACTCGGCCGTTGCTCGCCCTTCGAGCATCCGCGCCGCGGCCGCAAAGAAGCGGATCTGATCGGCGGCCGGCGGAATCTCTTCCTCGATCGTCAGCGCCAGCGGCTTGCCGGTATTGATTGATTCGATCTTCGAGAGCTCTTCGCCGCGCTCCTCGAGCTCGGTGGCAATGTTCAGCAGTGCCATGCTGCGCTCTGATGGCGTGGCGTCGCGCCACTCAGGGAAGGCTGCGGTCGCGGCGTCAACGGCGGCCTGAACGTCGGCGGCGCTGGAGATGCCCATTTCAGCGATCACTTCGCCGGTTGCAGCATTGAAAACCTCATGAACGCCTTCACCTGTCGTCGGGACGGACTTACCGCCGATGAAGTTTTCGAGCTTTGTGGTCTTGACTGCCATCATTATTCTCCTACTCGGGGGTACCTGCCAAACCTACCAAGCGACGACCTCTATTGCTTGCGGCGCGGCAGCGGCTCGGCTCGGCGACTACTCTGGGAGCTTCGTGGCTCACTTTTCATCCGCAGACGACGTTTACGCTTCGCTTGGCGCCTGCCTCAAGGCGGCGGCGACCGACCCCGATAACGCGCGCGATTTTCAGCGCGTCGGCACGATCGTGAGGCTTGAGACCGTTGCTCCGAAGGCGCAGATCACGCTGAAGCTTGAAGCCGACCAGCCGATCGAGGTCGAGTTCGGCGAGAGTAAGTTACGACCGGCCGCAATTCTGGCGATGCCGGGCGACACCGCTCAAGGCTTCTGGCTTGGCGAGACCAACATCATCACGGCGTTGGCGCAGAGCAAGATGAAAGCCCAGGGGCCAGTAGCGGTGATCCTCAAGCTTGTGCCGCTAGTGAACGTTGTCGCGCCGCTCTACCGGCTCCAGCAGGAGGGCGGCGCAGCGAGCGAAGTGGTCGTTGAGGAAGAAATCTTCGCCGAAGAAGAGCTTGAGGCCGCTGAGGACGAGGCAGTCGAGGTCGAGGCCGAGGCTCAGGACGAAGTCGCCGCCGAAGAGGAAACTGCTGACGGCGAAAAGGCTGCCGCTGAAGAAGCTGCCGCTGAAGAAGCCGCTCAGTCGTAACCGGGCTCGCCCGGCAGCAGCACGCGCGCCACTTCGCCTTCGACCAAGATCCGTGGCTCCACGGGCTCAACGGTCTGCCCTGCGGCGTGAGCAATCAGCGCGTCAGCGCTTTCGAACTTCGAGAACTGCTCCAAATGTTTGATCGTCGGAAAGACGAGTGGTAGCTCTTCGCGCCCGAAAGCGTCGAGCGCGCTCTGAGGCGTGTGCCACACGAGGTCAACTATCTCGCTGCCGTCAACGACTGGGCTGACGTCCGCCGGGGCGGAGGCGAGGAAGAAGTGGGTGTCGAAGCGGATCTGCACTACTGCCGGAGTGATCCACCGAGAAAATTTGACGAGCTCGGCTGGCGCGATGCCGCCGACCGAGGCCTCTTCCTCAAGTTCGCGCACCGCCGCCAGTCGGTGGGCTTCATCACCTTCTCCTTCGTGGGCGTCCACAGCGCCGCCAGGGAATACCCAGAAGCCGCCCATGAAGCGGGCCTGCGGTGTGCGCTGCACGAGCAGCAGCTCAAGTGCCTCGGACCCTCCACGCAGCAGAATCACCGAGGCTGCTTGGCGCGGGAGGGTCTCTTCGCCCGATTCGTTTAGTTCCTCTCCTGGCGCTGGCTTATCGAACTCCACGCCGCTCAGCTTATCGGGCGCGCCCGCCGCCGCCCTGCTGCGCTACCGTTTTATCTATGACTGACAGCGACGCAATAAAACAGTGGATCTGCGAGTCGTGTGGCTACATCTACGACCCGGCTGAGGGAGATCCTGACGGCGGAATCCCACCGGGAACTCAGTTCGAGGAGATCCCTGACACTTGGTACTGCCCGGTCTGTGGCGCTCGCAAGAAGGACTTCGTCGAATACATCGCTTAACGGTTGCGATCGTCGCCGTAGTCGGCGCCGCATCGCTTGGTTCGGAGATCGCCGCGGCGCGCCTCATTGCGCCCTGGTTTGGTGCCTCAACGATCGTTTGGGCCAACACGATCGCGACCGTTCTGGTCGCGCTCAGCATCGGTTACTGGTACGGCGGCAGGCTCGCCGAGAGAGACCCCACGGTTTCAGGTTTGGCGCGCCTCGTGATGATCGCCGCCGCGTTGCTAGCACTCGTCCCGTTCGTCGCCGGGCCGTTCCTCAGCGTTTCCGTCCAAGCGCTCGATCAGGTAGAGGCCGGCGCGTTCGTCGGTTCGCTTGTTGCCGTGATGGTGCTGATCGCCTTCCCAGTGATGGTGCTCGGCGCTGCAGCTCCCTACGCGATCCGGCTCAGCGTTAAGACTGCCGATGAGGCCGGCAACGTCGCCGGTCGGCTCTACGCAATCTCGACGATCGGAAGCCTCGCCGGGGTTTTCCTCAGCGCTCTGCTACTGGTGCCGCTGCTGGGAACGCGGCGCACCTTCATCGTCTTTGCTCTCTCGCTTGCGCTGGTTGCGATGCCGGCGCTCAGTTGGCGCTGG
>JANRFB010000086.1:51555-58018 GCA_030725785.1 Solirubrobacteraceae bacterium
CGTCTTTGCTCTCTCGCTTGCGCTGGTTGCGATGCCGGCGCTCAGTTGGCGCTGGCTTGCGCTGCCGCTGCTGATGATCGTCGCGCTCTTCGCTCCTGTCGGCGAGATCAAAAGCGCTGGCGCCTCGACCGTGATCTGGGAGAGCGAGACCGAGTACCAATATGCGCGCGTGGTGCAGTTCAGCGATGGCGAACGGTGGTTGGAACTCAACGAAGGTCAGGCCGTCCATTCGGTCTACCGCCCGGGTTCATGGTTAACGAACAACTATTGGGACGAGGCGCTGGTGCTGCCCTGGGCGGCGCGCGACCAGAAGCCGCGCTCGCTCGCGGTGCTCGGCAACGCCGGCGGCACGGTCGCTCGCGCGTACAGCCACTTTTATCCCGATGCCCGCATCGACGGAGTTGAGATAGACGGCCAAATCAGCGATGCCGGCCGCCGCTACTTTGACCTCGGCAGCCCGAATCTTCAACTTCACACAGCCGACGCGCGCCCTTTCTTGCGGCGAAGTGAACGCAAGTGGGACGCGATTCTCGTTGACGCCTACCGCCAGCCGTACATCCCGTTCTACATGACGACTTCAGAGTTCTTCGAGTCCGTCGCCGAGCATCTAAACCCGGGCGGAGTCGTGATGGTCAACGTCGGCCACCCCGAAGGCAGCGACGCGCTCGAGGCTTCGCTGACGGCGACAATGAAGACTCAGTTCAGCACCGTGCTGCGCGACCCGAGCGAACGCGTCAACACGATCCTGCTCGGCGCCAACGGGCCGGCATCGGCGCAGCAGCTTGCCGCCAGCGCCAACTCCGCGGCGATGCCAGCGCCGCTGCGGCCGCTCGCGCGCGAGGCTGCCCAGCGCCTCAGCGCGCCGCTACCCGGCGGCGACGTCTACACCGACGACCTCGCGCCGGTCGAGTGGCTGATCGACGGCTCAATTTTGAAAGTAGCCGCTGAAGGTCAGCGCTGAGCAAAGCATCGCCCGATCTGGTCTGATTCGACGATGTTCGTGATCTTTGGCAACTACACAGCCCCGCTCGACGAGGTTGATTCTCACCGCGAGGCGCACCTTCAGTTCATCGGCGGGCTGGTCGCCTCAGGCAACGTCGTGGCCAGTGGCCGACGCGCCGAGGGAGATGGCTCGGCTCTTGTGCTCAGCGCTAATAGTCGAGGCGAGGCGCTCGCGCTCTTTGATCAAGATCCCTACGTTCGCGCGGGCGTCGTCGAGTACGAACTTGCAGCCGAGTTCACCGCCGGGGCCAAAGCGCCGGGCCTTGAGGACTACCGCTAAAGCTCAAGCTGCGAACCGACGGTGATCGTGCGGTCGGCTGGCAGGCAGAAGTAGTCGGTTGGGCTTGATGCATTTCGTGACAGCGCGCAGTAGATCCGCTTGCGCCATCTCGCCATCTCGAACGGCCCGCCGGGAACCACATCAAGGTGCGAGAGGAAGTAGGCGGCGTGTTCAACGTCGATCCCGGCGTCAAGCCCTTCCGCCTTTGCCAGCGCCAGCAGGTGTGGCACGTCGGGCGTGTCTTTGAAACCGAGTCTCGCCGTCAGGTGGACGATGTTGTCGCCCGCGTAGCCGATGTCGTCGATCGAAAGGCGCTCTTCATCGTCGACGAACGGTGATTTAGTTGTCTCGATCGAGAGGATTACGATCTGCTCGTGGATCGCGTGGTTGAAGTTGACAGCGCCGCGCAGCGCCATCGGCGCCGTCTCGCGGTGGGCGTTGAGGTAAACAGCGGTGCCGGGGACTGTCGTCACAGGCGGGTCAAGCGTCTCAATCTCATGGAGGAAGTCGCGCAGCGAGCCTTCGCGCTCGGCACGAATCCCTGTCACCTGCTTGCGGCCACGGTTCCAGGTGAGCATTACGGTCAGCAGAATCACGCCGATCGCTACCGGGAACCAACCGCCATGGAGGATCTTCGTCATGTTGGCGGCGAGGAAGAGGGAGTTGACGGTAAGGAAGACGATTCCCGCCAGCCACACAAGCCAGAGCGGCTTCTGCCAGAGCTTTCGGACGACGACGAGGAAAAGAATTGTGTCGATCGTCAGCGTGCCGGTGACGGCGATCCCGTAGGCCGACGCGAGCGCCGCAGATGAGCCGAAGCCGACAACTAGTGCGACGACGGCGGCGAAGAGTCCCCAGTTGATCGCCGGGGCGTAAACCTGCCCGATCTCGGTGTTTGAGGTCTGCTTGATCGTCATCCGCGGCATGAAGCCCAGTCGCGTTGCCTGCTTGGCGACCGAGAAGGCGCCCGAAATTACGGCCTGCGATGCGATCACTGTCGCGACGGTGGCGAGGATCACCATCGGAAGCTGCGCCCAATTCGGGAAGAGCAGGAAGAACGGGTTGCTAATCGATGAGGGCGTCTTGAGGATCAGCGAGCCCTGGCCCATGTAGTTGAGCGTCAGCGTGGGGAAGACGAGCAGGAACCAAGCGCGGCTGATGGCGGGCCTTCCAAAGTGGCCCATGTCGGCGTAGAGCGCTTCGGTACCGGTGATCGTCAGCACGATCGAGCCGAGCGCGATGAATGAGATGCCGAGGTGGTTCACGAAGAAGCTGACGGCGTAGGTCGGCAGCAGCGCCTTCAGCATCGAAGCGTCCTGGGTCAGTTGAAGCAAGCCGGCGAGGCCGATGATGATGAACCAGATCACCATCACGGGGCCGAAGAGACGGCCAACGAGCCCTGTGCCAAAGCGTTGGATCATGAAGAGCCCTGTGAGCACGGCGACCGTGATCGGCACAACCAAGTGAGCGGCCGCAGGTGCGGCGACCTGCAGCCCGCTGACGGCCGACATCACAGAGATCGCCGGCGTGATCATCCCGTCGCCGAAGAAGAGCGCAACGCCGAACAGCCCCGCCGCCACCAGCGCCGGTTTGACCCGTGGCCGCTTGATCACGGCCGTTTGAACGAGCGCGATCAGCGCCATGATCCCGCCCTCGCCGTCATTGTCGGCGCGCATGATGAAGATCACGAACTCGATCGTGACGACGAGAGTGATCGTCCAGAAAACGAGCGATATCACGCCGAAGACGTCGCTCTCCGTCGCTTTGACCGCGAAGCCGTCGGCCGAGAAGACGGTCTGCAGCGCGTAGAGCGGGCTGGTACCGATGTCGCCGAAGACGACGCCGAGCGCGCCCAGTGCGAGCGCTGTCATGCCGACGTTGCGGCGATGTCTTGGCTTTACCGCGGCAGCCTGCTCGTCAGCCATCAGCGGGAAAGACTACCGTTCCCGAGGCCTACGATCTCAGGCAGTAACGGTGTTCGCAGCAGCAGCGCGGCGCTGCTCAACGATTACCTGCGCGCCGCGCGCTGGGACGAAGGTGATCGCCCGCCGCTTGCGCATCTCCGAGGCCGGTTCGGCGGCGCGCAGATCACAGCGCTCGACAATCCGCCTCAGCACGGTAGTCATCTCGTACTGTGCGAACGACGCGCCAAGGCAGCGCCTGACGCCGCCGCCGAAGGGAATCCAGCCGTACGTCTCTGGCGTGCGATTAAGAAAGCGCTCGGGGCGCCAAGCTAGTGGCTCTGGATAGAGATCCTCGCGCAGTCCGACGAGAACCAATGACACAGCGATCTGCCAACCAGCGGGGAGGTCATAGGCGCCGACTCGGGTAGGGCTCGCTAGGCGCCGCATCGCGTAGTTGAGCACCGGCCGAACTCTCAGCGTCTCCTTGATCACGGCATCGAGGTAGCTGCTCTCTTCGCCGAGCGTGACCTCGGCCTGAAGCCGCTCCAACGCTTTGGGGTGGCGCAGCAGTCGTTCGAAGGTCCACGCCAGCGTTGTCGCCGTCGTCTCGTGGCCTGCGACGAGCATCGTTACCAACTCGTCGCGTAGTTCGAGGTCGGTCATCGGTTCGCCGTCCTCATCCCGCGCTTGCATCAGCAGTGAGAGCACGTCGGAGCGTTCAGCGGTCGCCTCCGAATCGAGTCGACGGCGCCCAATCTCGTCGAAGAGGATGGCATCGACTTGCTCGCGCGCGCGTAAAAATCGGCCCCAGGGGGAAGCCCTGCCGCCGCCGCGCTGAAGCGCGGGGATCATCGTCACCCACTGGCCGAGGTCGACCAGCTTTGGCAGTAGGCGCTCTAGATCGGCCATTTGCGCCCCGTCTTCAATACCGAAGACCGTCCGCAGGATCACACGCAGCGTGATCGCCTGCGTCGACTGATGCATCGAGAAGGGCTGATTGAGCGGCCAACTATCGATCTCGTCATCGGTAATTTCGCGCATTACCTCGCCATAGATTCGCATCCTGTCACCGTGGAGCGGAGGCAGCATTAGTTTGCGCTGGCGCATATGCGCGGCTTGGTCCAACAGCAATACCGATGAGGCGCCAACCAGTGGCAGCAATACCGCATTGCCTTCACCGGCGCGAAGATCGCTCGCGTCGGACGTGAAGACCTCCTTTACTAACGCAGGGTCGGCGACAATGACGAGAGGCGGCAAGCCGCTGACGCTGATCGAAAATACGTCTCCGAGCTTTCGCTGCGCGTGCGCCGTCATCGGCAGTTCGCGAGCGAGGAACCCCAGCGCCTGAAGCGCCTTCGGCATTCTCAGCGTAGGGGGTTCGGCCATCTACGGCCACTCTACTGAGGGGGGCTTAGGCTGGCGCGATCTCGACGATTAGCGGAACGTGGTCGCTTGGCTTCGTTCCCTTGCGGAAGTCGCGGTCGATGCCGCAGCTGGCGATCTCTCCCGATAGCGATTCGCTCACGAGCAGAAGGTCAATTCGTAGCCCGAAGCCGCGGTGGAAGCTGCCGCCGCGGTAATCCCACCAGGTGAAGCCCTGCTCATCGGGATGAAGCTGGCGGTAGGCGTCAACGAGGCCGCCGCGCTCGCCGACGGCGCGCAGCCCGGCGCGCTCTTCGTCGGTGACGTGCGTTGCGCCCTCGAACTTCGAAGGGTCGTAGACGTCGATGTCGAGCGGCGCGACGTTCATGTCGCCGCCAACTACGAGCGGCGTTCCCGCCAGCTCCTCGGCGCGGTCGGCCATCGCCGAGAGGAATTGCAGCTTCTGCGCGAACGGCTCGCTGCCGAGCTCTTGGCCGTTGACGACGTAGACGCTGGCAACGCGTATGCCGAGCGATTCGATGTCGGCTTCAACCCAGCGCGCTTGATCGGGGCTGGCCTCGCCGTCGAGGCCGATCTTGGCCTCTTTCAGGCCGTGACCCTTAGGCGCCAGCACAGCAACGCCGGCCCAGCGGCCGCCGCTGTGGTGGACGGCCTCGTAGCCGGCTGCCGCCAGCTCCTCGGCCGGGAACTGCTCCGGCGAGCACTTCGTCTCCTGCAGCAGCAGCGCGTCGGGCGAATGGACTTCAAGGAACTCAAGCACGCGCTCGATCCGAGCACGGAGCGAGTTGACGTTCCATGTGACGACCTTCACTTGCCCTGCCAGTGAGGCGGGCGCTTCTCGCCAAAGGCGACGATCCCTTCGCGCATGTCTTCGGACGCAAAAGATGCTTCGCGTAGGGCAATCAGTTCGGCCTCAATATCGGGAGCAAGTTCGCCCTGGGCCTTCAGCAGCTCGCGGATAACGCGCTTATTACCGCTGATGCTGAGCGGTGCGTTGCCTGCCAGCTCGCTCGCCCACGAGAGCGCGCAGGCCTCGAGCTCAGCGGCCGGCGACAGCTCATTTACAAGCCCCCATTGCAGCGCGGTTGCTGAATCGATCTTGCCGCCAACGAGGAACAGCTCGCGCGTGCGCGGCACGCCGATCGCGTCGATGAAGCGCCGCATCCCAGTATGTGAGTAGACGAGGCCGAGCTTCGCCGGCGGCATCCCAAACTTGGCGCTGTCGATGCTGACGCGCAGGTCGCAGGAGAGCGCCAGCTCAAGGCCGCCACCGATTGCCGGCCCGTTTACGGCGCAGACGGTTGGAATGTTGGTCGCGTCGAGCGCCTCGAGCGCGTTCGTGAAGGGGTGCGCGACGAGCTTCTCGGCGTCCTCGGCGAAGCTCTCGGCGGGGAGGTGGCCGATGTCGTAGCCGGAGGAGAAGTAGTCGCCGCTGCCGGTGATGATGATTGCGCGCGCATCGGCTTGTTCAACGGCCTCGGAGATCGCGTCGAGGATTGGGTGGTCGAGCGCACCGCGTTTGTCGGCGTTGGCGAAGCTGAGCCGCAGGACGCCTTCGGCGGGCGAGTCGCTTGTAACTGTTCCGGCCATTGCGTTCTCTCGCCGGCGCCTATTCGAGGACGACGAGCACGTCGCCTTCGTTGACTGCCTGGCCTTCTTCGCAAAGAATCTCTTTGACCGTGCCTGGATCCTCGGCTTCGACCGGCATCTCCATCTTCATCGATTCGAGGATCGCGACCGTGTCGCCTTCGGCGATTGCGTCGCCCGGCTTGCACGCGATCTTCCAAACTGTTCCGGTGATGTGAGCTTCGACGTCGGCCATCGATCTGTCTCCTTGAGGATTGCTAGAGGGGCAGTCTGCCACGATAGTTCGCGAGATGGAACGAACCCGGCT
>JANRFB010000087.1 GCA_030725785.1 Solirubrobacteraceae bacterium
CTCAACCTGGTCGCCCTCCGTCTTGAGCCACTCAAGAACGGTGCCTTCATTCACCGACTCGCCCATTGCCGGGAGCGTCACCTGAACTGTTGTGGAAACCGCCATCTATCGATCTTCAGCTGATGCTAGCGGCCGCCGGGGCTGGTGCCATGCGCCGCAACGCCAGCTTCACCTGAAACTTCGCCGCTCGCCTTGCCGGCGCTGTCGTGGCGGCGCCCGGTGCGGAAGAATTCGTAGCTGCCGAAGAACGGCGCGATGCCGCCAAGTACGGCGACGGCGGTGGCTGTTCGCAGCGTCACGACGCGCGCGCGCAGCGCCAGCAGAATCAGCAGCACCATAAGAATCCAGCCGATCCCGTGAACAAAGCCGAAGATCGACGTCGCGATCGCCAGTCCCGGCACGAGCCAGACGACCAGCAGGCAGATATAGACGGTCGAATGAGCAAACGAGAGTTTCTTCAACGCGCTCTCTGAGAGGCTTGGGCCGCGGCGTTTGGGCGCTTGGTCGGCGGCGCTCATCGCGGCACCTGGCTCAGTAGCGTCGCCATCCGTCGCAGTGGTTCGTCTGCCTCGTCGGGCCAATCCTCGACCTGCGCAGGCCACCAAGCGTGCTCGTCGTGCTCGTCGTCGGGAGTTACGGTTGCGCCCTCTGGCAGCCAGGCTTGGCCGATGAACATCACCATCGCGTTCGGCAGCATGATCAGTGCCTCGCAACGAACTTGCTCGGCTTTCACAGCCCACTCTTCTTGCAGCTCGCGCGCCAGCGTGTCGGCTGGGCTCTCGCCGAAGTCGACTGCGCCGCCGGCGCCGAGCGCCCAGCGCCCAGGCCACGATGCCAGCCACGCTGCGCGCCTTCCCGCCAGCCAGCGGCCCTCAAAGTCGCGGACGGCGCAGAGCGCAGCCACCGAGTTGGCTGCGTCGGCTTCGTTTAGCCGAAGCGACCAGCGCGACGGCTGCAGGTTGATCGTCAATTGGCCATCGTCTGCAAGCTCGTGGCTGATGAAACGGGCGCCGAGCCCGTCGTGGCTTGGGGAGCCGCGGTCGGCGAGCGCGGCAACCGCGGCGTCGGCGTCGGCGGTCATCTGCGCAGAAGGCTCAAACAACTCTTCCGCCCATCGCGCAGTCACCTGGTCAGTTGACCAGGGCCCGCGGGCGAGTATTCCGGGAGCCATCGACACTCTTCTCAGAGTACGGTCTCAGGCGTGAGCAAGCGTACGCGCAGCCGCTGGGGGTGGGGATTCGAGGACGCCGCGATCGGCGCCGCCGAGGCGCAGGCAGCCGCGCCCGGGATTGAGCCGCTCTTCGGCTTTGCGCCGCAGGAGCCGGAAGCTGCTGTGCCATTTGCGAGCGTTCAGCTACCCAGACCAGCGATTGAGCCCCCGCCTGGTGCGCTCACGGCGCTCTGTTCGCAGAGCAAAGAGGAGCGCGCTGGACACAGCTACGGATCCTCCTATCTCGACACAATTCGAGCCTTCCGCGGCCTCTACGAGCACGTTCCCGATCTTGTTGCGCGGCCGCAGAACGAGCAGCATGTCGAGCTGCTGCTCGAATGGGCGAGCGCCTCGAACGTCGCCGTGATCCCGTACGGCGGTGGCACCAGTGTCGTAGGCGGCGTCGAGCCGAAGGTTCCAGCGAGTTTCAACGGGACTTGCTCGCTTGACCTTGGGCTGCTCGATCAGGTGCTCGAAGTTGATCCTGTTTCGCGCTCGGCGCTGATCGGCGCCGGGGCGAGCGGGCCGCGGCTCGAAGAGCAGCTTGGTGAGCACGGCCTGACGATGCGCTTTTACCCGCAGTCGTTCGAATGCTCGACGCTCGGCGGCTGGGTTGCGACGCGCGCCGGCGGCCACTTCGCAACTCGGCTTACCCACATCGACGATCTAGTTGAGTCGGTCCGCGCGATCACGCCGAGCGGGCTCTGGCAATCGCGACGGTTACCAGGTTCTGGCGCCGGCCCGAGCCCTGACCGTTTACTGCTTGGGTCCGAGGGAACGCTGGGAGTGATCACCGAGGCCTGGGTCCGTGTTCAGCCGCGGCCTCAGCATCGCGCCTCGCGCGCCGTCCGCTTCGGCGAGTTTTTGACCGGCGCCGAGGCCGCGAGGGAGATAGTTCAGAGCGGGCTCGATCCAGCAAACTGCCGTCTGCTCGACCAGCTCGAGGCGCAGCAGACCGGTGCTGGCGATGGAACGCACTCAGTTCTGGTGATCGGCTTTGAGTCGACCGATGCCGCGGTTGACCATGACCTCGAACGGGCGCTGGAGATTGCAGCCAGCCACGGCGGGCAGTGGGACGCGCCTACCGGCTCGCGCCCTGCCGCCGAGGGAAATTGGCGCGAGGCATTCATCAAGATGCCGTACATCCGCGACATGCTCGTTCAGCTCGGGATTCTCGCCGACACATTTGAGACCGCGATTACTTGGGATCGCTTCCCGGCATTCCACGAAGCCGTCGTCGGCGCCACGCGTGAAGCGCTCGGCGAACCGTGCCGCGTTAGCTGTCGCTTCACGCACCTTTACGCCGACGGCCCGGCTCCCTATTACACGGTTCTGGCACCTGCCCGCCGCGGCGATGAGATCGCGCAGTGGCACGAGATGAAGCAGGCCGCAGGCGACGCGATCATTGCCGCAGGGGGAACGATCACTCACCACCATGCCGTCGGCCGCGACCACCGCCCTTGGTACGACGAGCAGCGCCCGGAGCTGTTTG
>JANRFB010000088.1 GCA_030725785.1 Solirubrobacteraceae bacterium
TTGCCGCCAGCTACTTCGGCACGAGTGGCGCGGCATCCGCGTTCACAATCGCCTTCCAGCTCCCGAATCTCGTTCGCGGCCTGTTCGCCGATGCCGCGCTGAGCGCCGCCTTCGTTCCCGTTTTCGCCGAGTTCCTTGAGCAGAAGCGGCGCCGTGAGGCGATCCTCTTGGCCTCGACGCTTTTTTGGATCATTCTGCTCGTCCTCGGAGCGCTCAGCGCGATCTTCATCTTTGCCGCGGGCGTCCTGATTCCACTCTTCATTCCAGGCGACAACTTCACGCCGCAGCTCGTCGACCTCGCCGTCGGGCTCTCCCAGGTGCTGTTTCCGATTGTTGTGCTGCTGGGCATAAACGGGCTGCTGGTAGGGATCGTCAACAGTTATCACCACTTCACGATTCCGGCGCTCGCGCCGCTGGTCTGGAACGTGGTCATCATCGGAGCGTTGATTGGGCTGCGGCCGTTGTTCAGCGCCGAGGATCAGATCTACGCTTATGCGATTGGCGTGCTGCTCGGCACGGTCGTCCAGTTGCTGATGGTGATCCCGGTGCTGGCGAAGATTGACTTTCGGCTGAAGTTTCATTTCAACTGGCGCGACCCCGGCGTAACGCGCGTTCTGAAGCTAATGATTCCGGTCACCATCGGGCTCGGTGTGATCAACATCGACCTCGTCATCAACTCCGTCGTTGGTGCACTGATCTCGGATAGCGCCCCACGGGCGATCGATGCCGCATTCCGGATCTACATGCTGCCGCAGGGGATCTTCAGCGTCGCGCTGGCGACAGTTCTGTTCCCGTCTCTCAGCCGTTTGGTGGCGCGCGATGACATCGGAGGGCTTCGTGCTCTGGTCGGTACCGGTACGCGGCAGAACCTGCTGCTGCTAATTCCTGCGGCGGCGGCGACGATGGCGCTGGCCGTGCCGATTACGGAGCTGATCTACCAGTACGGGGCATTCAACGCCGCCTCAACTGCGGAGGTCTCAACGGCGCTTTTCTGGTTTGCCTTCTCGATGCCGTTCGCCGGCCTCAACCTCCTGCTAACGCGGACATTCTTCTCGCTCCAAAGGCCGTGGATTCCAAGCGCTCTGGCGGCCGCCAACCTTCTCGTCAACGCGGCGGTTTCGCTCGCGCTTTACAAGCCGCTTGGAATCGCCGGCCCGGTGATTGGCACACTCGTGGCCAGCGCCGGCATGACCGCGGCGCAGATGATCTTCTTGCGCCGTCAGCTCGGTGGTTCGATCGAAGGCCGCGAGACTCTGATCATGACGATCAAAGTGATCTTTTCTTCGGTCCTGCTGATCATCGTAAGTCGCGGGATCTGGTTGGTTGTCGACGGCGCTATTGGCAGCGCCGGTCCGCTGACGCGACTGATCGGCGTGCTGCCGGCGCTCGCCGCCGGACTGCTCGTCTACCTGGCCGCTGTCAGGCTGCTGCGAATTCGCGAGGCCGACCAGATCCTCCACTTCTTCACCAGTCGCCTGCGGCGCCTGAGCTCCTGACGAAGCGCGCTTCGAGCTCGCCCTACGCTGTATCCCGAGCACAAGCCGCCATGGAACAGTCACTAATACGCAACTTCTCGATCATCGCCCACATCGATCACGGCAAGTCGACGCTCGCCGATCGAATTCTCGAGATGACCTCAACCGTCGATCCGCGCGCAATGAGGGCGCAGGTTCTTGACTCAATGGACCTTGAACGCGAACGTGGCATCACAATCAAGGCGCAGGCTGTGCGCGTTCTCTACACAGCTCGCGACGGCGTTATCTACCAGCTTCAACTGATCGACACTCCCGGCCACGTCGACTTCACTTACGAAGTCTCGCGGTCTCTAGCAGCGTGCGAAGGAGCGGTGCTCGTGGTTGATGCCTCGCAGGGAGTCGAGGCGCAGACGCTTGCTAACACTTACCTGGCGGTCGAGAACGGCCTTGAGCTGATTCCCTGCCTCAACAAGATCGACCTTCCTGGCGCCGAGCCGGAGCGCGTTGCGGCCGAGGTGGCTGAGCTGCTCGGCGAACCGGCGGACGACATTCTCAAGATCTCCGGCAAAACCGGGGAGGGCGTCGAAGAGGTGCTCGAAGCGATCGTCCGCGACGTGCCGCCGCCAAGCGGCGACCCGGACGGAGCGCCGCGCGCGCTGATCGTCGATTCCGAATTCGATCAGTACCGAGGCGTGGTTGCCTACATCCGCGTAGTCGATGGCAAGTTCACGAAGGGCGAGGCGATCAAGGCGATGGTCGCCGGAACGGAAGCCGAGATCGATGACATCGGTTTCTTCACGCCCGAGATGGTCAGCGCTCCCGAGCTATTGGCCGGCGAGGTCGGCTACGTGATCACCGGCATCAAGGACGTCACCTTGCTTCGCGTCGGTGACACGTTGACGACGAAGGCCAACCCGGCCAGCGAGCCGCTGCCTGGCTACCGCGAGGTCAAGCCAATGGTCTTCTGCGGCCTCTTCCCGATCGAGTCCGATCAATACCCGGATCTGCGCGATGCGCTTGAAAAGCTGACGCTCAACGATGCCGCGCTGACGTGGGAGCCGGAAACCTCCGATGCGCTCGGGTTCGGCTTCCGCTGCGGCTTCCTCGGGCTGCTGCACATGGACATCGTCCGCGAGCGGCTGGAGCGCGAATACGACCTCAATTTGATGGCGACGATGCCGTCGGTCAGCTTCGAGGTGACGATGACCAGCGGCGAAAC
>JANRFB010000089.1 GCA_030725785.1 Solirubrobacteraceae bacterium
GGCCGCTTCTACGCGATGGACCGCGATCAGCGCTGGGGGCGCGTGCAGATGGCATACGACCTTCTTGCCCACGGCCGCGGAGAGCACGCGGAGCCGAGCGCTGTGAACGCCGCGCGTGCAGCATACGAGCGCGGCGAAACCGACGAATTCATCGCCGCGACGGTGATCGGCGAGCCGGCCGTAATCGAGCCGGGTGACAGCGTGATCGCCTTCAACTTCCGCCCGGACCGAATGCGCGAGATCACCCGTGCGCTCTGCGATCCGGCTTTCGCCGATGTTGAGCGCAGCGGCGCAGCGCCGGTAACCAATTACAGCTGCCTGACTGAGTACGAGGAAGGCTGGCCCTATGCCGTTGCCTTCGAGCCCGAACGGCCGCTAGTGACGCTGCCGCAGGTGATCGCCGCAGATGGAGGGCGCCAGCTGCACGTGGCTGAGACTGAAAAATATCCGCATGTCACCTATTTCTTTGCCGGCGGAGATGAGCATCCGCAGCAAGGCGAGCGGCGTGAGTTAGTTCCCTCCAACCGTGATGTTGCGACCTACGACGAGAGCCCGCAGATGAGCGCTCAGGGTGCAGCCGAAAAGTTCATCGCCGCCTGGCAGGAGGAGCAGCCCGAGTTCGCGATCATCAACTTTGCCAACCCTGACATGGTTGGTCACACCGGAGTGATCCCGGCGGCGGTGACGGCGATCGAAACCGTTGACCGCTGCCTTGGAGAAATTGTCGCCGCCGTGCAGGCCAGCGGCGGCGAACTTCTGATTACCGCCGATCACGGCAACGCCGAGCAGATGCTCAACGAGGACGGCTCAGCAAACACCGCTCACTCGCTAAACCCAGTGCCGGTGATTGTCACGCGCGAAGGCCTTGAACTGCGCTCCGGCGGAATTCTTGCCGACGTTGCTCCGACGCTGCTTGAGCTACTTGGTATCGAGCAGCCGGCCGAGATGACCGGCAGCTCGCTGATCGAAACTTAAGCGCTGGTGCGCGGGTTGTTCAGCGGCGTCAGCTGCAGCTCGATCGAATCGCGGTGCTGCTCGTACTGCTCGGGCAGCTGGAGCGTGAAGCCGAGCTGTTCCAGTGGTTCGTCGATCGTGAAGCCGATGTCGCGCGTGGCAATCTCGAAGAGCACGCCGCTCGGCTCGCGGAAGTAGATCGAGTGGAAATACTGACGGTCGATGATCCCGGTCGGCTGGGCGCCTGCCCCATGCGCCTGCGCTATGCAGGCGTCGAGCTCGCTGTCGTCGGCGGCAGACCAGGCAACGTGGTGGACGGTGCCGGCGCCTGGCCGCGCGGCGTCGAGTGGTGGCTCGTCATAGCTGAGCGTGCCGCTGCGCTCAGCACCTCCTAGCAGCCAGCTGCTTTCGTCGCCGTCGGGCGCAAAGCCGAGCGCCGTCAGCAGCTCTGCGCTGGCCTGCGGCTGCTGCGCGTAGGCGCGGACCCCACCGAAACCGCGCAGCGCAAACTCGGCCGGGATCTCGGGCGAGCTGGCGCTCAGCGGAGCGTCATCGCTGTCGTCAACGACGAGCTCGTAGGCCAACCCTTCGGGGTCGCAGAAGGTCAATACATCGCCTTCGTGGAGGACCGACATCTCTGCCTCGCGCAGACGCGTCTTCCAGAATTCCAGGGCCGCTACTGAGCCAACACGCCAGACGATTGTGTGCACCATCCCTGCTCCGGGCAGCCCGGGCGGCGCGCCGGGGTACTCGAAGAAGGTCAGCGCCGCGCCGGGGCTGGCGGCCTCATCAGCGAAGTAGAGGTGGTAGGCCGAAGGCTCATCGAAGTTGACCGTCTGCTTAACCAGCCGCAGGCCCATCACGCCTGAGTAGAAATCGACATTGGCGGTTGCGTCGCCGGTCACCGCGGTGATGTGGTGGATCCCTTCAAGTGCCATTAACCGAGCCTAGCGGGGACGGCTCAAAGGTGACTTCTACGTGCCTTGACGGGGGAGCTCATTGCTACCGTAACGGTGTTCGCGGGAACCTCCCATCGTGACCAGCCCAAGCTCATCAGCAACCCTTGATCGCAACCTCTCAAGCCGCGAGGTGCTCGCTTGGCGGGGAATGCTCAGGGCGCACGCCGCGGCAACGAAGCAGCTTGACGGCGAGCTTTTGGATGCCCACGCGATCTCGTTGAGTTCCTACGAGGTACTGCTTCACCTCGATGGCGCCGAAGACGGGCAGATGCGGATGTGCGATCTCGCCGAACTCGCTGTTCTTTCCCGCAGCGGCCTGACGCGCCTCGTTGATCGGCTCGCTCGCGAAGGGCTGCTCGTTCGCCAGTCTTGCGCCAGCGACGCGCGCGGCTCGTTCGCGCGCCTCACACCGATCGGCCGCGAGCGGCTGATCGAAGCGCGCCCCACACACATAGAAGGCGTTAGGCGCGTATTTCTCAGTCATCTCAGCGCCGACGAGCAGCAGGCCTTGGCCGAGTGTTGGGCCAAGCTCCTGCCCGCGTCCGATGTTGAGGCCAACGCCGGCTGTTCTGCATCAATTGAATGAGCAGCTTCGGTCTCTTCATCCTCTGCCTGCTGGTTCCGCTTGCCTTTGGCATGTGGGCCCAACACAAGGTCAAGAGCACGTTTCGGCGCTACGCCGAGGTTCCCGAGGACAGCGGCATGAACGGCGCTCAGATTGCCGAACGGATCCTCATCGCCAACGGACTCACCGACGTTCCCGTGCGCTCGGTTCCGGGCTGGTTCACCGATCACTACGACCCACGGACGCGCAGCGTGCACCTCTCCGAGCCGGTCTTCGGCGGCACCTCGATCAGCTCGACAGCGGTCGCCGCGCATGAAGTGGGCCACGCTATTCAGCACGCCAAGGCATATGCGCCGATGACAATTCGCTCGGCGCTCTGGCCCGTCACCGCCTTTGCCTCGAGCACTTGGATGATTCTGCTGTTTGGCGGTGCGATCCTCGGCTTCCTTGGCCTCGTCTACCTCGCAGTGGCGCTTTATGCGGCGGTTGTGATCTTCCAGTTCGTGACGCTGCCTGTCGAGTTCGACGCTTCGCGCCGGGCGGCGGTCCAATTGAAAGAACTTGGGATCGCCAACGCAGACGAGAGCGAAGGGGTTAGCCGAGTGCTCCGTGCTGCAGCGATGACCTACGTTGCCGGTGCGCTGGCCGCGCTTTCGCAGCTGATCTACTTCGCGACCGTCTTCCTCGGCAACCGTCAATAGCGCACGCGCCCTAGGATCGCTGCTCGTAGATGGAGTCAGCGCTTGAGATTCTCGCTTCCGACCCCGGCTCGCTCGCGCGCGCTGGAACGCTGCGCACCGCCCATGGCGAAATCCGCACCCCTGCCTTCGTTCCGTTAGCGACGAAGGCAAGCGTTCGTGGCCTGCTGCCGGCCGAGGTATCTGAGCTCGGTTACGACATCGTGCTCGGCAACACCTTCCACCTCCACCTAAATCCCGGCGATGAGCGGATAGCGGCGCTCGGGGGGCTCCACGAGTTCATGCGCTGGGACGGGCCGATCATCACCGACTCTGGTGGCTTTCAAGTTTTCTCGATGGGGCACGGCACGGTCGCCGATGAGATCAAAGGCCGCGCACCGAGCGGGCCCGACCGCGCCGGCAAGGTGCTCGGGATCGAGGAGGACGGCGTCCGTTATCGCTCCTACGTCGATGGTTCAACGCGCTTTATGGGCCCTGAGGACTCGATGCGGATCCAACGCAATCTTGGCTCCGACATCGCGCTCGTCTTCGATGAGTGCACGCCATTCAACGTTGAGCGCGAATACACCGCTCGTTCGACCGAGCGCTCGCACCGCTGGTTAGATCGCTGCCTGAGCTGGCACGCCGAAAACGGCGCCGCCGACCAGCTCGTCTACGGAATCGTCCAGGGTGGCGTTTACGAGGATCTGCGCCGCGAGTCGACCGAGCAGATCGCCGCGCGCGCCTGCGGTGGGATTGCAATCGGCGGCTCGCTTGGTGAACACAAGCAGCAGATGTACGAGGTCGTTGGTTGGGCCACCGACACGCTCGACAAAGCCGGCGACCTGCGCCCGAGGCACCTGCTGGGGATCGGCGAGGTTGATGATCTGATCCGCGGCGTCGAGATGGGGATTGACACTTTTGACTGTGTGATGCCAACGCGGCTCGGTCGTCACGGCGTGGCCTTGGTTCCTGACCCACAGAAGCGCTGGCGCGTTGATCTGACGACGGCGAAGTGGTCCGACAGCGATGAGCCTTTGATGGAGGGCTGCCCCTGCCCGGCCTGTGCAGTTGGCTACAGCCGCGGCTATCTGCGCTATATGACGAAAGCCCGCGAACTAACCGCGATGCGTCTGCTGACGGTTCACAACCTCGCCTTTGTTTCGCGCGTCATGGAGCGGCTACGAGCGGCGGTTTTGGCGGGTAATCTAGCCACCGTTGCGGCCGAGCTTCGCGCCGGCGAGGCGCCTTAGCGGCGCTACTTCGTGTTTTGGCGGATCAGCTGCTGCATCTGCGCCGCCGTTTGATCGACCTGCTGGTAGACGACCTGGCGCAGGCGCACGCTGCCACTTGAGCTGCTGCCCGTGATGTAGATAAACGCTGCCACGCCAACCGCCAGAGCGAGCAGTAGAACGATTGTTGGGGCAACCCAGCCGCGCTTACGTCGTGGCTGCTGCGCCACGGCCGCTGCAGCCGGCGCTGCCTGCTGAGCCGGCATCCGCGGCTCACGGCGCTGAACCGTTGTCGCCGGTTGGTCGCCGGTTGCTTTGACGACCCGGGTTGCGGCCGTTCGAGGCGTGCTGACCGAAGTTGCCGAAGTTTCCGGGGCAACGCCGCGCGCGCCGTCGGAGAGCGCGAGCCGCAGCTCCTCGGCGGTCTCGTAGCGCGCTTCCGGTTCCAGCTCGAGCGCGCGGTCGACTGCGGCAGCAAGCTCTGGGCTCACCTCGGGGTTGAGATCGTTTAGTAGTGGCGGCGCTTCACGCTGCTGCTTCAAGGCCAGCTCGGTGATCGACTGCGCCTCGTACGGCAGGCGGCCGGAGAGAAACTGGTAACAGACGACGCCGAGTGCGTAGATGTCAGAGCGCGGGTTGGAGCCGTGGCCGCTGGCCTGCTCTGGTGAGAGGTAGGCGGCGGTGCCGAGCACCGAGCCGACCTGCGTGATCGACGATTCCTCGCTCAGAGCCTTTGCGATTCCAAAGTCGGCAAGTTTGACTACGCCGTCGCGCGATCGCAGCAGGTTGCCGGGTTTGACGTCGCGGTGAATCACGCCGCTGCGGTGGGCGTAGTCGAGCCCGCGGCAGGCCTGCGAGAGAATTCCAACCGCTTCGGGAACGTCGAGCGTTCCTTCGGCGGCGAGAATCTCGGCGCCGGAGTTGCCTTCGACGTACTCCATCACGATGTACTGACGGCCGCTCTCCTCATCAAGGCCGAAGTCATAGACCTGGACGATGTTCGGGTGAACGAGCCGCGCGGCTGAGAGGGCTTCGCGACGGAAACGCGTCACGAACTGCTCATCGTCGGCAAGGTGCTCGGCCAGCAGCTTGATCGCGACCTGGCGTTCAAGGCGGCGGTCCATCGCCAGCAGCACGGTTGACATGCCACCGCTGCCAAGCCGTTCGCCCAATTCATAGCGCCCCGCCAATGTCCGTTCTGTCATCGCGCGATCGCCTTAACCGTTCGGTGTGATGCCGCCGTTGTCGGGCGGAACGGTTGGAGTGGTTGTCGTTGTTGTTGGCGTTGTTGTTGTCGTTGGCGTCGTCGTCGTTGTCGTTGGCGTGGTCGTCGTTGTAGTTGGCGTTGTCGTAGTGCTCGTTGTCGTCGGCGTCGTGATCGGCTTTGGCTTCGTTTCGAGGCATTGAACCGGAACGCTGGTCTCAAGCCGCTGGAGCCCGGCCGCTATCCGTGAGCGCAGCTCGCTGTTGACGCTCGCGGGCAGCTGGTTGAACTCGCTCTGAGCATCGGAGAGCGCTGAGGCGGCCGCCTCGCAGTCGCCGGCGGCCGTCGCGTCGGCGACTTGGCCGATCGACTGATCGAGAGCCGATGCGTCTGACGCGGGAATCAGGTCGGTGCTGCTGCCGCAGCCTGCGACTGCCACAGAAACGAGCATTACGCAGCCGAAAGATGTGATTCGAGCAAAATTCATCCCTATTGACCGTACTGGAGCCTGTCGGCGAGTGAGTCAGGTAAGCGCGCTGCTCGGATCGCCGCTGCGGCGCCGGCCACGTCGTACTCGGTTCGCTGCCAGATCACTTCCGAGCTCTCCGTGTCGAGCAGCAGCCATGCGGCGCGCGGGTCGCCGTCGCGCGGTTGGCCAACGCTGCCAGGGTTCAGCAGCCAGCGGTCGCCGCCCGCGTCAACGTTGTCGCCGTCGCGGCGCGCGTCGCCGGTCGCCAGTTCGGTCTCGGTGCGATGGAAGGCAAGGGCGACATGGCTGTGACCGATCAGCCCGATCCGTGTGCGCATCGTGTCGAAGCAAAGGTCGGCCAGCAACGTGCTGATCACGTACTCCCAGACCGGGTCGCGCGGGCTGCCATGGAAGAGGCCCACATCTTCGGCCGTTGCCTTCGATGAAAGCGACGAGAGCCATTCGAGCTCAGAATCGCCGATCACATCAAGCGTCCAGCGCGCCGCCAAAGCGGCGCCACGTGAGAAGTCATCGAGTCTTAGTTCACCGGTCACTGCAAGATCATGGTTGCCTGCAAGGCAGACCGACGCATTGTCGCGCACCAATTGAACGCAGTCGTTCGGGTCGGCGCCGTAGCCGACGAGGTCGCCAAGGCACCAGAGTTCGTCGGCGTCGATCGCGTCAGCGGCCACCAAAACGGCCTCTAAGGCCTGACGGTTGGCGTGTATGTCGGAGATGACGGCTACTCGCATCGCAATAAAAGCTCACATCGACGGTAGCGTGATGGGCTTGCGTTTCATTCGCCACAGCGCCCTGTTCGCAGTAGTCGTCGCCTTGCTCGTCGCCGAGCTGCTCGTTCTGCTGATGACGCCGCGCAGCGGGGTGATCACGCCGCTCCCGACCGACGCTGCGCAGTGGTTCACGCCCGCCCAGCTCGGTCGAGCCGCCTCGTTCAACGGTCTGCAGCTGTGGCTCGGGATCGCGGCGCTGCTGGTCAAGGCGGCCGTCTTGGCTTTGATCGTCATCCGCGCTCCAGCTTGGCTTCGCGGCCCGTACCGCCATCCGATCATCGTCTCAGGCCTCGTTGGCGCCGCAATCTCGATCGCCGTCGTGATTGCGCTGCTGCCGCTCGCCGCGCTGATGCGAATCCGTTCGATCGATTACGGACTGACCACGAGCAGCTGGGGTGCGTGGGGTTGGGATCTGGCCAGGAGCGCTGGAATCGCTGCCTTGATTGCAGCCGCCGCGACTCTGATCGCGATTGCCTTGATCCGCAAGATGCCGCGGCGCTGGTGGGTGCCGGCCTCAGCTCTGATTGTCCTGGGGGGCGTGATGATCACGTTCGCCGGGCCGCTCGTGATCGACCCGATCTTCAATCGCTTCACGCCGCTGGCGGCCGGTCCGGCGCGCAGCTCGGTAGTCGAACTGGCAGGTCGCGCCGGCGTAAAGGTTGGCTCGGTGTACGTGATCGACGCCAGCCGCCGCACGACAGCCGCTAATGCCTACGTGGTTGGCGTTGGCTCGTCGAAAAGGGTTGTTCTCTACGACACGCTGCTCAACAAATTCCCGCCAGCGCAAACGCGGCTCGTCGTCGCCCACGAGCTTGCCCACGTTCACTACCGCGACATTCCCCACGGCCTGATCTTCCTTTTGATCGTTGCTCCGTTCGGCGCTTGGGCGGTTGCGCGCTGCCTGCGGCTCTGGGGGCCGCATGATGGACTGCCGGCCGGCCCGTCGAGCGTTCCCGCGCTGACGGCGGCCGTAATCCTTATCGTCTTCGCAATTACTCTGATCTCTAACCAGCTTTCGCGTTCGATTGAAGAGCGAGCTGATGCTTTCGCGCTGACGCTTACAGGCGACGCCCCAGCCTTCATCGCTCAGCAGCGGCGAATCTCGATCCAGAACCTCGGCGACCCGGATCCGCCAGCGATTACGCACTGGCTCTTCGGCACCCACCCAACAACGCTTGAGCGGATCGGCATCGGTCTCGCTTGGCAGCGCGGTGAGCGGCCCAGTGGGGTCGAGAGGTGAAGATCACGGTCCTTTCGGTCGGCCGCCTGCGCGCCCCTTTCGCCGATGACATCGCCCATTACGAGAAGCTGATCGGCCATTACGCGCCGCTCGAATTGATTGAGCTGCGCGAGCCAGCGAAGTTGGCCGGGCGGGTTCCCGAGAAGGCCCACCTCGTGCTGCTCGACGATGAAGGTAAGCAGTACGACAGCGTCGCCTTCAGCGGCTTCCTCGAGCAGCGCCGGGCCAGCGGCCGCGATCTCTGTTTCGTCGTTGGTGGCGCTTACGGAATCGAGCTTGAGCGAGCCGATGATCGGCTCTCGTTGGGGCCGATGACGCTGCCTCATCAGCTGGCGCGCGTGGTGCTGCTGGAACAGATCTACCGCGGCCACGCGATCCTTGCCGGCTCGCCCTACCACCACTAGCGCGGCGCTCGGCACGGCACCGAGCTGGCGACGCTGCGATCATCGAAGCCGTGAGCAGTCCACTCGATGACCTAAATGCCGGGCTAGTCGCCGCCGTAGCGGTGCTCGCCGGTGGGCAGCCGGTCTCCGCGCAGCTCCAGCTCGAGCGGCCAAAGCAGCCTGAACATGGCGACTTTGCGACCAACGCCGCGCTCGCTGTCGCCAAAGGGCTCGGAGTGGCACCACGCGACTTTGCCGAGCAGCTCACCGAGGAGCTCGGCCGCCAGCTCGGCTCCGCGCTTGTCAGCGCCGAGGTCGCCGGCCCTGGCTTCGTAAACCTTGTTCTCTCCGACGATTGGTACGGCGAGGCGATCGACGCAGTGCTCGACGCTGGAGGGCAGTGGGGCGGGGCGATCGCCGACCCGCCGCTTCAGGTCAACGTCGAATTCGTCAGTGCCAACCCGACCGGCCCGGTTCACGTTGGCGGCACACGTAACGCCGTCTACGGTGACGCGCTTGCGCGCCTTTTGAGCTTTGTTGGTCACAAAGTTCACCGCGAGTATTACGTCAACGATGCCGGCTCACAGATCCGCGCGCTCGGGGTCTCCGTTCAGGCCCGCGCGCGAGGCGAAGAGCCACCCGAGGATGGCTACCAAGGCGAATACATCATCGCGCTGGCAGCCGATATCCCCGGCGCCGCCGACCTGCCTGTTGATGAGGTTGCGCGGCTCGCCGTTGAGCTGATGGTCGCCGAGGCCGAGCGCAGCTTGGCGCGGCTGCGCGTCGTCTTCGACGATTGGTTCCACGAGACGACGCTCCACGCCGGCCGCCCGTCACCGGTCGCGAGGGCGCTGACGATTCTCGATTCCGATGGCCGCACTTACACCAGTGACGAAGCGCTCTGGCTGCGCACAACCGAGTTCGACGACGACAAGGACCGTGTGCTTGAGCGCTCCAGCGGCGAGCACACATACTTCGCTTCCGACATCGCCTACCACCAGGACAAGCTTGACCGCGGCTTCGACCTGATGATCGACGTTTGGGGCGCCGATCACCACGGCTACATCAAGCGGATGCATGCGGCGATCTCTGCGCTCGGTCATGATCCGGCCTGTCTGGAGCTGCTGATCATGCAGCTCGTCCATCTCGTTGACAGCGGCGAGCGGGCGCAGATGAGCAAGCGTGCCGGTGATTTTGTAACGCTCGACGAGCTGATCGAGGACATCGGCGTTGACGCTGCCCGCTGGTTCCTGCTCGAGCGCTCGCATGAGACGACGATCGACCTCGATCTGAAACTGGCGCGCGAAGAATCGGCCGAGAATCCGGTCTATTACGTTCAGTACGCGCACGCGAGGATTGCATCACTGCTGGCCCGTGGCGCCGCCGAAGCAGGCCCTGACACTTCAACAGATGAGCCACTCCACGCCAGCGAGCGGGCGCTGGTGCGCAAACTGCTTGAGTTTCCAGCTGAGGTTGCCGATGCCGCTGACCGCCGCTCACCGCACCGCATCGCCAGCTACGCGCTCTCGACCGCGCAGGCCTTCAGCGCCTTCTACCGCGATTGCCCGGTGCTTGACGTTGGCACCGAGCAGCGAGACCTGCGCCTTCGCCTTTGCGCCGCTACCGGTCAGGTGCTGGCCCGCTCGCTCGACCTGCTTGGCGTCAGCGCGCCGCAGTCGATGACGCGCGACTAGATCGTGTAGAAGAAGTCAAGCCCGAGCGAGTCGAGCAGTTGCTGCGCCTCGCTGTTGAGCCGCGTCAATTCGCCGGTGAGAATCAGAACCCCCATCAGGATCAGGATCGCGCCGGAGATGAAGGTGATCAGCAGGTAGCGGTCGCGCAGCCAGCTGAAGGCAACGGTCGCCTTGTCGAAGGCCATCGCCATCAGCAGGAACGGAATCGCGAGGCCGAGCGAGTAGAAGAAGAGCAGCAGGCCGCCTTGGCCGACAGTGTCGGCGGTTGAGGCCGCAGCGAGGATTGCGGCCAAAGTCGGGCCCACGCAGGGCGTCCAAGCGATCGCGAAGGCGAGGCCGGCAACCACCGGGCTGCCGGCACCGGCGCGCGCGATCAGCGCTTCAGGGCGCCAGTCCTGATTGAACTTCGTCACGAACGGCGTCGCCATGAAGAATGCCCCGAGCAGGATGATCATCACGCCGGCGATCGTGTTCAGAGTCTGCTGGTGGTCGCGCAGCGTCGAGCCGATGCCGGTTGCCGTCATTCCCAGCGCAACGAACATCACGGTGAACGAAAGGCAGAAGATCAGCGCCGGGAGAAGGATGCGGCTGAGCCGTTTCTCACCGGCGCGGATCTCGGCGATGCTGGAGCCAGAGATCGCCGAGAGGTAGCCGGGAACGAGCGGCAGCACGCACGGGGAGACGAAAGATACGAAGCCGATCGCGAAGGCGGCGAGGATCGTCGCGTCGGCGGCTGCGATTAGAAAGGTCATTAGCGGCCGAAGCGTTCCAGCTCGTCGTCAAGGCGGCTTGCGTCCTCGTCGTCGAGCGGTGCTTCATCGTGCTGGCCGCCGCGGCCGCTGCGCCGCCAACGCCTCAGCAGCACAATTCCCAGCAGCAGCAGGCCGATCGCTACTGCTAGCGGCACGAGGTAAGCGGTGAGGCTGAAGCCGGAGGCCGGGGGAAGCGCGAGGATCGCCGGGCCGTAGCGTTCGCTCAGCGTCGCCTTTATCTGTTCCTTGCTTTGGCCACGAGCGATCAGCTTGTTGATCTCACGGCGCAGCTGGTCGGCGCGCGGCGCTTCGGCGATGTTCAGCGGCACGTTGCAGGTGTCGCACATCACTTCGTTTTCGATGTCCGGGAACGAGACCTGCGCCATGGCGGGGGCCGCCGAGGCCAGTGCGCCGAGCGCCAGCAGGCCGGCGAGCGAGGCTTTAAGTTTGCGGCCCATTAGCCCTGCTGCTCCGCGCGCTTGATCGCGCCATCAAGGAACTTCTGGTCAAGCTGACCGCGGCCGATCGCGACGATGCGGCCTTTGGCGTCGATCACGAATGTTTCCGGAAGCTTTGTCGTACCAAAGAGCGGTGCCAGTTTGAGCTCATCGTCGCGCACGGTCGGATAGTTGATCCCATAGCGACGCTCGAAGGCGCGCGACTCGTCGGCGAAGTCTTTGTAACTGGCGCCCAGCACGGTGCCGCGCGAGCCAAGCTGCTTCTGCGCGTTAATCAGCACCGGCGCTTCGGCGCGGCACGGTTCGCACCAAGAGGCCCAAAAGTTGAGCACGACAATTTTGCCCCGAAGCTGCGCCAGTGACAGTGAGCCTTTGCCGTCGAGCCGCTCCAGTTCGACGTTGGCTCCAGGCGCCGGCGGAAGCTGCCCAGCCTTGACCTTGCCGTCGAGCGAGTCATCGGCGCCGGTGTTGGCGACGCCGTAGATCAGCAGCGCGATCAGGCCGCCGGTCAGCAGAACAACGATTGTGGGAATCAGTCGGAAGCGCTTCACGCTCTGCTGAAGGCTAGAGGGCCGCCCGCGCGGGCGCGGCGCTCGCGGGTATCCTTGCCGTGATGCGGCGGTAGCTCAGTTGGTAGAGCATCAGCTTCCCAAGCTGAGGGTCGCGAGTTCGAATCTCGTCCGCCGCTCTTGGCTCTCCGCCTCCTGCACTGAGCGCTGACGCGACAGCTTGCCGCGATCTGGGGCCGTCGCCGGTGGCTGAGCGCTATGTGGCAAATTTCACACTCCGTTTCGCTCAGCGATCCTGCGATACTGACGTTCGATGGATCCCGCCCGCAAACGCCGCATCCGGATGGTCATCGCGCTCAGCTGCGCTCTGCTGCTTGTTGGCGCTCTTGCCTACACGAGCTTCTCGGCTGCCAGCACCGCCGTTGAGCCAAGCCAGCTCTTGGCTTCAACCAACCCCGGCGAGAGCTACCAGCTAACCGGCAAAGTCGTAGACGGCTCCGTGGTTCGCTCGCGTGAGGCAATCCGCTTCCGCGTCCGCGACCGCACCAGCAAGAAGTCGGTCGCCGTCAGCTACATCGGCGCCGTCCCCGACCCCTTCCGTGAAGGCCGTGAAGTGATCATCACTGTGCGCTCTGCCGGCGCCGCCGCGCCACCGCACTCGTTCATCGGCGAGAAGGACACGCTGATCACGAAGTGCCCGTCGAAGTTCAAAGAGAGCGAGCCAGCCGCGCCCGCTTCCGGCGCAAAGAAGTCCTAGGGCCACTGTGGCAACCGTCGGCCAGGCTTGCCTGATCTTCGCGCTCTGCTTCAGCATCTACGGGGCTGGAGCATCGCTGATCGGCGCTCGCACTGGCCGTGAGGCGCTCGTCCGCTCCGGACGCCGCTCGCTCTACATGCTCTTCGCGCTGGCCGCAATCGCGTTCCTGATAACCGAGTTTGCTTTCTTCACCTCCGACTTCCATTTCACGGTTGTCGCAACGCATTCGTCGACGACCACGCCTTGGTATTACCGCCTTGCGGCGATGTGGTCTTCGCAGCAGGGTTCGCTGATGCTGTGGTTGACGCTGCTGGCTGGCTGGTCGTCTCTCTGCGTCGTGATGTTGCGCGGCCGCCTGCGCGACGTTGCGCCCTACGCGGTAGCGGTTCTGCTCGGCTTTGGCGCTTTCTTCACTGCCGTGATGCTCTTCAGCGCCTCGCCGTTTGAGACCGTTCCGGTTGCGCCTCCCGAAGGTGTGGGACTGAACCCGCTGCTGCGCCACCCGAGCATGATGATCCACCCGATCATGCTCTATTCGGGCTACACGCTCTTCACGATTCCGTTCGCCTTCGCAGTTGGAGCGCTAATTGTTCGCCGCGTTGATGCAGAGTGGCTACGAGCGACGCGCGTTTACGCGCTGGCCGCTTGGCTGGCGCTCGGCGTCGGCATCATTCTCGGCGCTCGCTGGTCATATGCCGAGCTCGGCTGGGGTGGCTACTGGGCTTGGGATCCGGTAGAGAACGCCGCGCTGCTGCCTTGGCTCACCGGTACCGCTTTCCTCCACTCGGTCAAGATTCAAGAGCGGCGCGGGATGATGAAAATCTGGAACGCCTCACTGGTGCTTGCCACCGGCGTTCTGGCAATCCTCGGCACCTTCCTCGTCCGCTCCGGCGTGCTCGATTCAATTCACGCCTTCGTTCAGGAGGGCAACGGAGTCGCTTGGTTCTTCACGGCGCTGATCGTCGTGATGATC
>JANRFB010000090.1 GCA_030725785.1 Solirubrobacteraceae bacterium
TCGATCATGACGCATCTGGTCGCGCTGCTCAGGCGATAAAGAACGAGAACGCGATGATCACGTAAACGGCAAGGAGCTGTAGCCCTTCAAACCAGTTCGAGCGGCCGTCCTGCGTGACCTGGCTGGCAAGCAGCGCCGAGAGGATCAACGCCGCCAGCTCAAAGCCGTTAAAGACCAGCGCCATTGGGTGGGGACCAATCAGGTGTGAGGCAAGAATTAGTACCGGAGCCACAAAGAGCGCGACCTGGGCGCTGGAACCGATTGAGATGTTGACCGCGAGGTTCATCTGGTCCTTGCGCGCAGCGAGCACCGCAACCCAGTGCTCGGCCGCGTTACCGACGATCGCGACGACGATCGCGCCGATAAAGAACTCACTGATGTCGAGCTTTTGCGCAGTCTGTTCAATCGAGCCGACGAGGATCTCCGACATGGCGGCAACCGCGACACCGGCAATCGCGAGCGCGATCACCGACTTCTTGACGCTCCAAAGCTCACCGACCGCCTCGATCTCGGCCGGCTCCGGATTGAAGATGCGCCGGTGCGTTTTGAGCGAGAAGAAGAGCCCGGCCGCGTATGCGACCAGCAGCACGGCGGCCACAACAAGAGAGAGCGTCTCAACGCTTGAGTCGTAATCGACGATCACTTCGTTGGGCTTTGGCAGCCCGCTGCCGACGACCAGCTCGTAGACAGCCGGCATGACAATCGCGGCCAACGCGAGAAAGAGCATCGAAGTTTGGGCGCTGGCTGCGCGGGCACTGAACTTCTGCTCGTCGCGACCCCAACCACCGAAGAACATTGACGCTCCGAGCACGAGCAGAATGTTGCCGATGATCGAACCTGCGATCGAAGCCTTGACGACCTCCTGCAACCCAGCGTTGAGAGCGACGAGCGCGATGATCAGCTCCGGCGCATTGCCGAATGTGACGTTCAGAAGCCCTCCAATACCGGGGCCTGACCGGGCCGCGAGCTCCTCCGTCGCGCGGCCCATCAGCGCCGCTGTTGGGATCACGCCGAGCGCCGCGGTGATGAAGATTGCGGTTGAGCCTGCGCCGCCGTATTGAAGGATTACGGCGATCGGAATGAAGATCACCAGCAAGACCGGCCAGCCAGCAGCATCGAGCAGGCGGCGAAAGAGCGAGGAATTGGCTGGTGGCTGGGTGTTCATCGGGGCCAGAGCATACGTTGCGCTTGGGTCGGCCCCGGCCGCCAGTGATTCGGCGGCGCGCGCCGGTGCAAGGTCAACTGCGACCGACTCGGAGCCGCTCCTCTACGCTTCTTTATGTGCGCCGTACGCCTGTTCTATGCGTCGCGTCGGCGCTCGTCACGCTCGCCCTCAGTGGCGCGGCGAGTGCCGATGCTTCAACCATTTACGTCCTCGACGAGAGCGGCACCGTCACGGCGCGGGAAAATCCGCTGATTCCGGCGGGCCCGAGCAGTCAGCTGCCGAAGTACCCGGGGCGCGCGCTAACCGTGGCCTCGGCAGCGGCAATGCCAGCCCAGACAGCCTCCTCGAGGAACCTCGACTCGGCGGTCTCTAGGCTCGCCTCCCGCGGCGCGATTAGCGCCACAACCCGCGCCGACTACAACGCGGCGATGGGCAGCGCGCGCAAAGCGGCTGGAAAGCTGACCGGCCAGCGCCGAAAAGAACTGCGAGCCGTGATCGCAAACTTCAACCGCATGGCCAAGGGCGGGCTGGTGACCGCTTCGCGGCTACCAGCGCTCACCGAGACGCTGCGACGCAACGCGCAATGGTGGACCGATGGTTCCTCTCTGAGCTACGGCCAGCGCGTTGGCTTTTCCGGCAGCGAACTGGTCTGGCAGGCCTACCCCGGCCAAGGGCTGCAAATTCAATGGCTTGGCACTTTCGGCTACATGAATGCGCTCTGGACCGCCGAAAGCAAGTCGTCGGAGCTACGCACGCTGGCCCGCGAGGTCAGCGAGCTGGCCGCAGCACGCGCTGGCGGAGTCGCCTGGGAGTACCTCTTCAAGTTCGGCGGAGGCAGACCTCCGTGGGTGAGCGGAATGGCTCAAGGCACTGCGATACAGGCTCTGGCGCGCACCTCGGACCGCTTCAAAGACCGCTCACTGATGACGCTTGCGAAGCGTGGCCTTGGCATCTTCCGCACCAGCCCACCGAGCGGCGTGAGGCTGAAACTGGCACACGGGTCGCACTACCTCGGCTACTCCTATGCGCCGGGGCAGCGGATCTACAACCAGTTCTACCAGGCGCTGCGTGGGCTCCATGACCTCGCCGACCTCAGCGGCGACAAGAATGCGCGACGGCTCTGGCTCGAAGGCCAAAGCCGCGGCCGCTACGAGCTTGCCTTCTCAAATACTGGCTCATGGTCCTACTACCAGCCTGGCTCGCTCTCAACTGTCGGTTACCACGAGTTGCTACGCGACTTTCTCCGCGGCCTTTGCGACGTGATGACCGTCGACCGCCAGCGTGAGGCGATTGCCCTGCGCGAGAAAAAGGGCCCGGCAGCGGTCCTCAGCGACTTCAAAAACTGGCCGGATCCAGGGCCTTACTGCGTGATGACGAAACGCTTCACGGACTATCTCTATAAGCGCCTTGGCACCAAGGCACCGACCGCCGCACCGCGCTGAGCGCGGCTCCTGCGGGGCGACCCTTACAATTGAGCTGTGCCTGAAGCCCCTACGACTTGGATCCTGACCGGCTCGGTCGACAACTTTGCCGTCACCCAAGAGCTCGGCTTCGAACTGATCGGCTTCAAAGAGCGCCGTCGCAAGCAGGCTCTGTCGATGGAGATCGGTGACCGGATTATTTTCTACCTGACGAAGGTGATGGCTTTTGGCGGGTCGGTAACGATCACCTCCGACCTCTTTGAAGATCGCGATCCAATCTGGCCAGGCAAGCCGGGAAACCCCGACCCCTATCCCTGGCGGCGCAAGACCGAGCCTGAGCTCATTATCGACGAGGCCGCTTGGGTACCCGCAGAGAGCGTCAAGGACGATCTCGAACACATCGCCAAATGGCCTGCCGAACACTGGAAGCTGGCCTTCCAAGGGCAATTGCGCACGATCAGCGACGCCGATAGCGATCTGCTGCTCGAGCGGATGCGGGTAGCGGCCAGCGCAGCGGCGTGAGCACGGCTGCGCCGCGGCTGCGCAGCGCCTGGGAGACGCTCTACAGGGAACAGAGGCTGGCGACTGCGGCGGCGATCGGCCTGCTGCTCTCGATGCTGCTGCCTTGGTACCAGCAGGGCGGTTTCGTAACGCGCCCGGGCCAAGCGCCGACCGAGCTGAGCGACTCGTTCAATGCCTTTCAATCGTGGGGATTTGTTGAGGCCTCGGTTCTGCTCGTTGCGCTCGGTGTGATTGCGCTCTGCGCTGCTCGTGCCGATCGCCGCGCCTTCCACCTTCCAGGCGGCGACGGGATCGTCTTGATGGCCGCCGGAGCATGGGTGATGTTCCTGATTTTCTACCGTCAACTCGATCGCCCAAGCGGTAACGACTCGGGCGTATTGCGGCCGATTGGCAGCCCTTCCTGGGGCGAGGTTGGCGTCGACTGGGGCATCTTCGTCGCATTCTTGCTCGGCGCCGTGATCGTTTACGCCGGCTGGCAGATGCGCGCCCACGATCGCCCTGAGCCTCTGCTCGATGGTGACGACCCGCATTCAGCGGTAGTCGAGGGCGACCCAAACTCGGTTGTCAGCACGATGCCGATAGGCACACCCCGGGCAATGCCGGAGACGCCAGCCGCCTCGGCTCCAGGGCGCCCCAGAACCAAACCAGGCCCTGCTGCTGCCCCGCTCGAAGGCCAGCTCTCGTTCGAAGACTCCAGCGACGAGGAACCCGAAAGCTAGGGCGCGGCAGGGGTTTCAACCGGCGCAACCTATTATTCGAAGACGATGCCTAATCTCCCCGACCGCCCAGAGGAAGTCAGCTCCGGCCTAATCGACGTTGGCTACCTGCCCGATGACGCAACGGCACTGGTCGCCTTCCTCGCGATCAAGCTCGGCAAGCCGATCCTCGTCGAAGGCCCTGCCGGAGTCGGAAAGACGCAGTTGGCCAAGTCGTTGGCTGAAACGCTTGGCCGTGAGCTCGTTCGGCTGCAGTGCTACGAAGGGCTCGACGAAGCGAAGGCTCTTTACGAGTGGAACTACCGCAAGCAGCTGCTTCGAATCCAAGCCGAAGCGCAGGACACCGGTTGGACCGAGGTGCAGGACGACATCTTCGGCGAAGACTTTCTGCTTGAGCGGCCACTGATGACAGCGATTGCGTCGCCCGACCCCGTCGTCCTGCTAATCGACGAGATCGACAAAACCGACCAAGAGTTCGAAGCGATGCTCCTCGAGCTGCTCTCCGACTTCCAGATCTCAATCCCCGAGCTCGGCCGTATTGAAGCGAGCACGATGCCGCTGGTGCTGCTGACCTCGAACAACTCGCGCGAGCTAACCGAGGCTCTCAAGCGCCGCTGCCTCTACCTCTGGATTGACTACCCGTCGCTCGAACACGAGCTCGAAATTGTTCGCCTCCACGCACCCGAGCTCGACGAGAAGATCTCTCGGCGTCTCGTCGAAGTCGTGGCGATGGTTCGCGACCTTGACCTGAAGAAACCACCATCGATAGCCGAGTCGATCGACTGGGCGCGGGCGCTGCTACTACTCGGCGCGACCGACATCGACACCAAAACCTTTAACGAGACGATGTCGATCATCGTCAAGCACCGCACTGACATCGACATCGTCGCCGAGCGCGTCGGAGTCAAGCTCGACAGCGGCGAGGACGGCATCAGTGCCGCCGCCTCCTGACAAGCGTCCGTCGCGCGAGGCATCACGGCGCGCGGCGCTCTTCTCCGAGCCGCTCGAAAACCCGCTTGACGCCGGCCTGACCGCGCACCTCGTCGAGTTCGGTGAGGAGCTGCGCGGGGAGGGTGTAGCGCTGGGCACCAGCGAGCTGCTCGACGCCTTCAGCGCGCTGCCAGAGGTTGCCTGGAACGAACCGACCCTCTTTCGCGAAACGCTCGCCACGACGCTTGCGAAGTCGCCGGAAGACCGCGCCATCTTCGACCTTGTTTTTGAGCGTTTCTTCTTTCGCGCAACTGAGCTGGCGGCGCTGACAACCGGCATTGGCGAAGCGGGCAGCGGCAGCGGTGATGGCCAAGGCAACTCCGAGATCGACGTTGAGGCGCTGCGCGAGCAGATCGCGCGCGCCATCGCCGAGCAGCATGAGGGGGCGATGCGCGATCTCGCCCGGCTTGCAATCGCCGCCTTCGCGCAGCCCGGAGAGGGATCTGGCGTGCTCGGCGTCGACGTGCAGCGGATCCGCCGCTCGCTCGAGCTACGGACCGATCCACAAGCTGACGTTCCTCAAGACGACCCCCGCTCCGAAGGACTGCCGCGAGAGGGAATCCGCCGATTTGAACAGCTGCTGCGCCAGGAGCTCGAGCGCCAACAGATTGAACGCACGTCGTCGCTGCCAGCGGCGCGGCCACTACACGAGCTCGACCGCGCGCTGCCGAGCGGCCCGCTTCAGGACCTTGCCAGTGTCCACCGCGTCGTAACTCAGCTTAAGAGGAGACTGAAGACGCAAGGCCAGGAGCACCGCGGCCATCGCCGCCACGCTCACGTAGATATGCGCCGCACGATGCGCGCCTCGCTTCAAACCGGCGGCGTGCCGATAACGCTGCGCTACCGGCCCGTTCGCCCGCGGCGGCCGGAGCTATTCGTAATCTGCGACGTCTCGACCAGTGTCACCAGCGCCTCTGTCTTCTTCCTCTCGGTGATGCACGCGCTGCACGACTCGTTCCGCAAGATGCGCTCGTTCGTCTTCATCGAGCGAGTCAGCGAAGTGACCGATGTTTTTGAGCGCGAGCGCGACTTCAAGGCCGTCAGCGAAGCGATCGCGCGTGACGCCGGCGTCGCGGACATCTCCGGCTACACCGACTACGGCCGTGTTTGGGGCGAGCTGCTCGAACAAATCCAGGATGAGCTCCACCCGCGCGCGACCGTGATCGTGCTGGGCGACGCGCGCACCAACGGGCGCGCGCCCGGCGCCGAACTCTTCGCCCAGATCGCCGCCCGCGCCGGCCGCACCTACTGGCTAAATCCGGAGCCCCGCCTCTATTGGAACTACGGCGACTCGGTGATCGACACCTACGCCCAGTATTGCGAGGCCTACGAGTGCTGGACTACCGCCCAGCTTGAGAACTTCGTCAAGGTCTTGACAGCGCCGGAAGCTACGCGGCCGTAGCGGCGGCGCGCTCAGCGACGCGCTCAAACTGAAGCGCGCCGTCGGCGGTCAGCTCGCTTGCCAGCTCGCGCTGATCGCGGGCGAGGTCTTGGCTCATCTCCCAATGCTCGGTAGACCCCTGCCGCGGGAAAAGGTGGAGCGAGCGGTTGACGTAGCCGGCCCCGAAGTCGAGCATCGGACGCGTCTCCTGCGACGGGTCCGGGTTGACCGCCGTGCACTTGTCAAAGCCATTGCGATCCATGTAGCCAATAACGCGGCAGATGTAATCAATCACGATCCCGACCTTCAGCGTCAGCGACACGTTGTAATTGCCCATCGCGAAGGCAAAGTTAGGAACGTCGCTGAGCATTGATCCCTTGTAGGTCAACATCTCGGGAAGCTCAACGTGGGAGCCATCGACAGTCAGCTCGATGCCCCCAAAGGCCAGCAGCTCGAGGCCCGTCGCAGTCACGATGATGTCGGCCTCCAACAGTTCGCCACCGACTAGCTCGATCCCCTCCTCGGTAAAGCTCGCGATCTTGTCGGTCACCACAGAGCAGCCTCCACTGGAGAGGCTTTTGAAGAGATCCCCGCTGGGAACGGCGCATAGCCGCTGATCCCATGGGTCGTAGTCGGGGGCGAAGTGGCGGTCGATCTCGTAATCGTCGGGCAGCTGCTGCTTCAGCGACCAACGCAGGAAGCGTTTGACTAGCTCGGGCCGTGACTGAGCGAGACTGAAGACGAACCGTTGGCGCCAGATGTTCTTGCGCCGCGTGATGCTTGATGCGAGACCTTCGGGCAAGAGACGGTTCAGCAGATTGGCAACGGCGTCCTTGCGTGGCACGCTGATGATGTAGGTCGGCGAGCGCTGCAGCATCGTTACGTGGCCAGCCTGCTCGGCGAGCGCGGGCACGAGCGTGACGGCGGTCGCGCCGCTGCCAATGACGACAACCTTCTTACCGGAGTAATCGAGATCCTCGGGCCAGCTCTGCGGATGGATGATCGGGCCGGTGAAACGTTCCTGCCCTTCGAAGTGGGGCTGATAGCCGTAGTCATAACGGAAATACCCACTGGCGCTGAAGAGCCAGCCGCAGGTCAACGAGATCGGATTGCCGTCAACGGTTGCCTCAACGGTCCAGATCGCCTGGTCGCTGTCCCAGGCCGCTCCCGTGACGTGGCAGCCGTAGCGGATGTTCCGATCTACGCCGTACTCAGCGGCCGTCTCGCGAATGTATTCGAGCACTTCGGGCCCGTCAACAATCGCGTTCTCGCCCATCCACGGCCTGAACTGGTAGCCGAGCGTGTGGAGGTCAGAATCAGAACGAATGCCCGGATAACGGAACAGATCCCAAGTCCCGCCAATCGCATCGCGCGCTTCGAGAATCGCGTAGCTCTTCTCGGGTAGATCTTCGGTCAATCGGCAGGCTGCACCGATACCCGAAATCCCGGCGCCGATTATCAATACATCGACGTGGCTGGGCAGCTCCATTAGGCAATCTTACTAACGACCTCGAAACGACAACGGGCCGCCCGAAGGCGACCCGTTGCAAAGACTCCATGTGTGGCCACAAGGGCCACGGGGCCTTAGATCGTGCGCACGTCCTTAGCGCTCGGACCCTTAGGGCCCTCTTCTGATTCGAACTCCACCTTTGCGCCTTCGGCAAGGGACTTGTAGCCCTCGCCCATGATCGCTGAGTGGTGCACGAACAGATCCTTACCGGCTTCATCAGGCGTAATAAACCCGAAGCCCTTTTCATCACTAAACCACTTGACTGTTCCAGTCGCCATCGAAATAACCTCCGCGGCGTTATGTGCTGCGTACTCGCGGAGATGCTGTGAGGCAATCGTGCGGGCGCTGGCACTGCTTTCATCGCGCTTATGCACGACATTGACCCTCCGAACGGTAGCAGGCGGGAGCTTTTGCGCAAGGCAGCATCATTCATCGGCGTTATCGTCCGCAGTAAGAACCCTCCAATGATCAGAGCTCTCGCCATCGCACCAACGATTGCTGCCGCTGCAGCGCTAACCGCCTGCGGCGCCAAGCAGGATGTCGTCACAACTCCGACGCAGCGCACCGTCAGCGTCATTCTCGACCAGTCGGCAAATGCCAACCACGTTGGCCTGTACACGGCTCAGACGAACGGCGAGTTCGCCAAAGTCGGGCTAAACGTCAAGTTCATCGCCCCGTCCAATCCGTCGGAGCCACTGAAGCTTCTGCAGAGCGGCGGAGCTGACTTGGCGATCTCCTATGAGCCGGAGCTGCTGATTGAACGCGACAAGGGCGCGCCGATCCTTGCTGTCGGAGCAATTGCGCAGCGGCCGCTGACCTCACTGATGAGCGTCGACGACAAAGCCGTTGACCCGCGCAAGCTGGAGGGCGCGAAGATCGGCACCTCCGGGCTCGCCTTTCAGGACGCATTTCTTGACCAGATCCTCTCCGCCTCTGGAGTTGACACGACCTCGGTCAAAAAGGTTGATGTTGGCTTCGAGCTGGCCCGGGCGATGACTTCGAAGCGCGTCGATGCGACGCTCGGTGCCTTCTGGAACATCGAGGGCGTTGAGCTGCGACAGGCAAAGAAGCGGCCGCGGATCATGCCGGTTGATCGTGCCGGCGTTCCTCCGTACGACGAGCTCGTGCTGGCAGCGCGAAACGAGACCGTCTCGCGCAACGGGGCGATGATCCGTCGCTTCGTCGGCGCCCTCCAACGCGGAACTCAGGCAGCAAAGGCCGACCCCGCCGCCGCGACTACGACGCTGCGCGCGGCGGCACCGAAGCTGAGCAAGCGTGACGCGGTGGCGACCGTAGCGGCAACGCTTCCGCTGCTATTTCCGGCAGCGCGCAAGCCATTTGGCTGGCAGGAACCGAGCCAATGGCAGACCTTCGCTGACTGGATGAAGCGCAATGAATTGCTGGCAACGCCTGTCGATAGCGCTCAGGCGTTCACGAACGAGTTCCTGCCCGGTGAGGGCCTCGGCTCACAGACGACTCCCTAGCGACGCGGGCTAGAAGCTCAGCGCTGCAGCATGTGAACATCGACGAGAAACGAGCGCGAAGCCGCGATTGAACCTTGACCTGAGCGCTTGCGCTTGCGTGCAGCCCTGCCCTGGCGGCGGCGCGAGACTACGACGCAGGCGACGGCGCCAGCTACGAACGACCCGCCTACGACGACTGCCTGTGTGGCTACAAGCTCGGCTGCGCTGCGGCGCACTGGCAGCGCCCGCGCCTCGTTGACGACGACAGCGTCAACCTCTTCGTCGGTCGACGTCTGCTCGCTGCTGGCGCTGGCGGTGTCAAGCATCATCAGCGGCAAGGGTAGCTTCGTTTGTGCCCGCGTGTGATGAATCGGTCCGCCAGGGGAATGCTTCGGCGTCGGGTAGCGAAGCTTCGGCGCCCTCTACCAGCAGCCTTTCGTAAAACCGGTAGCGCCGCACGACCGTGCCGCCCATCCCTTCCATACCGCGGTTCATCGCCTTATTTGTCTCCAGGATCCAACCCATCTCGCCTCCAGTCTGCGGCGTCGATTCGGCGGACTCATAGTGCATCTCGTAGAGCCGCGCGGCCACACCGGTGTGCTGGTAGTCGCGCTTGACGCCGAGCGCGAACACACGCACGCGATCGATTTTTTTTCGCGCGCGAAGAATTTTTAGCCAGCCGAAGGGAAGCAGCCTTCCGTTGCCGGCTTTCTGGATTGCCTGGTTGAAGTCGGGCAGCGTCAACGCGGCGCCAACGACCTCACCGGTATCGGCCTTCTCAGCGATCATCGCCCAGTTCTCGTCGAGCACAAACTTGAGGTTCTCTGCGTACGCGCGGGCCTCCGTCTCACTCAGCGGCACAAAGCCCCAGTTGCGCTCCCAAGCTTCGTTGTAAACCTCGAGGAAGCGACCCACCTCGGCCTGCAGCTCCTTCTTGCGCATCGGCCGGCAGATGATCCCGTGCTCGCTCTCAACCTTGCCCGCCATCTCCCAGATCGCTGGGTGCACGTCGGCCTTGCCACTGATGTGTAGGTCCCACATCAGCGTGTCCATTGCTTTACGTAGCCCACAAGCCTCCTCAAGAAGCTTGCGGTAGTAAGGAAAGTGCCACTCGGTAAGAATGATTGGCGTTAGCTCATAACCCTCGATCAGCAGTCCACACTCGTCGTTGGTCGAGAAGCTCATTGGGCCGACCATCCGGTCGCGGCCACGCTCCAAGTTCCACTGCGCTGCAGCATCGATCAGGGCGGTAGCGGCCTCAGCGTCGTCCTCACATTCAAAGAATCCAAACAGACCCCAACTGTTGTCCTGAAACTCGTTGAGATTGTCGTCGATGTGGGCCGAGATGCGGCCGACGATGCGGCCTTCGCGGTAGGCAAGGAAGAGCTGAACTTCAGCGTGCTCAAAAAACGGGTTGTGCTTTGGATCGATGTGCTGGGCGCGCTCGAACCTCAGCGGCGCAATCCAGATAGGCTTATCGGCGTAGAGGCGGTAAGGGAAGTCGAGAAACTTTTTCCGATCCGCCTTTGTTTCAACCGGCCTGATCTCTACGCTCATTGCCAGCAGCCTATATGCCAGAAACCAAATCTGATCTTTTCGCGAAAGTTCGCGGCCACGAACGCGAGGAACAGCTTCGCGCAGCGCGTGAAGCTGACCTGCTGCCCTACTTCCGCCTGCTCGACGGCCCTGCGCGGCCGGTCGTCACGATGGAGGGAGCGGAGCGGATCATGCTCGGCTCAAACAACTACTTGGGCCTGACCGGCGACGAGCGCGTAATTGATGGCGCTCGCGAGGCGCTCGAGACTTACGGCACCGGACTGACCGGCTCGCGCCTTCTGAACGGGACGATTCCGCTGCACATCGAGCTGGAGCGCGAAATCGCCGAATGGATTGGAACCGAGGACGCGCTCGTTTTCACGACCGGCCATCAAGCCAACCTCGGCACGATTGGCACGATCCTAAGCCCTGGCGACACGGTGATCGTCGACTCTGGAGATCACGCCTCAATCCTTGATGGATGCCTTCAGTCAAAGGCGAAATTGCGACCGTTCCGCCACAACCGAATCGACAAGCTCGAGCGCGCGTTGGAGCGGGCGGCCGGCGATGGCGGCGCCGTCCTCGTGGCCGTCGACGGCGTCTTCTCGATGGAAGGAGACATCGCGCCGGTCGAGCAGATCGCGGCGCTCTGCAAAGCTCACGGAGCACGGCTGCTGGTCGACGATGCGCATGGCACCGGCGTCCTTGGCGCGCGCGGCTCTGGAACCCCGGAGCTGCTTGGTGTCGAGGATCAAGTTGACCTGCGGACAGGCACTTTTTCAAAGTCGCTGGCCTCCTGCGGCGGCTTTGTTGCTGGAGATGCGGAAGTCATCGACTACCTGCGCGTCTCTGCGCGCGCCTATCTTTTTACCGCCTCCGCTGTACCAGCAGCGGTTGGCGCGACGTTGGCGGCGCTGCGCATTATTCGCTCCGCGGACGGGCCGCCGCTCTTCGCGGCGGTACTGGAAAACGCCCGCTACTTGCGCGATGGGCTTGAGGCGCTCGGCTTTGCCGTCGTCGCCCCCCAGCAGCTCGGCTCGCCAACAGCGCAGCTCGATGCCCCAGGAGTAGTCGACGGCAACATCGTCACTCCGATCGTGCCGGTCGTCGTCGGCGACGATTGGAAGGCAGTTCTGCTCTGGCGTGCGCTCTACGACGCAGGAGTCTTCGTCAACACGGCACTCCACCCTGCCGTTCCACCGAGCGGCGCGCTCCTGCGCACGAGCGTGATGGCGACCCACGACCGCGAAACTTTGGACCGAGCGCTGAGTGCCTTTGAGTCGGTGAAGGCGAGCTTCGAGGCGGAACACGGTCCGCTGCCCGGCCCGGAAGATCACTGAGCCCCCGTAAGCACTTTCGCGAAGCACTACCGAGCGCCTTTTTTGCGCTCTGAGCGCGCATTTCGTTTACAGCCTGTTGACGATTGGCCGGTTTCTTTCGTAGGTTGAGTAAGTCGGCTGCTTGGTGGCCGCGGAGGGGAGCGAGAGGCGCTTGCTGGAGCCGTAGAGTGGCCCGTCGAAGTCGTCTGGAAGTCCCCACTACAACTTGATCGAAACGGCCTGCATGGCCGCAAATGAACCGTCCTAGCAAGAACTATTCGGCGCTCTAGCGGGGCGTCAAGGAGCCCCTATGACCCAAACAGTGAGCAAGGCCCCAGCACCTCAGCACCTCCGCGCACTGGAGCGCGCCAACACGGTGCGCCTAGCTCGGGCCGAGCTCAAACGTCGCATCGCTGCCGGTGACACACTCGCCGCCGAGGTTGTCGTCGAATCACCTTGGGAGGCACAATCGATGACCGTCTCCGACCTAATCACGAGCCAGCGCCGCTGGGGCCGCGCTCGCTGCCGCCGTCTACTTCAAAGCATCCCTATCTCAGAGCAGAAGACGATCGGTTCGATGACCGAGCGGCAGCGCCAAGCCCTCGCCGCTGCTCTACCTAGCGCCTGAGCGAGTCTTACTCGCTGGGCGCGACAATCTCGATGATCTGGCCGTCGGGGTCGCGCAGATAGACCGAGCGGAGCTTGTCGCGCTCAAAGCACTCAGTGGTTGGCACCTCGCGCTGCTGAAGGTAGTCGCGCCAAGCCTCGACCTCAGCAGCTGAGCCGACTGCAAGAGCAAGGTGGTGGACGCCGCCAACGCCCTGCGTCGCCTTCGCCATCTGTGGGTACTCAAGGAAGGTCAGGCGCAGCGCGGGCTCATCTCCGCTCGCCTGCGGGTCGCTCGAGAACCAGAAGTGGCGAGTAGCCGGATCGTCGGCATTGACGCCCTCCTCTACCAGGGCGAGCCCAAGCAGGTCTCGATAGAAGCCGGTGGTGCGCTCAAGATCGCTACAGATCAGCGTTGCGTGATGGAGTCCGCTTATCCGCAGCGGCTGGCTGGCACCGAGCGCGGCTGCTCCTGATGGTGCTGGAAACTCAGCGTCACTCATGCTCGCCACGACATTCCTCCTGATCGACTACGGAACAGAGTACGCAGAAGCCACCAAAGAACCCCGAAGATGAGCGCCGCGGCGGCCAACAGCAGTACCTTCGGGAGACCGGTAAGAAGCGCCAGAGGCAGCGCCAGAATCACAGCCGAGCAGGTCGAGATAAGCACCGAATGCGAGCGGTATCCGGCGAAATGCTCACGCAGGCAGAGTTCCAGCGTGGCAATCAAGACCAAGGCCAGGCCGAAGCCAATCAACAGGGCGCGCTGGGCTCCCCCAAGCAGCGCCACTGCAATCAGAACGATGCCAACGAAGATGCACAGCTCAGTCAGCGGAACCGGCGCCCAGGGCGGTTTCGGTGCCTCGTCCAGTCGCGCGCGGCGACGGGCGGCAGCATCCGGCCGCGTCGGCGCGCCCTGCTCGCTGGCAGCGGGCGTCCGTTCGGAGAGACCGCGCTTGCGGCTTCGCCTTCCCATTTTTAGGTGGCTAAGGGACAGCCGGACGAGAGCTTTACGCGCCACCAGCCCATGAGCCGGCCCATCGGGCCGAGTCGTGGCATTACACTCCAGACGCCGCAGCCGCCGACGCCCAAATCGCGCTGCGAGATCCGCACGCGACGATGTTTGGCCGGGTCAAGCAGCATCTGTTCCAGAAGCTCGCGTGCCGCGGCTCGCTCAGACTCGCGCGCTGCCAGAGTCGTGCGCGCTTCGCGCAGCGAGCCGATCAAGTGGTCGCGCAGCAATTCAAGTTCGCCAAGATTTTGAACGCGCGGGCCGCGGGCCGGCACCTGCTCAAGATCGAGGCGGTCTGGGAAGGCCTCGCAGGCCGCAGCGCTCAGAGAGCGTTCAAGTTGGGCGATCTGCGAGAGCAGAGTCCTGCGGGCAGGACTCTGATCAAGATCCGGCTCGAGATCGAACAGCAGATCGCTGCCAGCGCCTTGGTCGAGAAGAAGCACTCCCATAAATAAAGTCTAGCTCGCAGCGCAGCGATCAACCACCGCTTATCGCTTCCGCGGCGATCGTTAACGCCTCGTCACCGACAATCGCACTCACGCCAGGGACGAGAATCGCAACCAGCAGCAACTGATCACTCGCTGCTCCCGCCGCGAGCGGCGGCTGTGGTGGTGAGAAAAGTTGGCAGAGCGGCCGCTGCGAATCGGCCAAGATCAGCGCGCCCGGCTCTAAAGCAACCCCTCCGATGCCCTCGTCGAGGCCGGCGCCGCGAATCTCGATCGGCGGCGAGATGGACTTGGCGTCAAACGCGAATACGGGAACCGACGTCTCCAGCAGCGCCAGCAGCAGCGCGTCGCTAATCCGATCCTGCGGCAGATTGCCGCCGCTGAAAAGTCGCCCAAGCACCGCCTGCTCGATCGGTGTCAGCTGTTGATCGGGGTCGAGCCCGACCTGGCGAAAGAAGCTGCGGTAGGCAGCTGGCACCTGCTGCTGGCGAAGTTCAAGCGCTTGGCGACCGTTGAGGCGGCTTGCCAGCAGCGCCAACCGCTCGCCAACGCCGCGGTCGCAGCGGTGGTCGGCGCACGCACAGCCGAGCCAGTCGGCGCGCAGGTCTGGAAACTCGGCTTCGACCATGCCGTTTTACTCAGCCCGATCCTGCGATCGCGCGCAGCCGCCGGTTTAACTCGTCAGTACCGACTTCGCCAACGCCGACGGCATCAACGGTTCCGCCGGCGCTGAGATAGACGATTTGGGGGCAGACGGCGACTCCGTAAAGGTTGGCCAGCGCGCCGTCGCGGTCTTCGGCAACTGGAATACGCCAGCCATGGCTGGCAACCAGCGCCCGTGCCTGCGAGCGCTCGCCCGCGATCACTACCGCGGCGACTCCTAGCTTTCGATATTTTGCCGCTGCCCGAATTACCTGATCGAGAGTGCGGGCGCAGCGCCCTTCGCCGGAATCGATGAAGACCAAAGCCGCTCCTTGGCCGCGGACAAGATCGCAGGAGTTGAGTATCGCGGGACCGCGCAGATCGCAGGCAGCTCTCAGCTCGTCTTTGGCCGCTTTGCGCTGGGTTACGTTGACGTCGCCCTGCAGCGAGGAATCGACAAGCGGAGCTGCAAACTGGACCATCGCCGTCCCGGCCGCCGGACCGGTCGATGAGCCGCGCTCTCCGGTCGCCGTGTTGTAAGTGACATAACCAACAAGCAGAAGAAGCGCGACTACAAGAAAGATGCCTGGCAGCCGCGTCTTCGCTCGTGCTGGCGGTGTCGGTTCGATCGGAGCTTGACTGCTCACGATGGCGACCTGCGAGCCGGAAGTTGACGGTCGATCCAGTCAAAGCGACGCCGCAGAGCTCCCGGCTCCGCCAGCATCAGAACGGCCGGTAGGACGATCAACACGCCAACCAGCGCCACGCCGAGGTCGATCACGGTTACAAGGCCAAAGTCGCGCAGCATCCGAATCTCAGAGAGCACAAGCACCGCGAAGCCAGCTATCGCCGTTGTTCCCGAAGCGACGACCGCCGCGCCAGTTGAAGAGTAGGTCGCTCGGAGCGCTTCGGCAGGGTCAAGCCCATCGTCACGTTCGCGTCGATAACGCTCGCTCAGCAGCACGCTGAACTCGGTTGCGATCGCGACCACGAGCGTGCCGAGGACAACGGAGAGTGGGTTGAGCGGGATCCGTGTCGCAAACAGAATCAGCGCCGACCAGCCGGTCGCCAGCGCAATCGGCACTAGCGGGATCAGCGCGCGGCGCCAGCTGCGGAAGGCCAGCAGCAACACTAGGCCAACTGCAAAGAGGCTCGCCAGCAATGAAAGGCCGCGCCGCGCCGGCGAGGCCAATCGATCATTTGCGGCGGCCGTGAGGACAGGCAGTCCCGCGAGCCGCGCGCGAACCCCCGGTGGCGGGTTCAGTTCGCTCTCCATCAGGCGCAAGACCGCGAACTGGCGCTCGAGACTCATCAGCCTGAGGCCAAAGGCCAGCGTCGCAGTCCGACGGTCGGGGGCGATCACGTTCTGCGTCAGATATGGAGGAACCGCGCCCAGCAGCGCGTCGACGCGCTGCTGGGAGGAGACCGAATCGGGTGTCGTAAAGAGGTCGGGAAGCGAGAACGCCGGGCAAAGATCGGAGCCGCGACAGCCGCGTTGGGGGTCGTAGTTGAGCCGCTTGAGAACTCTCGACTGGTAATCGGTCATCCACGCGACGACTTCCGGCGAGGACGCGTTCTGCGCCTCGACGACAACGTTGACCTCTCCCCCTACCCCACTGACCTTCTGGAGCTGCTGCAGGTCGCGCAGCGCCGGCAAAGACGAGGGAACGAGCTTCTGAACGTCAGACTCGACTTGGGCCTGCGTGTCAACGCCCCAGCCGATAAGTGCAAAGGCGCCAGCCACCGCCAAAACCCGCCCCGGCTTCGCCGTCGTGACTCGCAGCACAGCGGCGGTCGATCTGCGCCCGCGTGAAGCGATCGCGCGCCAAGCAGCGGTCGCCATAATCAGATCGCCGGCATCGCTCCAAGCTGCGCCAAAGACAGCGACTGCGCGCGGCGGCGGCGAGCTGCGCCGCTCAAGCAGCGCCCCTGCTGCGACTCCAAGCGTCAAAGCACAGATCAACGCCAGCGCAATACCGACCACCAGCAGCAGGCCGAAGCCACGAATCATCGGAACCGGCGAAAGCACGAGCACGAGGAAGCCGGCAGCGGTAGCCGCTGCGGCAGCGAGAATTGTCGGTGCACCGCGCGCCGAGACGGCAGAGATTGCGCTGCCAAGCGGCGGCCCATGCTCATCGAAACGCGACTGCAGCTGAATTGCATAATCAACTGCCAAGCCGATCAAGATTGGAACGATCGCGATAGAGGCCATCGTCAGACCAATCCCGCTCAGCGCCATCACGCCAAAGGTCAGAGCAACAGACACCAACGCGATTGCCAACGGCAGAAGTCTCAGCCGTGAGCGGAAGACGACTCCTAGCACCAACGCCATCACGACCACGGCCGCGATCAGCAGGATCAAGATTGATTTCGAGATCGAATCGCTCAGCTCACCAATCAACACCGGCGCCCCGGTTACCTGATAACTCCCGTCCGATAGCGCCCACTCTGGCATCGCGGTCGCGGCGCGGATGTTGGCGATTGCCTCCTTGCGCTCGTCTTCGCTCAGGTCGCTGCGCAGGCGCACTTGAATCAGCGCGCCCTGCGAGCTTGGGAAGATCGTCGCGAAGCGAGCTTTCGGTGTTCCCGCTGGCCGCGTGCTGTCAAAGATCAAGCGCGAGAGGAACTGCGGGTCGTTGAGTGCCGGCACCTTTGTAAGGCCGTAGCGCACTGCCAGTCCGGCGAGCTGCTGGAAATAGGCGGCGTCGACGTTCTGGCGGGCCTTCGCGCGCGCGGCCTCAGCCGCCTCGGGGTCGCCGCTCTTGGCTAGCTCGGCGCGATAGGCCTTGCGCCCAGCGCTTGCGCTCTCGCTCTTCTGTGCGGCGGCCAAGCTGGTCAGCTGCTCGTTAATCTGCCCGACCGCTTCGTTGATGAATGTGCCTGGGCCGAAAACTACCTTCGCCGGTTTCGTCGCCGCCAGTCGCCCGCATGGCCCTCGCTTGCCGCCGGGCGGATCACTGCGCTTACTCGGGTTGCCAGCGAGGCAGCCCTCGAGGCCGAAAACGCGGCCGAGATCCTCGCCAAGCGCAATCCGGACCGCGGGCTCGCGCACAACCACATAGACGGCGTCATCGCCGAAACGCTGATGCAGCAGGTCGGTGGCCGCGTAGCCCGGCGTTGAGCGGCCGACAAGAGTTTCCGTCTCGGCGCTGGGCTCCAACCTCAGCGCAAAGAAGGCGCCAACTGTAGCCAGCGCCAAGACGGCCAGCGAAACCGCGACCGGCCGCCGCGCAGCGAAGCCCATAACTGCCGCTAGCAGGCGAGTGACCATCAAGCCAAATTACCGCCGCGCGCCAATTCCCGCGCCGACCGGCCGATGTGAATCAGGGGACGAGCTTCGGTGTTACGACGCCAGCATTGACCTGCGGGAAGTAGAAGCCGCTGCCGAAAACCGGGCCTTGCAGCGTGCAGGCAGGAGCGACGACGTTGGCAGGATCGCCAATTCCGTCTGGATTGTTGTTGTTGAAGGCGTAGCCCTTGACGCGCGCAGCGTAGTCGGAACCGAGCGCCGCCTCGGCGCTGGCCGAGAGCCCGGCCGTGATACCGCTGGCGCAAGGCGTTGTCTGGAATACCGGCATGTTGGCGCTGGCCAGCCTGTCGAACGCGCGCGGCAGCGGGTAGGGGTTTGACCTGCTCGACTTGACGCGCTCCGGGTAGGAAGCCAGCGAGCGCGGGTTGAGCGTGTTGGTGACGCGCAGGTACCTGACCGCCTTGCCATTGAGGTCGGTGCGCGCGTTGGTTGCAGCGGCTGTGTTGGCGATGAACGCCGTCAGCTCGCTCGGGTACTGACCGACGTACTGGAAGAGCGGGTTGAGGTTCGCCGCAAGCGGATCGATCGCCTGCAGCAGAGGCGGCGTTTCGGCGAGGAAGACGTCGGTTGCCGGCAGCCCCTTCTTTGCGGCGCTGATCGCTGGACCGAGGCCGATGAACAGATCGTTCAGCGCCGGCGCAGTCGCTTCAAGCGCAGCGGCCGTCGGCGCGAGTTGTTTGGCAACCGGCTGGAGCTGGGTGATCAACGGGTTCGTGGTGTCGGCAAAGACGACAAGCCGATCCAGCGTCTCACGTGATTCGCGCTGGAACGTCGGGAGCGCAACGAACGTATCGGCGAGCTGCTGATTTGCCGCGGCAGTAGTCGAGAAGACGCGGTTCGAGTTGACGATCAGGCTTGCGAGCTGGTTTCCACGGGCACTCAAGGCCGAGAACACGACTCCGGTATCACGAACTAGGCCGCTAAGAGCAAGCTGATTGCGGTTTAGAACCTTGGCCAAACTTGCAGCCTGCTCCTCGAGCGGGGCTAGCTGGGCGAATGCGTCGTTGAGATCGCGCCCCTGGCCAGTGCCGGTGATCGCAAGCTGCTGCTGCCATGTACCGAACGCCTCGCGCGTCTTTGGATCGAAGGCGCGGAAGATTTCGTCGAGCTCGACAGACGGCTTGATGTTGCCGCGCGGCAGCGTTCCGTTGTCGGCCACAAACGGGCCATCGGGGCTCCCGGGCGTCAGTTCGAGATAGGTCTCTCCGAGCAGCGACTTGGCGCGCAGCATCGCGCGCGAGTCGCTTGCCACCGGCGAGTACTGCGGCAGCATCTCAACCGTCACGTTCGAGTTGCCACTCGCCGGGTCAGTGACGATCGTCTTGACGGTGCCGACGCGCACTCCTGAGATTCGGACGTCGGCCTGCTGCGCGAGTTGGCCGGCCTCCTTGAATGGAACCGTGATCTGGTAGCCGTCCGGCCTCAGTGGCGTCGGGCCTCCGAAGGCAACCCAGAGGAACACGAGCAGCCCAAAGCAGGAGAGCGCGAACAGGACCATCGTCATGATTCGAGCGAAACTCGGCGCCTGTTTATTCATCGACGGTCACCGTCCTGGGCTTCTGAGGCGGCGGCCGGTGACTGCTGCGGTTGGGCCTGCTCGGCGGGATCACTGACCGGGCCGACCGGTGCGCCGGGAGTGTTCTCGCGCTGCTGCTTGAGCGCGCGGCGCGCAAGCTGCTTGCCACTGGCAACCTGGGCAGCGGCAGCTGGCGTGGCGCAAACCTCGGCTACCTTCGGCGCGTTTAGCAGCTCAATCAGAGTTCCAAGCTCAGGGTTGCCCTTGCCGAGATCTTCATAAATGGTTAGCGCGTCGCAGGAGCTAAAGAGCGTGCCGCGGCGGATCGGGCCACCGGAGTCCTGCGCGCTCAACATGTTGGCAGAGAGGTGGTTGCCCCACGCGAGCCAGTAGAGATAGCCCTCTTGCGCCCCAGGAGGGTTGTAGGCCAGCTCGTTGGTCAACGTGTTGAGAACCGAGAAGGTTGTGTCTAGCTGAGGCGCGGTCGCGGCGAGGTCGGCGGCGGCAGGCTTCAGCGCTGCGACGGTCGGGCCCGCCTCGGCCGTGAACGGGCGCAGCTGGTCTTCAAGCACCGGCGTGGTCGCTTTGGCAAAGGACTGCAGTGACTCCAGCGACGCAGCAGTACCGACCGCGGTTGGCTGCAACTTCTGGAGCGCCGGCCCCATCTGATTGGTCAGCGCGTTGCTGTCAATGACCGCGTTGTTGGTTGCGTCAAGCGCTCCAGGCAGGAGCGAAAGCGTTTCACGCAGATTGCTCTGCTGGTCGGCGAAGACGGTGAAGACGTCGTTTGACGAGCGCACCCAGCGGGCTAGCTGTGTGTCGCGTGCACCGAGCTCTTCAGTCAGGAGGCGGAAGTTATGGATGCCCTGCTTGATGTAGGCCTGACGACGCCCCATCTCCTTACCGATCTGAGCCAGATAGACGGTGATTGGGTCGAAGCGTTTTAGCGTTGCTGAGAGCTCAGTCGAATTACCGTTCAGGCCTTCGCCACCGCCGTTGACGAGAAGTTGCAGGTAGGCGCGGGTGTCAGCGTCAAGACCGGCAAGGATTTGATCGGGGTTGACGTTTGGCAGTGTCCTCGAGATCGGCAGCGTGCCGCCGCGAGCAATCTCACCAGAGCTCGCCGAGCCAGGGTTCAGCTCGATCACCATGTCGTTTAGCCCGGTCTTGGGCCGCAGCAGGGCAGTCGCGTCCTTGTAGATGTTGGCGTACTTCTCGCGGATCTTCATATCAACCATTGCGGTGCCGTTCTTGAGCGTCACGCCACCGATCTCACCGACCGTCACTCCGGCAACGATCACCGTCTGCCCCTGCCCCGGAGTGACCGCCTGCGCCGTCGAGAACTGGGCGTAGTAGTCGACAAAGTCGCTGCCGATGATTGGAACCCAAGCCGGCAGGTAGAAACGCTGGTTGGAGAGGATGTAGCCGCCAATCAGCACCGCAAGCAGCGCAACTACGCCAATCGCGATGAAGTCGCGAGCGTGTTTTATGATTTCGCGTCTCATGAGCTCAGTCCGCCGGCCCTGTCGGTGTGCCCGCAATATCCGGCAGCGTCTGCTTCGAACAAAGATCGTTCGGCTTGAACGGGATCTTCTGGCCGCTGGTCCAGGCCGGCTTGGTTCCTTGCGGCGCTCCGATGCTGTTCCCGTATAGGGCCTCGGCGCCGTTGATGTTTCCTCCGGTGATAGTCACAGGGTTCGGACCGCCGCCGGCTTGCAGTTCGATCAGCTGCCCGTTCCCGTCGAACGCTTGCGACTCGCCGTTGAAGCCAACGAGCGCGCTCCAGAACTCCTGCGAGTTTGGCATGCCGGTCGTGAAAGCTCCGTCGGGAACGACGATGTCACCGGTCGGGATCAATACCTTGCTGACGCACTGCGAGAAGTTCAGCGTCTGGTTAAGCGTCGGGATCGTGGCGGCGCTCAGCTCGGCAAGACTCTCAGTCGAAGGCTGCAGGTTGGCGGCCACGCCGCCCATCTCAGCCGTCGATACAAACGGCGTTGCCTGTGCGATCCACGGTGTGACAGCGTCGATTGTCGCCTGCGTCTGCTCTACGCCAGGCACAAAGTCAACCGAGAACTGGGCGAGGCTCGGGAGCGCCTTATTGAGCGAGCCAAGGCTCGCATAGGCATTCTTGACGGTCGGGCCAAGCAGCTTGATCGACTCGCGAACCGCGTCCTGCTCTGATGCGATTGCCTCCATCGTCGTGTTGAAGTTAACTACGAGATCACCGAGCTGAGCTTCGCTGCCAACAAGCTTTGTCGAGGTGGCCGCGAGCCCACGAATCAGGCCTGGTAGATCGTCGGGTTCAACTCCCTGAAGAGCCTGATTTACGATCGCGCTGTTTTTCAGAGCTGCTTCGGAGTACTTGAGCGAATTATTCAGCGCTTCGGCCGCTGTCTTCCCCTGCGTAAGCGGCGGCTGCTCTGCGTTTTCGGCCGCCGTTGGCTCAGCGGTTAAACCGGCGCCAAGTTCGATCAGCAGTACCTGGAGGTTCTTACGGGTACTTTGTTGGAGCGACGTCAGAACTTCATCAAGTTGAACCGGAATCGCAGTCTGGCCGGCCGGGATCGTGTCGCCCTCTGCGATCGTCGGTGCCTGCGGTGTCCCTGGCTTGAGGTCGACGAAGAAGTTGCCTTCGAGGAAGATTCGCGGCCTGATCTTCAGCTCCGCGTCCTTGTGGATCGGCAGCCCTTGACTCTGCATCTCCATCGTCACGATCGCATTGTTGGTTCCTTCCTGACCCTCGACCTTGACGACCTTGCCGACGTTGACGCCGGCGATCCTGACGGGAGAGCTAATCCGGATTGAGTTAGCCGAGCTAAAGACGGCCTGGAATTGGAAAGGCTGACTGAACGGGTTGTTCTTCGCGAAGCCGAAGTAGACGATAAGCCCGATCACGACAATCGCGATCAGCGCGACGACGATCGGGTTTCTACCGGTGCGATCCTTGCGCAGCACTGTTGGCCGGTCGCTCTTGGGTTTACGACTGAACGAGGCCATTACTTGCCGCCCCCAGTCGATTCAAACGCTCCTGCAGATCCCTGATTCCCAGGCGGGTTACCGATTACAACCTTCTCAACTTCGTAGTTCTCGCGGCCCGCTTCACATTCCCCTGCCGGCTGCCCTGGAGCGGCCGTATTCGGGTACGGATTGCTGTGGAGGTAGTTGGTGATGTCGGAGCCAGGGGGGCCTCCGTTTGCCGGCGCGCTCGAGGGAAGCCCCTCGTTGTTGGGCGAGATCGGCGCTGATGTCGAAGGGCTCGCCGGGTCGAACAAGCCGCCCGGCGTTGCCATCACCATCACGCGCTGAGCTTGCCCTGTACTTCCGCCCTCACTGCCGATCTCGGCAACGTTGCGAAGCAAAATAGCCAAGTAATTGCAGGTAGTTTGTGCCGGCGTGGCGAACGCCAAAGTCGGCCGCAAGATCGACACTGTCTCGGTGAGGTCGACAACTCCGAGCGTCGTGCTTGGGTTCGTTGAGAAGCCGGCGACAGCGGTGAAGGTTGTCGCGAGCTGCGCGTTGAAGGCAGGCGAACTCTTGAATACTGGCGTGCCGACCGTGACGATGCTGGCCAGATCCGGGGATGCGCCGGTGAGCGACTTGATCCCGGGCTGCAGCGCGAGCCACAGCGTCGCGCTGTTGACCAGGAATGGTCGCAACCGCGGCAGATTGACGGTTGCGTTCTGGAGCGTCGCAGGGCCCTCAGTGATCGACTCTTGGATGTACGGCCGAGCGACCGAGGCGAGCGCTTGGAAGGTTGTGTCAAGGTTGACAAAGAGCTGTGCCTGGGTTTCGGCGACCGGGGCAACGACGCTGGAGCTCCGCGAAAGGCCACTGATGAAGCCGGAGAGATCGGTCCGCGGACTCGAGAGGTTCCGCATCAGCGGCGTGATCTCCTCGGCAAAAGGCTTCAGCTCCTGGATCGCCAAGTTGAGGTCGACTCCACGGCCTGAGATTGCGTTGCCAAACCAAGCCAAGTTGGCCTGCGAAGCCCGCCGAGTCGGCTCATCGAACATGTCGAAGAACTCGTCGATCTCAACCGGCTCAGGGCGCGCCTGCTTGATTGCCAAAGTGCCTCCGTTGGCGAGGCCCTGCTCAGACGGCCCGCGCGTCAACTGGACGTACTTGAGCCCCAGCGCCGAACGGGGACGAATCATCACCGTTGTGTCATCAGGAACCGGTTCGACGACGCTGTTCAGCTTCAACGTTAAGACCGCGACAACGGCGCCGTCAGGCTGAGTCTGTGGCTCGATCTTCGTGATCACACCGACGCGCGTTCCACCAACGCGCACCTCGTTGCCTTTGACCAGCCCGGCAGCGTTTGGCACCTCAACCTTGATGTCGTAAGAGGGCACGAACGGGAGTCCGTTGTTGGCGTTATAGGCGAGGAAGACGAGAACGACGAGGACAAGCGTCGTCACCGCGCCAATCAGCACCGGGTTCGCAGCAATTGAGGATTTTTTGCGACCTGGACTCATTTTCCAAGGAGGTAGTCGAGGAGGGCGCGGGCCGACTGCGGATCTGCGGGCTGCTTCGTTGGCTTGCGCGGCTCAGCTGCGCCGCTAGAGGGGCTTGTCGTGGCTGGCGCCGGCGCCGGGGCCGCGGGCTTGGGCGCTACCGATGCAGCGGGGCGGGAAACCTTGCCAGCCGGGCGCTGCGACGCGGCCGAGGCGCTGCCGCTCCCAGAGCCGAGGACGAAGTTGGCGTTGCAGTTGATGTCGTTCTTAATCCTGAACGACTGACAACTTGTCGTCGCAAGCCGCGCGCGAACGTAGTGGCCGTATTCGTCGAAACCGTTCATCGAGCCAGCGGTGTTGTAAATCACCGTCATCAACTGCTCGATTCCACCGTTCTTCTTGAGCGAATTGAGTAGTGCAGCAAGGTCGGTGATGGCGGGCTTGGCATTTGCTCCAAGCGGGCCGAGCTTCTGAACGAGCGGTAGCGAGCTAACCAGCGCAGGCCCGCCGACATCGGTCGTGTCACCGAGCGATTCCAGCGCCGGAATTCCAGCCTCGTTAAAGCCTGGAGCACCAAGCGTGAAGGTGTTGATTGAATCGGCGGCGCGGTTGAGATCCGTGAACACCGGTGTGGCGTTGCGCGAGAAGCTCGCCAGATCGTTCATCGTCGGCTTCAGCTGCTCAAGGAAGCCCGGGAACTTCTGCAGGTTTTCAGTAAACGATGCGCTCTCTTCAGCGGTCGCTTCGGCCGTGTAGCCGGAGGAGTTAATGAACCCTGCGACCCGGGTGCGCTCGCTTGCCAGCGACGTCACTACCTTGCTGCCATTCTCAGCCAGAGCGCCAAGCTCCTTGTTCTGGCGAGCGAGGATGCCGAGCACGTCGCCGAGCTCCTTGAGCGCCGGGTCGGTCACCTTCAAAGCAGCGTTGAGTTCCTCGCCGTTACCCGCTAGCGCCGTTCCAAACTCGTTCAGAATGATTGTGAACCGCTGGCGGAAAGGCAGTCGCATGACGTTGTTGATCAGATCGAGGTCGACCGACGTCGCGGTGCGGCTGGAGGGAAGCAGATACTCACCTTGGCCGGCCCCGGATGAGATTGGCTGCAGCAGCGCAGGTTGCGTCACCCCGGCAGGCAGCGGTTCCTCGGGGCGGCAGTCGACATAGCGTTCGCCGATCAGCGACTGCGGGCGGATTCGGCAGAAGGCGTTCTCACGAAAATCGTGGTAATTCGGGTTCTCGATGTTCAGCACGACAGCCGCTTTGTTGTCGTCGGTGAGATCAAGCGACTCGATCGCACCGACGCGGACACCAGCAATTTTGACGTCCATTCCAGGGATCACGAAGGCCGCGTTGTTGAAGATCGCGCGCACTCGGTAGGACCCGTCGTCACCGGAACCGGTCGCGACGACGATCAGCGCAAGAGCCACGCAGCAAGCGGCAAAGATTGCGATTAGCCGCTTCACCGTTACCAGCTCCCCGGTGGCACAATCGCCGGGTTGCAGCCGATCAGACTAGTTGTAGACGGGTAAAGAGGCGCCTGCCAAGGTGCGCTGCCATCAGGCGGCGCCTGCGTTGCGGCGCCAGGGCAGCGCGGCGTGATCGTCGGGCCATTCTGCTCCCAAGCATCACGATTATCGCCAAGATAATCGAGTGATGAGCCGTTGTAGTTGAACGCGCCGAAGGCGGGCGTCGCGCGGGCGTAGTGGCCGTTGGCGTCGTAGTTCGAGGTGCCTTGGCCAAAGTCGCGCAGCAGCCCGACAAGCTCCGGCGCATATGGCCGCGCAAATGAGAGCGTTGGCAACGAATCGTTGATCGCCGTGATCGAAGCAGGGAACGATTTCTGAGCTCCAGTGCTGAGCGCTGGGGCGTCCTGCATCAACGAAGTGAAGTCGTTGTCGGCGCCCGGCTTGCTGACCGTCAAGGCGAGATCCGTGAGCGTTGGGTCGGCCTGAGTGAGCAGCGGCTCGAGGTCGGCTAGGAATGGCGCAAGGTTCTTCGTCGCCGGCTTCGATGCGGCGACGAGCTGATCGACCGAGCCGAGCGTCGTGCGCAAATTGACAAAGGTTGTGCTGCCGCGCCGCAGCGTCTGCGGCAGGTAATCGAGTGCTTCGGCCAGCGACTCGTTCTCATCTGCGATCGCACCCAAGCTGATGTTGGCGTTGGTGACGAGATTGGTCAGCGTCGGCCCCTTCGCAGCCAACGTTCCAACCACCGATGAGGTGCTCTGAAGCATCTGCTCAAGCGCTGGCTGATCACTGTTGAGCTTCTCGATCAGGCCGATTGTCGCGTTCAGTGACGGCGAGAGGTATGGCAACCCTTTGCGTGCATCGAGACCGCGACCGCGGTACCAAGTGCCGAAGCCCTGGATCACCTCGGCAAGCCCCTTCGTCGTCTCGGGGTCGAGCGTGTTGAAGAGCTGGTCGATATCAACGATCGTCGTTGTCTGGTCTACCGGAATCGTCTCGCCCTCGGCGATCAGCGGCGCGCTCTGCGGCCCGGGCGTAAGCGCGATGTAGCGGTTGGCGACGCCGGATAGTGAGGTCGCGCGCATCACGGCGGTCGTTCCGTCATGCAGAGGCGCATAAGGTTCTTCTACTTCGATCGTGACGGTGGCTTGATTGTTGTCCGTCAGCTCAATGTTGCTGACTTTGCCAACGCGGCGGCCACCAACCTGAACGTCGTTGTCGTTGACCAGCTGGCCGGCGGTCTCAAAGGTCATCACGTAGGTCGGGTTCGAACTCCCGCCGGATATGACGATCACTACGAGCACGACGGCGACCGCCGCTACGAGCAGCGTCACTATGCGAGCCGGCTTCATGCCCGTCCGCCTGCCGTCATCCATGTCGGCCAGCCGTTAATCGCGTTACTCCATCCCCAGAGGACCTTGAGCGGAACCCGAAAGAAACTGGCGCACAAAGTCGTTGTCGGAGTTGAATAGCTCCTCGGCCGGCCCCGCTTCAACGATCCGCCCGCGCCAGAGCACGGCGATGTACTCGGCTACGCGGCGGGCACTCATGATGTCGTGCGTAATCACCGTGTAGGCGCCGCCATTCTCCTCGTGGATCTCCTGAATCAGCTCGCAGAGCAGCGCCGTACGAACAGGGTCGAGCCCCGAGTCAGGCTCGTCGAAGAGCACGATGTCAGGGTCGAGCACCAAGGCGCGAGCAAAGCCGGCACGCTTGCGCATGCCGCCCGAAAGCTCGTTGGGCATCTTGTCGCCGGCCTCTGTCAGGCCAACCTCGGCAAGGCGCGCGTTGACGATCCCCATGATCTCGTCCTCGCTCTTATCGGTGTGCTGACGCAGCGGGAACGCGACATTGTCGAGCAGGTTCATCGAACCGAAGAGTGCGCCGTCTTGAAAGAGCACGCCGAACCTCTTGCGCATCTCGAAGAGTTCCTCGTCGCGCAGATTTGGAACCGACTCACCGTGAACGAGCACATCGCCGTCATCGGGGTAGAGCAGCCCGACCATGTGCTTAATGCAGACCGACTTTCCGGTTCCTGACGGCCCAAGGATCATCGAGATCTTGCCCTCAGGCAACCCGAGATTGAGTCCTTTGAGGATCTTGTTGCGCCCGAACGCCTTGTGAACATCGATGAATTCAATCGCATCCGGCACTCCTGTGGGCCGGTTCAGCCCGGTGTGCCAGCGGTATTCCTCTTCGCTACCCATCTTCGCTTCCCGCACGACCTTGACGCGCTCGGTCGGATCGATTGGCTGATCACCTTTTTCTTGCCCTGACATCGCTTAGCCTCCGATTGGTGCTCGCGGGTTTTGGCCCCAGAAGAGCTGCGTGCCGAGCATCCCGATCAGATGCACGAGCACGATGTTGAGAACCATTGATTTCGCCGTCGCCGTGCCCACCCCGACAGGGCCACCGCTTGCCGTGTAGCCGTAATAACAACCGACGAGCACGATCACGGTCGCCATTGACATCGCCTTCATGGCGCTGAATAAGAGGTCGGGAGGGTTTTGGAACTGCCAGAAGATCAGCGAGTAACCGCCCTGCGAAACCTCACCAATCTGAATCACAACGGCGAGGTAACTCGCCGCGAAACCGGCGCCGACTGCGGAGATGTAAAGAAAAGGCAGCACCATCCATGCGGCTAGTAGCCGGGTCGCGCATAGGAAAGTCATCGAGTCGATCCCCATCACTTCGAGAGCGTCGATCTCTTCCGTGATTCGCATCGAGCCGATCTCGGCAACGATGCCGGTGCCAACTTTGGCCGCCATCATGTAGCCGAAGGCGTAGGGAACGAGCTCGCGCAGGTCGCACCAAGCGGCGAAGACGCCGGCGTAGGCTGGCGACCCGACCGAGCGGTTGAAGTAAGCACCCTCAATCCCGCACTGCAGCCCGATGATGAACACGAGACCCCAGATCACCAGCGCCGAGGAGACGATCAAAATTCCCGACTGGCGCAGCGCCTCGCCAAAGAACTTCAACACCTTGAGGCCGACTACCTCGACCACAACTGTGCTGCAGAACTTGGTTATCTCACCGAACGAGACGAGTAGATCGCGAGGAACTGCTAGCCAGCTGTTCGGATTCATCGCTCGCTCAGCCCCTTATCGAATGACGTTGATTTCGGGGTGAGTAGCGAGCAGCGTCTGCGTGAAAACGTAGTTGAAGGCGAAGATGCCGAGGAACGAGATCACGACCGCTTGGTTGACTGCTCGCCCTACTCCGGCGGCACCTCCAGACGCAGTCATCCCCTTGTAGCAACAGACGATCGCGATGATCGCGCCGTAACAGGTGCACTTCAGAACCGATCCCCAGAGGTCGGTGACCGAGGCGTTGGTGAAGAACGTTGCCCAGAACGGACCCAATGGCGCGTGATAGACGAGCGTCGCGAGGATTCCGCCGAAGATTCCGAACAGCAGCGCGTAGATGTCGAAGAGGCCAGTGACCAGCATCAGTGCCAGGAAGCGCGGCACAACTAGGTTCTTGATCGGATCTACGCCGAGCACCTGAAGTGCGTCGAGCTCCTCGCGGATCTTGCGTGCGCCGAGGTCGGCGGTGATCGCCGTTCCGGCGACCCCAGCGAGCACGATTGCCGTAACTAGGGGCGCAAATTCACGAATTGAGGCGAGCACAAAGAAGCCGCCGAGACGGTCCAAAGCGCCGAAAAGAACAAGGAAGTTGGCGGCTTGTAGCCCTGGCGCGCCGTATCCGAAGGCGACCGTAGAGATCAGCAGCGGGAACCAACAGAGACGAAGTGCGAAGAGGAACTGGAGGATGAATTCGCCGCCGTAAGGGAATGGCGGACGAACCGCAGAGATGATCGTCTTCCCGGTCAGGATCATCATGTCCCCGACCTGCTCAAAGAAGTCGCGCGCTGGGGCGATTGTCCGATCGGCGGCACTTCGAGCCATCTCTCCCCCTCTCCGGTTGAACTGCAGAAAACCGCTCGACCTACGCAGCTCTCTTATCTTACGACAGGCAGCGGGGTAGCCGCAAATAGCTTGTGCCCAATTCCGCAATCCGGCGCCCCAAAGCTCCCCCTCAACCCGGCCTCGCTGTGCTAGCGTCGCCACTCGTGAGCAGCTCGGCTTCATTAAAGATCACGCTCGGTTGCGTTGCCGCGGTCGCCTTGCTGGCCGCCGGGGCCAGCGGCTGCGGTGGTGGCGAGATGCAGGACGCGGATGAACCAACCGCTACCTACGAGGTCGCGGTCTCGAAGGCTTCGTTCCCCCGCAGGCAGGGACTAGGCGAGAGTTCAAAGCTCAAGATCACGGTTCAGAATGTCGGGACGCAGGAAATTCCCAACGTCACGATGACCGTCAACGGTCTCAACTACCGCACTACCGAGCCCGGAGTTGCCGACCCGGTTCGACCGTTCTGGGTTGTAAACATTGGCCCGATCAACGGCACCACCGCGTACGTCAATACGTGGGCGCTGGGGCCTCTTGCGGCCGGCGCCGAGCGCCAGTTCGTCTGGTCTCTCAGTGCAACCCAGCCCGGCACGCGGACTATTGAATACCGCGCCGGCGCAGGGCTGAATGGCAAGGCACGGGCCGTAACCGCCGATGGCGGGGTCCCCGCCGGAACACTCACAGTCAACGTCACGCGACGTCCGCAAGATTCGAGCGTAGACCCCGCCACCGGGCAGGTCGTACAGAAGGGTGAGTAGTCGGCCAGCGGCCTACTTGGCCTCGTCCGCTGCCTCGGGATGAGCCTGCAACACCTCTTCGCCCGATTCGCCGGTGCGGACGCGGTAGGCATCATCGACCGGCATGATGAACACCTTGCCGTCGCCCACCGCGCCGGTGCGGCCGTGTTTGAGGATCGACTCGACGACAGCTTCGACGTCGGCGTCTGAGACGACGCAGTTGATCTGCACTTTTGGCCTCAGATAGTTGGTCAGTTCGGCGCCGCGGTAGGTCTCGACGATCCCCTTCTGACGACCCGATCCCTTTACTTCCAGGACCGTCATTGATGGGAAGCCCAGCTCCAGCAGCTCCAGTCGGATCGGCTCGAAAGCCTCGTGACGGATGATCGCTTCAATCTTCTTCATTACGCAAGCTCCTTTTCAGCTGCTTATGAGGATACGCCCGGAGAACCGAGCTGGGGAGCCGCACCGTAACCAACGAGCTCCGGTGCGGGGATGAACTGTTCCGGGTAGCCGTACATGCCGTGCTCGGAGATGTCGAGTCCGGCGTCTTCTTCGGCCTCGGTCACACGCAGGCCGTACGTTTTCTTGATCGCCCAGAAAGTTGCGTAGCTGGCGGCGAAGACAAAGGCGAATACGACGACCACGCCGATCACCTGGTCGCCGAGCTGGCTGAACGAGCCGGTGTAAAACAGACCGCCCTTGCCGACACCGTTGTACTCGGCCAGCACCGGCAGCGTGAAGAGGCCGCACGAGAGCGTGCCCCAGATACCGCAGATGCCGTGAGCTGTCAGCGCGCCGACAGGATCGTCGAGCCGCTTGTCGATTGCGTAGACGCCGAGCGGGACGATGAAACCGGCGATCAGGCCGATCAGCACGCCAGCCCAAGGCGCCACGTAACCCGATGGCGCAGTGATCGCTACGAGCGCGCCGATCATGCCGTTGCCGGCCATGCCGATGTCGATCGTGTGCGTCTTCAGCCAACTGACCAGTAGCGCGCCGATCGTCCCGGCACCTGCGGCCAGCAGCGTGACGAGCGCCACTTCCGTGAAACGACCGTCCATTGCTCCAAACGTGGAGCCCGGGTTAAAGCCGAACCAACCGAGCAGCAGAATGATCACGCCTAGCCCGAAGAGCGGCATGTTGTGACCGGGGATCGCCCGCGGGCGCCCCTCAGCGTCGTACTTGCCTTTACGAGCGCCGAGCAGCAGCAGCACCGCCAGGCCGGCTGTCGCGCCGACGAGGTGGACCGCTGTCGAACCGGCGAAATCCTGCATGCCGAGGTTGGCCTGAAGCCAGCCACCGCCGAAGACCCAGCCGGAGGCGATCGGGTAAATCAGGCCGGCGAAAATCACAGCGAAAATGACGTAGACGCCAAACTTGATCCGCTCCAGCGTCGTTCCCCAAACGATCGCAAGAGAGACGGCGCAGAACACGAACTGGAAGAACCATTTCGACTCAATCGTCGCGTCGGAGAATCCCATCACCGGGAATGCAGTAATCGGATCGCCATAGTCGCGTAGGAAGAAACCTTCGGTGCCGATGATCTTGCCGCTGGCGCCGCCGAATGCCAGCGCGAAGCCAATCGCCCAATACATGATTGCGGCGATCGAGAAGTTGGTCAGGATCTTGGCGACGATCGTGCCGGCGTTCTTGCCGCGCGAGAAGCCGATCTCTAGAAGTGCGAAGCCAGCCTGCATAAAGAGCACGAGGCAGGCGGCTACAAATACCCACATCGAGTTAATGCCGACGGTGTCGGGAACGCCAACGGCGTCGTAGATATCGGCCGAGGCAACTGCGGGCACGGCCAGCAGCATGGCAACGCTGGTAATTGCGGCGATTATCGGGGCAGAGCGCTTCATCGGACCTCCAGATTGATTTGACTGGCAGTCTTGCGGCGAATCTGCGCTGCGCTATTAGCCGCAGGTAGAAAGATCTACCGGCTCCGCTCTCCAATCTGGATAATCGGCGCGCCCTGACCCGGCCCCACTAGGGCGTACCGCGCGGCACTCGCTTTAGACATCGGGATAACGTGCGCGAACGAGATCGCATCTAATCTCGTCAACGTCACTCGCGTGAAGAGCGCGAAAACCAACAAATCTGGAGATCAAGATGGCTTCGAAGACCCGTCAGCAGAACGTAACCGCCGCGCAGTGGGCAGCAAGCTCCGACGGCAGCGGCCAGTCCGACATCACCGAATCGGCGGCAGCGATCTACGGCGAGAATGTCTTCAACGTGGCAGCCCAGAAGGCTCGCCTACCGAAGGCCGTCTTCGCGAAGCTGCAGAAGACGCTCGCCGACGGCGAACCGCTCGACCCTGCCCTAGCCGATGCCGTCGCCGACGCGATGCGCACTTGGGCAATGGAGCACGGCGCAACACACTTCACGCACTGGTTCCAGCCGCTGACGAACATGACGGCTGAAAAGCACGATTCCTTCTTTGAGCCCGTCGGCGACGGCACCGCGCTGGCCGCCTTCTCGGGCAAGGAACTGATTCAGGGCGAGCCTGACGCATCCTCGTTCCCTACCGGCGGCATTCGCGCCACCTTTGAGGCCCGTGGATACACGGCATGGGACCCAACCTCGCCTGCATTCATTCTCGAGAATCCAAATGGTTCGGTGCTCTGCATCCCTACCGCCTTCGTCTCTTGGACAGGCGAAGCGCTCGACCACAAGACGCCTCTGCTGCGCTCGATGGATTCGCTCTCAACGGTCGCGCTTCGGGCGCTCAAATTGTTCGGCGACAAGGCCGCCAGCCGCGTATTCACGACGGTCGGACCTGAGCAGGAGTACTTCCTGATCGACGAGCAGTACTTCTACGAGCGCCCTGACCTATACACGACTGGCCGCACGCTCTTCGGCGCCAAGCCGCCGAAAGGTCATGAGCTCGACGAGCATTACTTCGGCACGATTCCGGAGCGGGTCCTGGCCTGCATGCTCGAGACCGAGCGCGAACTGCAGCGGCTCGGCGTACCGGTAAAGACGCGTCACAACGAAGTCGCGCCGTCGCAGTACGAGCTGGCGCCGATCTTCGAGAACTCAAATGTCGGCTCCGACCATCAGCAGCTGACGATGCAGGTGCTTGAGAACGTTGCCCGTCGCTACGGCCTCGTCTGCTTGATGCACGAAAAGCCATTTGCTGGCGTCAACGGCTCCGGCAAGCACAACAACTGGTCGATGGGTACCGATAGCGGCCAAAACCTGCTCGATCCAGGCGACACCCCGGCCGAGAACATCCAATTCCTCTTCTTCTGCGCCGCCGTTATCGCCGCGGTCGACCGCCATCAGGAGCTGCTGCGTGCGAGCGTTGCCAACGTCGGTCAGGATCATCGTCTCGGCGCCAACGAAGCGCCGCCGGCGATCATCTCGATCTTCCTTGGCAGTGAGCTAGAGCGGGCTTTCAACGCTGTTGCTGCCGGCAAAGCGACAGATAGCGCAGCCGGCAATTTCCTCGGGCTGGGAACGCCGGTGCTGCCGCCGCTGCCACTCCATGGCGGCGACCGCAACCGCACCTCGCCGTTCGCCTTCACCGGCAACCGCTTTGAATTCCGCGCGCCGGGCTCGAGCATGTCGCTCGGTTTCGTCAATACGGCGCTGAACACGATCGTTGCCGAGTCGATCGACATCATGGTCGCCGAGGTTGAGGCTGCGAAAAAGAAGGGGAAGAAGCGCCCCGACGCGATTCTCGACACGATCAAGAAGACCTGGAAGGCGCACAAGCGGATCGTCTTTGACGGCGACGGTTATGCCGACGCATGGCAGAAGGAAGCCGCTAAGCGCGGCCTCGCGAACCTGCGTACGACGCCGGACGCGCTGCCATGGCTGGTAGCAAAATCGACGATTCAGGTCTTCGAGCAGTACGACGTGCTCAACGAGCGCGAGCTTGAGGCTCGCTTCGAAGTTGCCGCCGAGCAGTACGCGACGAAGCTTAATATCGAAGCCGAAACGGCCGCTTCGATGGCGCGCACAATGATCCTCCCAGCCGCAGTCCGCTATCTAGCCGAATGCAAGGACGCGGGAATGACTGCGCTGTCAAGCGAACTCAAGGCATCGACCGACGAGTTCCTCAAGCGGCTGAAAGTGCTCGAGAAGGCCAATGCTGGCCACCCTGCTGTCGAGGGGCTAAAAGAGGCGGAGTACATGCGCGACAAGGTGATTCCTGCGATGGACAAGGCGCGCGAAACGGCCGACAAGCTCGAAGGGCTCGTCGCCGACGACCTCTGGCCGCTTCCGAAGTACTCGGAGATGCTCTTCATCAAGTAATTGAACGCTCGATTGGCCGCCGCGAGACCTTGACACGGTTATGTCAAGGTTTCGCGTTTTGCTGCTAATCTTGCGGCTTATGCGCGACTATCTGGCGGCAATCAACGAGCGCGTCGTCGTCTTTGACGGCGGCATGGGCGCAACGCTTGAGCAGTTCGACCTCTCGAGCGAGGATTACGGCGGACTGGCCGGAAAGTGCCATGAGGCGCTGATCCTCAATCGCCCCGACGTGATTGAGGGCGTTCACACTTCGATGGTTGAAGCGGGAGCAGAGGTTGTCGAGACCGACACGTTCCAGGCCAGCCGACTAAAGCTCGAAGAGTGGGGTCTCGCCGATCACACGCTGGAGATAAACCGGCGCGCCGGCGAGATCGCCCGCGCCGCAGTCGGTGAAGATCGCTTCGTCGCCGGCTCGATCGGGCCGACCGGCCAACTCCCCTCTTCCGATGACCCGACCCTTGGCGCGATCTCGTTCCGCGAACTGGTGACGATCTTTGAGGAGCAGTCACGCGGGCTGCTCGAAGGTGGCGTTGACCTGCTGCTGATCGAAACGGCGCAGGACATCTTGGAAGTAAAGGCCGCGATCTTCGGCGCCCGTGAAGCGTTCGTCACGGCCGGGCGCAGCGTGCCGATCCAAACGTCGGTGTCGCTGCTGCCAAACGGCGGCAAGATGCTACTCGGCACAGACATCGACGCCGTCCTAACGACGCTTGAGTCGCTGAAGGTAGACGCGATCGGCCTCAACTGCTCAACCGGCCCCGAGGACATGCGCGACGCGATCCGCTTCCTCGGTGAGTTCTCCCCGGTACCAATTCAGTGCGTTCCCAACGCGGGATTGCCACTGCAGGGCCCCGACGGCGAGACAATCTTCCCTGAAACGCCAGAGGCACTGGCCGAGATCCTCGGCGAATTCGTCGAGCGCTACGGCGTAAACATCGTCGGTGGCTGCTGCGGCACAACCCCCGCCCACATCGCTGCGATCGCTGAGCGCTGCGCCGGGCTGGCGGTCTCGCCCCGCCCCGCCCCGCGCGCTCCGCGCGTCAGCTCGATGATGACGGCGACCGCCCTTGTACAGGACCCAACGCCGACGATCGTCGGCGAGCGCGTCAACTCGCAAGGTTCGCGCAAAGCAAAGGAGATGCTGCTCACCGACGACTATGACGGCCTAGTTCAAATTGCTGAGGATCAAGTCGAAGGCGGCGCCCACGTGCTCGACCTCTGCGTCGCGCTAACCGAGCGTGAGGATGAGGACGAGCAGATGCGCCAAGTCGCAAAGCGCGTCTCGCTAACGCAGCCGTCACCACTGCAGATCGACTCAACCGAGCCATCCGTGATCGCCGCTGCGCTCGACCAAATTCCTGGCCGCGCGATCGTCAACTCGATCAACCTTGAGGCCGGGCGCGACAAGCTCGACACCGTCGTGCCGGCAGCCGTTCAGCATGGCGCCGCCGTGATCGCGCTGACGATTGATGAGATTGGAATGGCGAAGACGGCTGAACGCAAGGTCGAGATCGCACTGCGACTGAAAGAGCTCTGCTGCGACGAGCACGGACTCGACCCTGAGCTGCTGATCTTCGACGCGCTGACGTTCACGCTGACGACCGGCGACGAGGAATGGCGCCCGTCGGCTGTCGAGACGATCGAGGGAATCCGCCGCATCAAGGCTGAAATTCCCGGCGTCAAGACCTCACTGGGCGTCTCGAACGTCTCCTTCGGCGTCTCCCCTACCGCCCGCGCCGTACTCAACTCGGTCTTCCTTCACCACTGCGTTGACGCGGGCCTCGACCTAGCGATGGTCAACCCGAACCACATCACCCCGTACGGCGAGATCTCCGACGAGGAGCGCGCGCTAGCCGATGATCTCGTTTTCAACCGCCGAGAGGATGCGCTCGAGCTGTTTATCAACCACTTTGAGTCGCGCAGCGGCGAAGATCAGGAGGCCGAAAAGGCCAACCCGACCGAAGGGATGGAGCCGGAGGAGGCGCTCCACTTCCACATCCTGCGCCGCCGCAAGGAGGGCGTCGAGGATTGGATCGATCTGTCGGTAGAGAAGATCGGCGCCGTTCCGACGCTCAACGAGGTTCTGCTCCCAGCAATGAAGGAGGTCGGCGACAAGTTCGGCGCAGGCGAGCTGATCCTCCCCTTCGTGCTGCAGTCAGCAGAGGTAATGAAGCGCGCAGTCGCGCGGCTTGAAAACTTCCTGGATCGGATTGAGGGCTACACCAAGGGCACGGTCGTGCTGGCCACCGTCTTCGGCGACGTTCACGACATCGGCAAGTCGCTCGTCAACACGATTCTCACCAACAACGGCTACACCGTGATCGACCTCGGCAAGCAGGTTCCAATTCAAGCAATTCTCGAGGCGGCGAAAGAGCACGAAGCAACCGCGATTGGCCTCAGCGCGCTGCTGGTCTCGACTTCGAAGCAGATGCCGCTCTGTATCGGTGAGCTTCAAGCGCAAGGCCTCGACTACCCCGTGCTGATCGGCGGCGCAGCCATCAACAAAGACTTTGGCCTGCGCGCGCTCTACCCCGGCGGCCGCGAGTCGGATGAGATCTACGAGCCTGGCGTATTTTTCTGCAAGGACGCCTTTGAGGGCCTCGCGAAGATGGACGCGCTGGTCGAACCTGAGCAGCGGGAGCTACTCGTCGCGGAGCTGCGCGCCGACGCGCTGGCGCTGCGCCAGAAGGGGCCCGAGCCGGAGGCGCTGCCGACAGACGACGACAGCGTCCGGTCTGCTGCCAGCACCGATGTGCCTGTGCCAACGCCGCCATGGTGGGGCGTTCGCGAAGTGCCGATCGACATGGACGCTCTCTACCACCACCTTGACACCCACGTCCTGTTCAAACTCCATTGGGGTGGCCGCGGCGTCAAGGGCGAGGCTTGGACCGAGCTGCTCGAAAATGATTTTCGGCCGCGCCTCGAACAGATGTGGGCCGAGCAGGATTACCTACGCCCACGCGCGCTGCTCGGTTACTTCCCCTGCTATTCAGAGGGCAACGACATCGTCGTACTCGACCCAGACGATCGAGAGACCGTTCTAACCCGCTTCGTATGCCCGCGCCAACCCGGCCACGACCGCATCTGTGTGGCCGACTTCTACCGCCCGAAGGATTCCGGCGAGCTCGACGTCGTGGCGCTACAGGCGGTCACCTCGGGCTCAGAGGTCACGGAGCTGATGGCGAAGCTCGAGGATGACGGCGAATACGCCGAGCAGCTCTTCGTCCACGGCCTTGGCGTGCAGACTGCCGAAGGGCTTGCAGAGCTGGTCCATGCTCAGGTGCGCGACGACCTCGGCATCGGCGAGGCGCAAGGCCGCCGCTACTCGTGGGGTTACCCCGCCGTGCCCGAACAATCCGAGCACGAGAAGCTTGATCAACTCCTTGACCTCAGCCAGATTGGGATGACGCTGACCGACGGTTTCGCACCAGAGCCCGAGCAGTCAACACTGGCGCTCGTCGCCCATCACCCCGACGCAACCTATTTCGGCATGAAATCCGGAAAGCTGCCTACGAACGCGCGCCAACGCGCCGATGACGTTATCGCTGGCAGCGACCGTGACCCGACGCAGCTGGGCGAGATTCCCGATGAAGATCCACAGCTGAGCGAAGAAGTTGACGAAACGCCCGTTGCCGGTTAGGCGATCAGCGCCAGCTTGTCGGCCCGTGAGAGCCGTTTGATTCGAACCTCTTCGCGCTGAGCTGCTGATCGGTCCTCCATCTCGAACGAGGCCGCCAGCACAACCGGCAGGCGGCTGCGCGTGTAGCGGCTGCCGGTGCCCGCGCTGTGCGCTTCAAGGCGCTTCTCTAGGTCATTGGTCCAGCCGGTGTAGAGGCTGCCGTCGGCACAGCGAAGCATGTAAACCCAAGCGTCGGCCACCGAGAAGAGTTCGCCGCCGCCGGACGTCTTCCTACGCGCTGATTGAGCTGGGCTTGGCGTTACCTGCGCTGCGGTCGGCCGCTGGTCCTAGGCGCACCGGCGTCGAGTGAAGCGCGCGGAGACGCACGTCGCGCCAACTGAGCCCTTCGCCGAGCAGAGCTGGAACACCCATCAGGACAGCGGTTGCGACCTCTACCGCCTGCAGCACAATCCCGTATGCGAGAGCGTCGGCGGCGCTGACGCCGTAGGCGCCGGTGAGAACGGCAACGCAGGCGGCCTGGAAAACGCCAACGTTGGCCGGTGTCGCCGGGACCAGCGCCGTCACGTTGACAGCCAGCAGCACGGCGGCGGCGGCACCGATGCCGGCGCGGCCGTCGAGCCCGATCGCCGCCAAGAGCAGGTAACAAGCGAGGGCCTGAAGTGCCCAAGCGCTGAGCTGAGCGGCGAGCGCCAGTAAACCGTCGCGCGGCCGCGTGAAGACGCGCAGACCGCTACGAACTTGGCGTGCGGCTTTCAGCAGTGGGCGGATTACGGCGCGTGTTCGGCCGAAGCGCTCACTGCCGCTGGCGGCCAGCACGGCGGGGACGACGAGAACAATGACGAGCAGCACGACGGGAATGAAGACGACTGCCAGCAGCGCACCGTGCCTCTGGTTAAAGATCGGAACGCTCGAGAGTGCGATCGCAGCGAGGACCAGCAGCGCAATCACGTTCAGCACTGTCTGCGAGACGAGTGTTCCAACGACAGTAGGCATAGTTTCACGCGGGCGCCCGGCGCGGCGTGAGATGACGATCGCACGGGCTGGCTCGCCGAGCCGCGCCGGAAGCGTCGATGACATCAAAACGCCGATAGCGGTAGCTCGGAGCGTGTCGAGCTGCGTCAACACTCGATCTGGAAGCGCCGCGTGAAGAATTGCGTGCCAGGAGACCGCGCGCAGCACCATCGAGAGGCACATCACGGCGACCGCCGCCAAGACCCAGGCGGGGCTTGACTGCAGCAGGCTGGCGATCACGCGGTCGACGCCGATCTTCTCAAGCGCGACGATCGCCAGGCAGACCGTGAGGCTGACTGCAACCAGCAGCGCAACGTGGCGGACTGCGCTTCGCAGCCGTGCCCGGCGCCAGCCTCCGGCCGGTTCCGGTTCGATCGTCTCCAGCCGCTGAGCCGGCACGGCCGGGAGACCGTCGGCGTCAAGCTTCTCCGCGGGGCTGAGTTGGCGCTGACCGGCGGCCGCTTGCGCAGAGGCGTGCGCAGCTATCGCCTGCTCATAAATTCGCGTCGTCTGTTCGCTGATTACCGGCCAGCTGTACTGCGCGGCGCTGGCCGCGGCACCACTATTGAGCTCCGCCCGTCGCGCGGGCTCGAGCGCTAGGTCTCGCAGCGTCTCGGCTAGCGCGAGCGGATCACCATGCGGCACAAGAACACCATTCGCGCCGTCGTCGACAACATCGCGATAGCCGGCAATCTCACTGGCTACGACCGGCGTGCCGGCGGCAAAAGCCTCGGTCAGGACCATTCCGAAGCTCTCTCCGCCAAGCGACGGGGCTACCAGCAGATCGGCTTCAGCGAGCAAACGCTGTTTCTCAGCGTCGTCGATGAGCCCGGCGACTGTGACGCCACGCGAGTCAACCAGTAGCGGCTCAACGTCATCGGCGGTAGCGCCGATGATTGTCAGCTCAGCATCGATGTGTTCGCGCAACCCTTCGAAGGCCGAAAGTAGAACCGGCAAGCCCTTGCGGTCAACAGCCTGGCCGACGAACACGAGTTTTAGCTTGCCGGCCGACCCGAGGGCCTTCGTCGGCGGCCCACCGACCGGCAGCTCAACGCCGTTGGCGATCACGCTGTATCGGCCTCCATAGAACCGGCGCGCGGTCCAAGTGGCAGCCTCGGAGACGGCGATACGCGCGTGGAGCCGGCGCATCCTTCGCCGCGCTCCAAAGAGGTTCGCGATCCCCTGCGTCAGCCGGTTGGTTGCATAGGTGTGGTAAGTCGCAACCAGAGCCGTTGAACTGCAATTGAGCGCCATCCAGCTAATAAGCGGGACGACCGGCTCATGAACGTGAACTACGTCGAAATTGCCCTCAGCGAGCGCTTCGCCTAGCCGCTGGACCGCGGCCGGGGAGAGCGAAAGGTTGGAGACGGCGCCGTTCGCAGGGATTCCAACCGTGCGCCCGAGATCAACGATGTGGCCGTCAAGTTGACGCTCTTGCGGCGCCGTGCCGCCGTGCAGACGAGTGCTGCGCGGGCCTGGGGGGTCAACCGGAGTGATGATCCGCACCTCGTGGCCTGCCTGACGGTGAGAGGCTGCCAGCGCCTCAATATGACGCGCGACACCGCCGGGATAGCTCCACGAGTACGGCGAGACAATTGCGATCCGCATCGGACGACCGATCTTAGCGCGCGCGACCGTCAGCTAACAGCGGGTCGCCACGCAGATAGGTCGCGCCGCAGATTGCTACGAAAACGGCAAAAAGCAGCAGCATCGGCCCGGAATCGTTAAAGATTGCCCCGAACACTCCAACTGCCGCCGCACCGGCGAGTCCGGCGCGCCAGCCAAAGTCGCCGTCGACCGGCGCCAGCAGCCGGCTGCGGCGAATGATCCCGAGCACAATGGTCAACAGCGCGATCAGCGTCGCGACCGGCATCAAACCTCGGATTAAGCCGCGTCCCGCTAGCTCAATTCTGCGCACGAAAATCTCCCACCACGCGCCCGAGCCGTCGGCGCGCAGCACGGTCCGAGTGAAGTGTGAATCGCCGCCGCTGAGCAGATCGATCGCTGCCAGCAGGGCGAGCGCCGCGAACGGTGCGATTGCAACCAGCGCGATCGTCCTGCCCGACAGGCGGCCAGGCAACATCAGCAGCACAGCTACACCGAACCCGGCCGCCACCGTCATGACGCCACCAACGTCGGCGCCGAGCTGCGCCGCCCCGAGCGCGACACCCAGCACGAGCCCGAAACCGGCGAACAGAGCCGCCGCCCCGCGCGAGCGGCCACGGCCGAACAAGAGCGCGCCTAGACCGATCAAGAGCAGCGCCGGCAGCGTCGACTCGAGCTCATTGCCGATGCCGTAGAAGCGCGAACCAAACAGCGGATTGGGGCCGAGCAGCGATCGGATGATCAGCGGCGAGCCAAATGCCAAATCGACAATGTAGGCACCGACAGCCACAAACGCCGGAAGCGCCGGCGCCCGTGGCCAAGGGACGACATAGTCGCTGGCGATCCCCAAGAGCAGCGAGCCGAAGACGACGAGCAGCATCTCGACCACCATCGACGGCGCTAGCGCTGCGGTGAGAAGCAGGACCGAAGGCAGCCAGAAGATCGCCAGCGCGCCGCAGCGCATCGCCCAGCGCATGCCTTGACGGTCGGCGGCAAGCATCGCGACCAGCGTCAGAATCAGCCAGCCGCCGAGCAGAGCCCACAACACCGGGAAGCGGCGCTGCCCCACGACCTGAAGTCGGCCTTTCAGGGCCAGCAACTGCTGCGTGTCGCGGCCAGGCAAGACCTGAATTGGCTGGCCGCTGGCGGCGCTGGGAATTGGAACGCCCAACCAGTCGAAGGCCGTTGGAAGAATGTCAATTCCGGCGACGACCCCATCAAGGTGCGTCGTCGACGAACTTAGGGTTCCTGGCTTGCCAAGTCCGGCAATGCCAACCGGCAGCAGCTGCGCGCCGCGCCTACCGGGCGGAGAGCGCATCACGATCAGCAGTTCGTTTGAGTCGCGCTCAGCCAGCAGCGTGCTTAGCTGACGATCACCAGCGTCGCCGGCAGCCAGAGTCGCCACCACCAGCCGCCTTTCGCTCAGCAGCGCCTGAGCGCGGGCAGGAAGCGACGCCGCCGAGCCAATCGAGAGCCGTTCAATTCGCCCGGCCCGGTCGGCAGCTACTACAGCGTCTTTCTGCGGCTGCCCCTCAACGCCAGCGTAGGCCGCGCCGCCGCCAATCGAACCAGCGAGCAACCCCGGCACAACTTGAGCCGGGGCGTCTCTGGCACGCTTCTCGACCGCCATCCAGCCACGGAAGTAGGCGCCGCGTTGGTCGGGGACTAGCACCATCGAAGGTGGGATTTCGGGGCTGTAACTGGAGAGAGAGACACGCGTTCCCTGCGTGATGTCAAGCAGGGCTTGGGCTGCGATGTAGCGCCCTTGGACGGGGCTGCTGAGCCCGACCGAGAGCTGGCTCTGAGCAGCCAGCTGGTCTGTAACGGTTCGTTGGACTTTGCGCTTTGGGGCCGATCCAACAGCGCCGAGAGCGGGCGGCACTTTGAGCTGGCCTGGCAGGAAGACGATCAGCACGCGCGGTGCACCCGCACTGGCGCTCGCGGCGCCTGCCGGGAATAGCAGCGCCAGAGCCAGCGCGCAGCTCACTGTGGCCGCGGCGGCCAGCGCCAAGCGGCACGCTGCGGGTCGGGTTTGAATCTGCATCAGCTCTATTCTGACCACTAGACGGGCGATCCCGAAAGATTCCATTGTCCGTACCCTTATCGAAGGAGTTATTTCCACCAATGCGCCACTTCGTCAAATACACCTTCCTCAGCGTCGATCCAGCTTGGAAGCGGCTCGATCCAGCGGAGCGTCTAGCCGGCAAAGAAGAGTTCTTGGCGGCCTGTGATGACTTCGGCTCCGACCACCTGCTTCAAGCCTTCTCGCTGGTTGGCATCCGCGGCGACTGCGATCTGATGATCTCTGTCGAATGCGAAAATCTTGACCGCATCCACGAGTTCGGCGTCGTGCTCGGCCAAAGCGGGCTGATGAAGTGGTGCACAACGCCTTACGCCTATCTGGGCATGCGCAAGGGCTCGGAGTACTCCGACGATGTTCGCTTTGTCGCGCGCCCATTCAAAGGTAAGTACGTCTTCGTATATCCGTTCGTCAAGCGTCGCGACTGGTACCTGCTGCCGGCCGACCAGCGCTGGGAAATAATGCAGGAGCACATCAAGATTGGGAAGGAGACGAAGGGCGTCGATAACCACACGGCCTATTCGTTTGGCCTCGATGATCAGGAATTCGTCGTCGCCTTCGACACAGACGACGCAGGGCTATTCATGGATCTCGTCCACAAGCTGCGAGCAACCGAAGCATCGGCTTACACCGCGCAAGACACGCCAAGCTTTACTTGTATGCGCACCTCAGTCGAGCGGGCATTGATCGCGCTCGATGGCGCCCCGATTTCCGCCGACGCCCTTTCGGCTTGAAAACCGATCACGACGACGCTGCGGTCCGCGCCCACTTAGCCGAGTCGGACCCAGTCCTTGCCGAGCTGATGGAGCGCTATGACGTCTTGCTGGTCGAGGAGAACGACCGCGAGCGCGAGCATTACGCGGCGCTAGTTCGCACAATCGTTGGCCAGCAGCTCTCAAACCACGTAGTAGCGATCCTCTGGGGTCGACTGCTCGAGCGCTTCGGCGGCCATCCCCCGACTCCGGCCGAAATCCTCGCCGACGACCCCGAGGAGCTGCGCGCCGCAGTTGGCCTCTCGAACGCGAAGGTCTCATATCTGCGCTCGCTCGCCGAGCAGGTGGAGTCCGGCGCACTCGACCTCGACCACATCAGTGAGCTTCCTGATGAGGAAGTGGTTGCTGAGCTGACGACCGTGCGTGGAATAGGTGTCTGGTCAGCGCACATGTTCCTGATGTTCCAACTCGGTCGCCCAGACGTGCTGCCATGGGGCGACCTCGCTATCTGCAAGGGAGTCGAGCAGGCTTACGGGCTAGACCAAACTCCAAAGCGAGCAGCGCTCGAGGAGCTCGCCGAGCGCTGGAGGCCACACCGCTCAGCCGCATGTCGCGTGATCTGGTGGACGATCGATCGAGCAGACGACTAAAGCGCGCTGACTACTTCTTCTTCTTCGTCCTTGACTTGGAACGAAGAGCCGCAGCCACAGGCAGCGACGACGTTGGGGTTATTGACCTGGAAGCCAGCCCCCTGAAGCGATTCAACGAAGTCGATCTCTGATCCATCGACGTAAGCGAGGTGCTGCGGGTCAACGAGCAACTTGAGGCCGTGATCCTCGAATACGATGTCGCTCTCGCGCTGCTCATCGAATGCGAGCTGGTACTGGAATCCCGAGCAGCCGCCACCTTTGACTCCGACGCGGAGGCCGGCAACTTCAACGTCGGCTCCTTGCGCGTCAAGGTACTCGCGAGCTTTGGTCGCTCCGACTTCGCTCAGGACGATTCCCTTGGCCTTGAATGTGACTTCCGTTGTACTCATCGCTTCACGAAGTATAGCGGTGCTCTACCCTCCCTTCTAATGCCAACTGCCGCAGAAGTAAAAGAGCGAATCGAGACTGGGATTCCCGGCTCCAAGGCCGAGGTGGCCAGCGATGACAACGTTCACTTCAACGCCCGTGTTGTGGCCAGCGAGTTTGCTGGCCTAAGCCTCGTAGAACAACATCGCCTTGTTTACGCGATCTTTGGCGAAGGCGAGCTCGGTGGCAGCATTCATGCCCTAGCCTTAACGACGGAGCCTCAATGACCGACCAGCCTGAAAACCCACTTCGCGACGCACTTCAAGATGCAATCACTTCCAACGAAGTGATCCTCTTCATGAAGGGAACTCCAGAACAGCCGATGTGCGGTTTCTCAGCACGTACCTGTGCCGCGCTGGCCGCCACCGAAACCGAGTTCGCTGCAGTTGACGTGCTGGCCGACCCGCGGATCCGCCAGGAGCTCTCTTCACTCTCAAACTGGCCAACGATTCCTCAGCTTTTCGTCCGCGGCGAGCTTGTCGGCGGCGCCGACATCGTCGGCCAGATGTATGAAAGTGGCGAGTTGGCGGCAGTTCTTGGCGCGCCTGCCACGGCTGGCGGCGAGCCGCTGCCGGAGACGGCCGAGCCCGGCGCCGCGCCGCCGCTTCAGATTGAAAACCGTCTCGGCTAGCCCACGTTGACCTCAACAGCAGTTGCCGATGACGCCGGCAACCCTCATCACGCCCGCCGCTGGTACGTCCTCGCAGTAGTAGGTGTAGCTCAGCTGATGGTCGTGCTCGACGCGACGATCGTCAACATTGCGCTGCCCTCAGCACAGGCCGACCTTGGCTTCTCGAATGACTTGCGCCAGTGGGTCATCACGGCTTACGCGCTGGCCTTTGGTGGGCTGCTGCTGCTCGGTGGCAGACTCTCCGACCTGTTCGGCCGCAAGTGGACCTTTATCGCTGGACTGATCGGCTTCTCGGTTGCGTCTGCGATCGGTGGCAGCGCGCAGAGCTTCGAAGTGCTCGTTTTGGCTCGTGCGCTGCAGGGTGCTTTCGGCGCAATCCTCGCCCCCGCTGCGCTCTCAATCCTTACGACAACGTTCACCGACCCTGAAGAGCGCGGCAAAGCGTTCGCGATCTTCGGCGCGATCAGCGGCGGTGGCGCCGCCGTGGGACTGCTGCTCGGTGGCGCACTGACCGAATACCTCTCCTGGCGCTGGTGCCTCTACGTCAACCTCTTCTTTGCCATTCCAGCGGCGATCATCGCGCTGGGGCTGATCAAGAACGTCGCATCGGCAGCGGAAGCCAACCTAGACATCCCTGGAACGATTCTTGGCTGCGGCGGACTACTGCTCGTCGTCTTTGGCTTCTCGAAGGCTGAAAGTGCCGGCTGGGGAGCGCCCGTGACGCTAGCGCTGCTCGGCGGAGCCGCCGTCATGCTCGTCCTGTTCTATCTCTGGCTGCGCCGCGCCGCCCACCCCTTGCTGCCGCTGCGCATCGTCGAGGATCGTAACCGCGGCGGCTCCTTCCTGACGATCCTGATCGCTGGCCTTGGAATCTTCGGCGTCTTCCTCTTCCTCACCTACTTCATGCAGCAAAACCTCAGCTTCAGCCCGATCCAATCCGGCCTCGCCTTCCTGCCGATGGTCGTCTGCATAGTTGCTGCCTCGCTCACCGCTCAAACCAAGATTCTCCCGCGCACCGGGCCGCGGCCGCTCGTCGTCAGCGGCATGATCCTCGCCGCACTGGGCATGACCTACCTCGCCCAGCTCAACCCCAGCTCTACCTACCTGCCCAGCGTCCTGCCCGCGCTGTTGCTGCTCGGCACTGGCTTCGGCAGTATCTTCGCGACCGCTATCAACACCGCCACGCTCGGCGTCATTCCCGAGGACGCTGGCGTCGCCTCGGCGCTCGTCAACACCAGCCAACAGGTCGGCGGCGCCGCCGGCACCGCGCTGCTCAGCTCTTTGGCCGCTACCGCCACCGCCAGCTTCCTCGTCGGCGAGGCCACCACTCCGACGCTCACCGCTGAGGCTGCGATCCACGGCTACACCGTCGCCTTCTGGGCCTCGGCTGCGATCTTCGTCAGCGGCGCCATCTGCGGGCGCGTTCTGCTGCGGGGCGGCCCCAACCTCACGCTCGCTGACAGCGCTACGTAGGTGCTGAAGGATCCTGCGTGAATCGCAGATCGCTTCCCCTTCCTCGGTCACAAGCAACGGCACGACGTTCTGGCCGCTGAGAGCCTCAACCTCACTGCGCTGACTTTTTCGCCACGGCACGCGCAGCTGCTCATTCTCGATCCCGAGCGCTTCAAGCTGGCGCGCGACGCGGCCGCAGGCACAGAGGTAGTTGGTTGGCGCCGGGCAGCGGTAGAGCGTGACCACAGCCCGAGGGTAACGCGGGTTGTAATAGGGTCACTCCGTGCCTGTTGCCGTCGTAACCGACTCAACCCATTACCTGCCGCGCGAGATCATCGCGGACTATGGCATTCATCAAGTCAGCCTCTACGTCAACGACGGCGGAGAGCTGACCCGTGAGGCAGAGATGCCGAACTTTCATGCCTTCTACGAGGATCTGCGCGCGCGCAGCGACCTGCCGACTACTTCGCAGCCGTCACCCGGTGATTTCATCGCCGTCTACGAACCGCTCATTGAAGCGGGCTACGACATTGTTTCAATCCATCTAGGGGCGGGAATCTCGGGAACTTGCGACAGCGCCCGCCAAGCTGCCGCCGAGCTAACTGGCGACGGCTCGCAGCGCCGAATCGAGGTTGTCGACTCGGCCAGCGCCGCAGGCGGGCTAGCGCTGATCGTCCTTGCCGCCGCCAGCGCGGCGCGCGGCGGCCGCGATGTTGAAGCGGTCAAACAGCGCACGTTGGCTGCGGTCGACGACGTGAAGATCTGGTTTTCGGTTGACACGCTCGAATACCTGCGCCGCGGCGGCCGCATCGGAGCCGCTCAGGCCTGGCTTGGTAGCGCGCTGAGGATCAAGCCAATTCTCAGCTTTGACGAGGTGATCACGCCGGTCGAGCGCGTCCGCACCAACCGTCGTGCCTTTGAACGGATGGTCGAGCTGCTCGAGGAGCGCAAGGAAGCCGGAGCATCGGCGTGGGTGGTTCAGTACATCGAAGTGCCCGAACTGGCCGAGCAGATGGTTCAGCGCGGCCGCGAGATCTTCGGCACCGACCCAATCTTTTGCACAGAGATCGGCCCCGTGATCGGCACCCACGCCGGCCCGGGCGTGCTCGGTGTATCGGGAATCAATCCCGACCTGCTTGAGCCCTAGGCAGCTAGTAGCGGCGCTTGCGGCCGATCAGCGCGGCGATGCCGCCGCCAATCACAAAGCCGGCAACCGCTGCACCGACGAGCACCTTGGGGCGGTGCCGGTTGACCTGCGTGCGCCAGTCGGCAACGGCAACGACTTCCCCGCGAAGCTGAGTTAGCGACTGGGCGAGCTCGGTCTGGCGCTGCGCAATAGATGCTCGGAGCTGATCCTGAGTGCGTGCCGAGCTCATCAGCGGTCCTCTTCCGGCAGCACGACAGCTTCGCGAACCTGCTCGCTCATCAGGTGCGCCTCTTCGCTGATTGTCTCTTGCGTCTGACGCGCGGCAGCGATCGCTTGGTCGGGGATCGGTGCCTTCGCCTTCTTCAGCAGCTTGGCGGCCACAATCGCGGCGATGATCGCGCAGATGATCAAGAGGAAGGCGACGAGGAAGAAGCCCCAGAAGAACGTCTGCCCCGGAAAGAGCAGGTACCAAGCCAGCCAGCTTGCACCTTGGATGATCAGCAGCAGCGCGCCGACGAGAAAGAAGCCGGAAGCAACTGCGATAACGGTGCCGCGGCCAAAGACAGCGGCTTTCTGCTGCAGCTCAACTTTGGCCAGCTCGACCTGGTCTTGAACTAGGCCGCGCGTGTCGGCGGTGACGCGCTGGATCGCAGCCGCGAGGGCGCTCTCGTTCGGTCCGGGGGCGTTCGTCATCGGCTACCGCCCCCGCATCCGGCCAAGGATCTGCGCAGCGACAAAGCCTCCCGCTGTGGCGAGACCAATCAAGATTTCAGGGCGCTTCTCAAATAGTGAACGCTCGGCCGACAACGGCTCATTGGCAGGCGGCTCGTAGGCCACCGGCTCGGGCTGCTGCGCGGCCACTGGAGCCGTGTAGGCCGGGGCGGCAGCGGGCTGGCCCGGCTCGCGTGGGCCTGGAACTACCGGTGGCTGGTTTGGGTTGCTGCTCACGCCGGTGGATCTTCGTTGAGGAAACGCTGCCAGACGAAGGCTGCGAGGCGCAGCGCAGCGATGCTGGCGAGCGCCTCAAGTCCGGCGACGAAGCCCATCCATGCGAGCCGCTTGATCATTTCGTTCTCCATCGGGGCGGACGTTAGCGCACCGCGAGCGGCAAACCGCAAGCCCCCTACCCACTCCGGAGCGCGCTAGCGCGGGTCGAGGCCGTCGCAGATCGTGCTGACGATGAACTCTTTTGCTTGGTCGTAGTCGCCCGCGGCTTCGGGCAGGATGTCGAAAATCCAGCCACTCAGCACTTGCTCGACCGCGCCATAGAAGGCCATCGCTGCAAAGGTGGGCGTTATATCGCTGCGTAGCTCGCCGCTCCGCTGCGCAGACTCGACGATCCCGCCGATTAGTCCATAGGCCTCACGGATCTTCTCAAGGTGGCTGCGGCCAAACGAGTTCGCGGCGCGCGTTACGTCAACAATGATCACCTTCATCAGGTCGGGGTCGTAGCGGTAGGAATCAATGATGAAACCGGCAATTGCAGCCAGCTTCTCGCGAGCCGGCGCGGGCTCCGTATCAACGCGAGCGATCTCCTCGAGCATCAAACCCCAGCGCTCAAGGAAGAGCGTGTCGAGAATCTCGTCCTTCGAGCGGAAGTAGTGGTAGACGAGTCCGTAGGCAACCCCGGCCTCATCGGCGATGTCGGCTACGCGGCAGCCGTGGAAGCCTTCGCGCGCAAAGACCTTGACCGCTGCGTCGAGAATCACGCGCCGCTTATCGGTCGCCTGCGCCTGGCCCGAGGTCGCCATCAGGCGAGGCCCCTCTGCACGCCCTCATAGGCGCCTGGCTGGCGTGAAGCCAGAGACGGAAGGTCGCTTCGAATCCGGCCGAGTTCGGCAAAATTTAGGTCGGCGGTAATCAACATCTCGCTCGTTGTATCGGCTTTGGCAAGCGCCGTGCCCCACGGGTCGAGGATCATTGACTCGCCGCCCGCCTCCATCCCCGGCGCAATCTCGCCGACCTGGTTGGCGGCAACTACGAAGCATTGGTTCTCAATTGCCCGCGCGCGCAGCAAGGTCGCCCAGTGCGCTTCGGTCGTCTGTCTCGTGAAGCAAGCCGGAACGACGAGAAGCTTCGCGCCATCAACTGCCTGCAGCCGGTAGAGCTCCGGGAAGCGCAGGTCATAACAGATGCTCATCCCTACGACGCTGCCATCGGCAAGCTCGCTGCTTACAACCTTGTCGCCAGGCTCTTGGTTATCTGATTCGCGATAGCTGACGTCGCTCAGCGTCACGTCGAAGAGGTGAATCTTGCGATAGACGGCTTTACGTTGCCCGTCCGGGCCGATGTGAACGCTGGTGTTGTGCAGCTTCTCTTCGCCTTCGATGCTCTCCGCGACCGAACCGGCAATTAGATCGATCTGCAGTTCGGCGGCGATTGCCGATGCCCACGTGATCGCTTCACCGTCAAGGCTCTGAGCAACCGCGCTCTTCTGCTCCGCAGTCCCCCCCGCCGCCCACCACTCGGGCAGCAGCACCAGCTCGGCGCCAGCCGCTGCCGCTTCGCGAACGACAGCATCAGCCTTCGCGATGTTGGTCGCAAGGTCGGGCGTGGCAGTCAGCTGGATCGCGGCAACTCGCAAGGTGGCGGCAAGGATAACCCGGTCGGGTAGCGTGGACTTGGTGAATCTCGACCAGCTCCCAGTCCGCAGCGACGGCAGCCTGCGCCCCACCGGGCTCGCGCTGCCGCCAGCGCGGATGCCGCTGGTTCACGACCGCCGCCCGCTGAAGCGCTGGACCTACGTAGGCATCTATGGCGAAGAGCTAATGCTCTGCGCCGCCAGCGTCAGGGTCGGCGGGATTCCTCAGTGCTTTTGGGCCGTGCTCGATCGCGCCAGCGGCGAGATGATCGAACAGACGGCATTCAGCTCGCGGATCGTCGCGGTCGATGACGGGCATCTGAGCGTCAGCAGCCGCAAAGCGAAGGTCGAGCTAGCACTTCGGCCCAGCGGCGAGCCGGTTGAGGTCGTAAGCCGCCATGGCGCCTCTTATATCTGGACCCGTAAGCTGCCGGTGATCGCCAGCGGCACCGTTGTCGCTGGTGGGCGCGAGCACAGGATCGAGTGCGCCGGGCTGATCGACGCGACGGCCGGCTACCACGCGCGTGAAACCTCATGGAGCTGGTCGGCCGGAGTTGGGACCGGCGCCGACGGCAGCGCGCTGGTTTGGAACATCGTTAGCGGCGTTCACGACGCCCCCGCCAGTAGCGAGCGAACGATCTGGGTTGACGGATCCGCCAGCGAACTGCCAGCGGCCGAGTTCCCCTCCGACCTGAGCGCAGTCACGTTCCCCGGCCACGGCGAATCACTGAGCTTCAGCGCCGAGGCCGAGCGCTCCAACAGCGAGGACCTAAAGATCTTCGCCAGCGACTACCGCCAGCCGTTTGGCACCTTCACCGGCACGCTCACTGGCGGCGTCGAGCTGGCGAGCGGTTTCGGCGTGATGGAACGCCACAGCGCGCGCTGGTAGCGGCAGCTCAGCTAAGGAACGAGCCGCTGGCGTCGCTGAGGCCGCCAATTGCGCCGCTCTCTTCAAGTGCGGCGACCTGCTCAGCGTCGTAACCGGCGGCGGCGAGCACTTCGTGCGTGTGCTCGCCAAGCGATGGGGCTGGTAGACGGTCGTTATCTACCGGCGTGCGCGAGAAGGCGAGCGGGCTGGCGACGGTGCGGACAGGGTTGACGGCTCCTGGCTGAGTTAGGCCGGTGACCATGCCGCGCGCTTTGAAAAGCTCCGATTCGAGCGCCTCCTCGACCTCCAGCAGCGGCTCGACGCAGCAGTCGTACTTGGCCCCAAACTCGCCCCACTCTGCGCGCGTACGCTCCATGAATACCGAGGCAACTTGGTTATGGGCTTCACTTCCAGCTCGCTCGAACTGCTTTTCGATCAGCTCTTCGTGGCCGGTTCCTTCGCACCACAGCTTCCAGAACTTCGGCTCCAGCGCGCCCACCGAAACCCAGCCGTCTTTGCATTCGTAAGGGCGATAACAGACCAGTCCGCCGGCCAGCTCCCCCTCGCCGCGGCGCGGCGGCTTGCCACCGGCCAACGCCACCGCCGAAGGCATCACCATCCACGCCAGTGATCCATCGGTCATCGAGATGTCGATCGACTGCCCTTCGCCGGAGCGGTCGCGCTCGCGGATCGCGGCGAGAATTGCGAAGGCGGCCATCAGCGAACCGGCGCCGATGTCAGCGATCTGCGCTGCCGACTGGACAGGCGGCCCGCCAACGTCGCCGGTTAGCCCAAGCAGCCCGGCTGTTGCCAAATAGTTCAAGTCATGGCCGGCGCGCTGGGCGTATGGGCCGTCCTGGCCGTAGCCGCTGATCGCGCAGTAGACGATCCCTGGGTTGACTGCCTTCAAAGCTTCGTAGCCAACCCCGAGCCGGTCGAGCACGCCAGGGCGGAATGATTCGAGGACGATGTCAGCGTCCTGCGCCAGCTTCAGCAGCAGCTCGCGACCCTCGTCGCTTTTGAGGTTGACGCGAATCGAGCGCTTGTTGCGGTTCAGCGCCAGGAAGAGGGCGCCGCTTGCCGATTTCTCAACGCCTTCATGGAACGGCGGCGACCAGCGTGCGTAGTCGCCCATGCCGGTGTCTTCGACCTTGATTACGTCGGCGCCGCAGTCGGCTAGCAGCAGCGAGCAGAACGGGCCCGGCAGCAGCCGCGAGAGGTCAAGAACGCGGAGATCTTCGAGCGGTAGTGCCATCGCTTAAGCCTGCGCGCTAGGGGTTGGAATGCCGAGCAGTCCGCGGGCCTCGGCAACCGTCGCCGGGCGACGGCCGGCCGCCTCGGTCATCTGCCGCGCGACGGCTACCAGCTCGCCGTTCGAAGCGGCCATCTCGCCGCTCGGCAGGTAGAGGTTGTCTTCAAGGCCAACGCGAATCGAGCCACCAAGGTCGAGCGCCGCCTCAACGAGCATCCACTGGTCGCGCGAGACGCCAACCACGCCCCAGTGGCTCTCCTCGGGCATGTTGTCGACCATCGCCGCCATGTTGCCCTTGCTGGCTGGAATCCCGCCGAGTACGCCCATTACGCAGTCAATGTGCAGCGGCTTCTTCAAGAGACCCATGTCAACGAGCGGGTGGAGGCTGCCGATGTGGCCGATGTCGAAGCACTCGTGCTCGGGTTTGATGCCGTTGGCGTTGAGCGCCGTCAGCAGCTCGATGATCTCATCGAAAGAGTTCTCAAAGACGGTCTTGAAGACAAACTCCTTGCGCGACTTTGAGTACTTCGCGTAGTTCATCGAACCCATGTTGAGCGCTGCCACCTCAGGCTTCAGCGCCTCGAGGTAGGCGACGCGCTTCTCAAGTGGAACGCCGACCGTGCCGGTCGAGTAGTTGATGATCACGTCGTCGACGTTGGAGCGGATCGCCTCCGTTATCGCGGCAAAATCTTCGATCTCGTAGGAAGGAACGCCTTCCGGGTTACGGGCGTGGATGTGAATCATCACGCCGCCTTCGTCAACAATCCGCTTCGCCTCGGCGCCGTACTCCTCCGGCGTGTAGGGAATCGCCGGGCACTGATCGCGGTTAGCGATCGCGCCGGAGATCGCGCAGGTGATTACAACTGGATCTTCTTTTGACATCTGGGCCTTTAGGACTGCGTTGGGAATCCGTAATCGACGCCTTGCGCCCGCTGCGGCCAGCGCTCCGTGACGACCTTGCCTCGGGTGTAAAACAGCACCCCTTCGCGGCCGTGAACATGAAGGTCGCCGAAGAGCGAGTCTTTCCAGCCACCGAACGAGAAGTAGGCCATCGGCACTGGAATCGGCACGTTCACGCCGACCATTCCGGCCTGCACACGGCTGCGGAACTCGCGCGCTGCGCCGCCGTCTGCCGTGAAGATCGCGGCGCCGTTGCCGTATGGGTTGGCGTTGATCAGGTCGAGCCCAGCGTCGAACGACTCGGCCTTGAGCATCACCAGCAGCGGCCCGAAGACCTCGTCGCGGTAGACGCTCATCTCGGTCGTGACGGAGTCGATCACGCTCGGCCCGATGAAGAAGCCCTGCCCATCAACGCTCATCTCGCGGCCGTCGACGACGACTTCGGCGCCTTCACCGGCGGCGGCCTCAACGTAAGAGGCAACGCGCTCGCGGGCCTGCGAAGTAATTACCGGCCCCATCTCAGTGCCGTCTACGTTGCCGGGGCCAACCTTCAGCGCGCGGGCGCGCTCGGCGATCGCCGCGCTCAGCGCCGTCGCAGTCTCGTCACCAACGCTCACCGCGGCCGAGATCGCCATGCAGCGCTGCCCGGCGCTGCCGAAGGCGGCGGAAGCGATTGCGTCGGCGGCGACGTCAATGTTCGCGTCCGGCAGCACGAGCGCGTGGTTTTTGGCGCCGCCGAGCGCCTGCACGCGCTTGCCGTGTGCCGTCGCCGTCTCGTAGATGTGGCGGGCTATCGGCGTTGAGCCAACGAAAGAGATCGCATCGATCTCTGGGTGAACTAGCAGCGCGTTTACGGCGTCCTTGTCGCCTTGGACGACGCTAAAGACGCCTTCAGGGAGGCCGGCCTCGGCCAGTAGCTCTGCCAGCAGCAGCGAGGCCGACGGGTCGCGGTCGCTTGGCTTGAGGATGAACGAGTTGCCGCAAGACAGCGCGATCGGGAACATCCACATCGGCACCATCGTTGGGAAGTTAAACGGCGTGATTCCAGCAACAACGCCGAGCGGCTGGCGGTAGCTGGCTGAGTCAACGCGGGTGGAAATCTGCTCGCTGGCCTCGCCCTTCATCAGGTGGGCGATGCCACAGGCGAACTCGACAACCTCAAGGCCGCGCTGCACCTCGCCGCGGGCGTCGTCGAGCGTCTTGCCGTGCTCGGAGGTGACTATCGCTGCAAGCTCGTCGGCGCGCGCGAAGAGCAGCTCGCGGAAGGCGAACATCACGGCGTGGCGTTTAGCCAGCGACGCACCACCCCAAGCCGGGAAGGCGGCGCGAGCTGCGATTACGGCGCGGTCCACATCGGCCTCGTTGGCGAGCGCTACCTGGCGCTGGACGGCGCCGGTCGCCGGGTCGAAAACGTCACCGAAGCGGTCGGCGGTTCCCGAGTCGGGCTTACCGCCGATCCAATGGCCTACGACTGGAAGTCCTGAAGCAGCCATCAGCTAGACCGGTACCACGCCTTGGCGCTTCCAGGGGCGCTCAACGCGCTTCGTTGAAGCCATCTCAAAGCCGCGGCAAACGACCTCTCTCGTTTGGCGCGGATCGATCACGTCATCGATCATTCCGCTCTTGGCAGCGATGTAGACGTCAATCAAGCTCTGGTAGCCGGCGATCAGCTCCTTCTTCTTCGCCTCAGGATCATCGGCCTCCTCGACCTGGCGGCGCATCACGATCTCAACTGCGCCCTCGGCACCCATCACGCTGATCTCGGCGCTCGGCCAAGCGACGATCACGTCGGGCTCAAAGGCGCTGCCGTTCATCACGAAGTAGCCGGCGCCGTAAGCCTTGCGGATGATCACCGTGATCTTCGGCACCGTCGCGTTGGAGACGGCGTAAAGCATCTTTGCGCCGTGGCGGATGATCCCGTCGGCCTCAACCTTGGTGCCGACCATAAAGCCAGGCACGTCCATCAGGAAGAGCAGCGGAATACCAAAGGCGTTGCAGAGATTGACGAAGCGCGCGGCCTTGTCGGCCGAATCGTTGTCGAGGATGCCTCCGAGGTGGCGCGGCTGGTTGGCGACGATTCCCACGGGGCGGCCGCCGAAGCGCGCGAAGCAGGTGATGATCGTCTTTGCAAACTGCGGCTTCATGTCAAACCACTCGCCGTCATCAACGATCTGAGCGATCACGTTGTACATATCGTGCGGCTTGCGGTTCGATTCCGGCAGCGCGTCGAGCAGCGCCTCTTCGGCGCGCTCGATCGGATCGGTGCACTCCTTCACCGGTGGCGCCTCTTCGCAATTTGTCGGCATGTAGGAGAGGTAATCCTTGATCGCCTCGATGCAGGCCTCGTCGGACTCAACCTCAAGGTCACCAACGCCTGATTTGCGGCAGTGGATCCGTGAGCCGCCAAGCTCCTCCTGAGTTACGTCCTCGCCAACGGCGGCGCGCACGAGGTGCGGCCCGGCGAGCGCCATTGAGCCGCGGCCTTTGACCATCGGCACGAAGTCGGCGAGCGCCGGAATGTAGGCCGTTCCTGCCGAGCAGGGACCCATCAAGGCTGCGACCTGGGGAATCACTCCGCTCATCACGACCTGCTCGCGGAAGAGGTGGCCAGAAGAGGCGAAGAGCGAGCCGACTGCCTCCTGGATGCGCGCGCCGGCCGAATCAAGCAGCCAGATGAACGGAATCCTCTTCGTTAGCGCAAGAGCGCGCAGGCGACCGACCTTGATCTCGCCGGTCATTCCCATCGAACCGGCCATCACGGTGAAGTCGTAGGCGCAGACGGCGACCATCCGCCCGTCAACCTTGCCGTAGCCACAGATAACGCCGTCGGCGGGAGCGTCCTTGTCCTCTAGGCCGCGGACCGAGTAGTGAATCCCGCCGTGGATCCCTTGCTCAACAAAGGTTCCTTCGTCCACGAGTAGAGCGATCCGCTCGCGAGCAGTCAACTTCTCCGCTTCGTGCTGGCGGTCAATCTTCTCTTGGCCTCCGCCAAGCATTGCTTGCTCGCGGCGGGCAGCGAGCTCTTCGACTAGCGGGCGCAGAATCCCAGCGGTCTCTTCAGCATCACTAGTCGTCATCGGTCAGACCGTACTACGGCGCCGCTCGCCACTTCAGCGACCCTTCCACTGCGGCTCG
>JANRFB010000091.1 GCA_030725785.1 Solirubrobacteraceae bacterium
GGTCCAGAAGCTTCTCTAACCGTCGGTGCGCACGCTTGACGAGATCGACGTCGCCCAGCGAACGGTCTTCGTGCGCGTTGATTTCAACGTTCCGCTCGACGTCAATGGTCAGATAACCGACGACGCACGGATCCGCGCGGCGCTGCCAACCTTGAAGTACCTGCTCGAGCGCGACTGCTCTCTGGTTCTCGCTTCTCACCTTGGCCGCCCGACTGGAGTTGACCCAAGCTGCTCACTTCAGCCCGTCGCGGACCGCGTGACGGAACTGACTGGGTGGCGAGTAAAGCTTGCGCGGTCGGTCGTTGGTGATGAGGTTCAGGCGATCGCCGAAGGGCTCGCTCCGGGCGAGATCCTGATGCTCGAGAACGTCCGTTTCGAGGATGGCGAGACCAAGAACGACGCTGAGCTGGCAGCCGCATACGCGGCGCTTGCCGACGTTTACGTCAACGACGCCTTCGGCGCATCACACCGCGCCCACGCCTCCAACGTCGGCATCGTTGATCAGATCGAGCTGAGCGCCGCCGGCCTGCTGCTGCAGCGCGAGGTTGAGACGATCAGCGAGATCCTCGCCGACCCGCCGCGGCCGCTGGTCGCAATTGTCGGCGGCTCGAAGGTGACAGATAAGATCGGCGTTCTGAACGCCTTCCTCGAGCGCGCCGACGTGATCCTGATCGGCGGCGCGATGTGCTTTCCCTTCTTTGCCGCGCAGGGCCATCAGATCGGTAACTCGCTCTGCTCCGATGAAGACATCGAGCCGGCTCGTGGCGTGCTGGCTGAAGCGCAGGAGCGCGGAACGAAGCTACTACTGCCGACCGATCTTGTGATCGGCAAGGAATTCAGCGCCGAGACTGAGATCCGTGAGCTCGACGGGATCGACGTTCCTGACGGTTGGATGGGGCTCGACATCGGGCCGAGGAGTTCAGCCGCCTACAGCGAGCTGATCCTGACCGCTGGCAGCGTCTTCTGGAACGGACCGATGGGGGCCTTCGAGATCGAACCGTTCGCGGCCGGCACGCGCGCCATCGCCGAGGCCGTTGCGGCATGCCCGGGAACGAGCGTCGTTGGTGGCGGCGACAGCGCCGCCGCGCTAGCCCAATTTGGACTTGAAGATCGCGTCACCCATCTATCAACTGGGGGAGGGGCGACGCTTGAACTGATCGAGGGAGCCACGCTCCCCGCCGTGGAGGCATTGTCATGAGAACGCCACTGATCGCCGGTAACTGGAAGATGCACAAGACGATTGCTGAGGCCGAGCGCTTTATCTCCGGGCTGCTGCCGCTGATCTATGCCGCCGACGGGGTTGAGGTTGGAATCTGCGTTCCGTATACCGATCTGCAGGCGATGGTCGATTCAACACGTGGCTCGCGCGTCGAGGTCTATGCGCAGAACATGCACGAAGCGCCGGAGGGTGCCTTCACCGGCGAGATCAGCGCCTCGATGCTGAATGAGATCGATGTTCACGGCGTTGTGCTTGGTCACTCCGAGCGGCGCGAATACTTCAACGAGACCGACGCCGTTCTGGCCGAAAAGCTGCTCGCTGCGCGCAAAGCTGGCCTAGCCGCGATTCTTTGTGTCGGCGAGACCGAGCAGCAGCGAGCCGATGATGAGACTGAGGACGTGCTGACGCGCCAGCTTGATCGCGGCCTCTCGCTGATCGATTCCGAGGCACTCGCCGCTCTCGTCATTGCGTACGAGCCGATCTGGGCGATCGGCACCGGCGCCGTTGCCACTGCCGAGCAGGCGCAGCAGGCCTGCGCTTTCATCCGCTCGCGAGTGGCGGCGATTGACGCCGCTGCCGCCGAATCGGTGCGGGTTCTTTACGGCGGCTCGGTGAAGGCCGACAACGCGGCAGAGCTGCTTGCTCTCGCTGACGTCGACGGGGCGCTCGTTGGCGGTGCTTCGCTGGAACCTGAATCGTTCGCTGCGATCGTCGGAGCGGTAGCCAGTTGACCGGCGCTGCCTCCGCTGCCTGCCTCGTAATTCTTGACGGCTGGGGTTTAGCTCCGGCAGGGCCCGGCAACGCTGTTGAGCTGGCGCAGACGCCTGTCTTTGACGCGCTCTGGCAGAAGTATCCGCACACCGAACTGACTGCCTGCGGCCGCGCCGTTGGCCTCCCCGACGGGCAGATGGGCAACAGCGAGGTCGGCCACCTCAACCTCGGCGCCGGTTCGGTTATTCGCCAAGACCTGACGCGGATCGATGACGCGCTCGAGGGCGGCCTCTTCGACGAGAACCCGGTGCTCATCAGCGCGATGCGCTCGAGCAGCCGTTTGCATCTGATCGGGCTGGTCAGTGACGGGGGCGTTCACTCCAGCATCGAGCATCTTGATGCTTTGATCCGAATGGCCGGAGATCTTTGCGTCGGCGAGGTTTTCATCCATGCCTTCACCGACGGGCGAGACAGCGACCCTCACGGCGGCGAGGATTACTTGGCCGCGGTTAGTGGCTGGTGCGAGGCGGCAGGTAACGCGCGTATCGCCAGCGTGATAGGCCGCTTCTACGCGATGGACCGCGATCAGCGCTGGGGGCGCGTGCAGATGGCAT
>JANRFB010000092.1 GCA_030725785.1 Solirubrobacteraceae bacterium
TAACGGGAGTAGTCCTCTTCAAGCACGGACTCTGCGAGCGCTTCACGGATGAATGTTGGGGTCGGCGCCCGCGGGACGCCAATCCCGAAATCGATCACCGAAAGGCCCTTCTCGGTTCGCGCCGCGCGCGCGTCGGCGAGCTCGTTGTACGGATAGACGCCAAGCTCTTCAACGAGCGGATGGATCTCCATCAGGAAGCCTCGGAGGCGAGACGCTCGAGAGCGCGGTACGAGTAGGCGAGAGCGCCCAGGCTGACGCTTTCGTCGATGGTGTGCGCCGCTGAGGGCGCGCCGGGACCAAAGTTGATCGCCGCAATTCCAGCGGCTTCAAATTCGGCAACCGGCGTCCATGCTTGTTTCGGTTCGACCTCTTCGCCGACGATTTCAATCAGCCGCTTGGCAACCGGGCTGTCAAGCCGCACCGCTCCCGACGGCGAACTGCTTTCGATCTCAACTGCGCCGAACGGTTCGCAGATCGAGCGCAGTCGCGCTTCGGCGTCGCTAAGAGAGATGCCAGGCGGGAACCGATAGTTGAGGTAGGCGGTGGCTTCACCGGGGATCACGTTGCGAGCAATACCACCCGAAACCTTTGTGACGGAGATCACTTCGCGGAATATGAGGCCTTCGAATTCGTGCTCGACCGGGTCCAGCGCAGTGATAGCGGCGATTCCCTCACCGAGGCGCTCAATCGCGTTGTCGGCAAGCCAAGGCCGCGCCGAGTGGCCGCTGCGGCCACTGAACGTCCAAGTCGCGCCACAGTTGCCCAAGCAGCCGGCTTGGATCACGTTCGCGGTCGGTTCCATCATCACGGCTAGATCGGCCGACTGGAGGCCGACATTCGCAGCCAGCAGTGGCGTCAGCGAGCTTTCGCTGGCAGGGAGTTCCTCGCGACTAAAGAAGAGAAAGCCGAAGTCGACGCTGCTCTGCGGGCCGCGCCCAACCCCAGCGAGCGCCAACTCGATCATCACAGCCAGCGATCCCTTCATGTCCGAGGCGCCGAGGCCCTGAACGCTCTGGTCAGCGATCGAGCCGGGAATGTTGTCCTGCGCAGGCACCGTGTCGAGGTGGCCGCCAAGCAGTACAAACGGTCGCTCCTCGCGAGCGCGGGCGCCGCCGACGAGGCAGCAATCACCAAGATCTTCGAGCTCAACGCCGCCGTCGCGCAAGACCGCGCTGACGTGCTCGGCGATCGCCTCTTCGCCCCGGGAGGGCGAGGCGATGTCAATCAGCTCCAAGGTCCGGGCAGCGATTCGGCTGGCAAGTTCGTCACTCACCTCTTCGACGCTAGCGCGCTGGGGCCTCGAATGTCGCCCCCGGCGCACCAGCGCGCCGTCTTCGCCGTGACGCGGCCGCGCGCTCTACACTGCCGTTCACGTGCAGGAGCGCAATCGCCATGGCCGCAGCTCCGCTCCACGCGCAACTTCGGGTGAGCGCGAGGGGCGTGCCAAGCAGCGCGCGTTCTGCATCGCCGCTTCGCCCGAAGAGCCCGATCTGGAAGAGCTTTACGAGTTGCTAGCGACCGCCGGCGTTGCGGTTGTTGGCGAGATGACGCAGCGACGCGAGACCGTCCACCCGAACACCTACTTGGGTTCCGGGAAGCTCGAAGAGGTTGCCGTTCTTGCGAAGGCCGCGGACGCCAACGTAATCGTCTGCGACGACGAATTGACGCCGCGCCAGGAGCGCAATCTTGAGGCCGAGCTTTCGATTCCCGTCGTCGATCGCACCGCGGTGATCCTTGACATTTTCGCCGGCCACGCGCATACCGCCGACGGCAAGCTGCAGGTCGAACTCGCGCAGCTCGAATACAACCTCGCGCGAATGCGGGGTCTTTGGACGCACCTCGAACGGCTCGGCGGCGGAATCGGCACGAGGGGTCCGGGCGAGAGCCAGATCGAGACCGACCGGCGCCTTGCGCGAGATCGAATCTCAGCGCTCCGTCGTCGTCTCAAGGCGGTCGGCGATGCGCGTCAGACAATGCGCGCCGAGCGCGAGCGCACCAAGCTTCCGATGTTCGCGCTCGCCGGCTACACCAATGCCGGGAAGTCGACCCTGATGGCGGCGCTAACCGGCGCCGACGTTGAGATTCGTGACCGGCTTTTTCATACTCTCGATCCAACGACCCGCGTTATGGAGCTCGGTGGCCGCACGGTTCTCGCGACAGACACCGTTGGATTCATCCGCAAGCTGCCGCACCAGCTCGTGAAGGCGTTCGGCGCGACGCTGGAAGAGACTCGCCGCGCCGATCTGATCGTCCACGTCGTTGACGCTTCAGTTCCCGAGGAGCTGATGGCCGAGATGCTTTCTACGGTCGAACTGACGCTTGAGGAGATCGGCGCCGGCGACCAGCCACGGCTGCTGGTCTGCAACAAGATCGATCAGGCCGATGAGGACCGAATAACTCAGCTGCGTCTGCTGCACCCTGGCGCGATCCTGATCTCTGCCCTTGACGGACGCGGCTTGGACGAGCTGCGCTCAAGGATCGAAACCGTCTTCCTTTCCGAAATGCAGTCGGTTGATCTGCTGCTGCCATTCTCTGCCGG
>JANRFB010000093.1:0-5939 GCA_030725785.1 Solirubrobacteraceae bacterium
CCTCGCAGAGAACCTGGAAGCCGTTGCAGATACCGAGCACGAGACCGCCGTCGCCGGCGAACTCGATTACCGATTCCATAACCGGTGAGAAGCGGGCGATCGCGCCGGCGCGCAGGTAGTCGCCATAAGAGAAGCCGCCGGGAACGATTACGGCGTCGACGTCCTGAAGGTCGCGGTCGCCGTGCCAGAGCAGGACCGTCTCGCCGACCAGCGAGGCGGCGAGCTGGGCGTCAACCTCGTCGCAGCTCCCAGGGAAGCGGAGAATCCCTGTCTTCACGTGGCGGGAGCGTCTTCGAGTAGCTCGATCTCAAAATCTTCGATAAGCGGGTTTGCCAGCAGCTGCGAGGAGATCGCATCAAGCTCGGCTGGGTTATCAATCTCCAGTTCGACTAGGCGGCCGATCCGCACCTCGCTGACGCCTTTGAAGCCAAGCGCTGGCAAGGCGCGCTCAACGGCGACGCCCTGCGGGTCAAGGATCCCCTGCTTTGGCCTGACGAGAACCCTCGCGCGCATCAGATGCTGCCTCCGGTTCGTTCCAACCAAGCCGAGAGCGGCTCACCGGTGATTAGTTCGTAAGCCTCGGCGTAACGAGCCGTAGTTCCTACGACAACATCCTCGGGCAGCGCCGGCGCCGGCTCGCTTTTATCCCAGCCGCTGGCGGTAGCCCAGTCGCGCACGAACTGCTTGTCGAAGCTCGGCTGACCGCGGCCGATCTCGTAGCCCTCTAGCGGCCAGTAGCGCGACGAGTCGGGCGTCAGAACCTCGTCGCCGACCGTCAGCTGACCAGCGGAATCGAGGCCGAACTCGAACTTTGTATCGGCGAGGATCACGCCGCGGCCACGCGCGTATTCGGCTGCGAAGCGGTAGAGCTCGATTGCGGCGTCGCGGACGCGCTCGGTTAGCTTGATGTCACCTACAAGCTCAGCGGCCTGCTCGAAATTGATCGCCTCATCGTGGCCGACATCGGCCTTCGTCGAAGGCGTGAAAAGCGGCTCGGGAAGCTGCTGGGACTCTTCCAGCCCCTCAGGCAGCTCGATTCCTGAAACGCTGCCGCTGCTTTGATAATCGCTCCAGCCGGAGCCGGTGATGTAACCGCGAACGATGCACTCGATCGGCAGCATCTCGAGCCGTTTTGCGACCATCGCGCGGCCGCGGACCTCGTCTGGCACGCCTTCCGTTACAGAGATCAGATGGTTTGGAACGATCGCGGTCGTGCGCTCAAACCAGAAGTCGGAGAGGCCAGTCAAGACGGCTCCCTTGCCGGGGATCGGCGTCGGGTGAATAACGTCGTAAGTTGAAATCCTGTCCGAGGCAACGATCAAGAGATCGTCGCCAAGTTCGTAAACCTCGCGGACCTTTCCACTCGAAAGTAGGGGCAAATCAAGGAGCTCTGACATGACCGCGATGCTATTAGGCGGGCAGGCGGAAAAGCCCCACGAAATGCGCTATTTGCGGGCTCTTGCGAAGCATGAATCAGCCACCTTCGCCGCCTTCGCCGCGGCCGTCGCCGGCTTACTTGATTCCAGCCGGGGGAGTGTCGCGGTACATCTGTACCAGCCCAGCAATCAGAACCTTCTTGTCGGCGTTGGAGAGCTTTGCACTGGAATGCATCAGCGTGTACTGCCAGCCGGGCATCTCACCGCTGTTGATCTGCTCAGCGAGATCCTCAACCGGTGGCTGCGGCTTGTTCCACTCTGAGAAGTTGAGCTTCGAACGACCCTCACCGATGTGGTTGGCGAGCAGCCACGACCCCGGTGCAACATTTGAGTACCAGGGGTACTTGGTCAGGTTGCTGTGGCAGTCGCCACAGCTGGTCGCGACCATCTCGGCGACCCTGGGATCTTTGAATACGGCGGCCTGCGCGACCGGTGGGTTGGTGTGGCTATGGCCGTAGGGAACAAGCTGGATCAGCAGCACGGAGGCGACGCCGGCTCCAATTAGGTAAAGCAGGTAGCGCTTCCATGGTCGACCGGACGGGGATGAGGACTCAGTACTCATCCGTCGACCGTACGGGTCGGCGGGTAAAGGGATCGCAAAGCTTCGCGGCGACTAAACGACGTCGCCCAGCCGAGCGACGATTGCCGCAGCGTGCGCCGTATAGGCCGACGAGTCGAAAACATCGTCAAGGTCGATCTCGAGGCCGCGAGCTTCCAGTAGGCCGCGCAGCGGGGTCTGCTCGTCCCATGCTCGCTGCGCGTCTTCCTGAACGATTCGATAGGCGTCGTCGCGGCTCATTCCGCTAGCGACGAGCGCCAACAGCGCCCGCTGCGAGAAGAGCGCCCCGCACGTCATCTCAAGGTTGGCAAGCATCCTCTCGCGGTCAACAACTAGCCCTTCGACAAGCCGGATCGCAAGGTGCTGCATGTAGTCGAGCAAGATCGTTGAGTCGGGAACGATGATCCGCTCGGCGCCCGAGTGGCTGATGTCGCGCTCATGCCAAAGCGCGACGTTCTCTGTCGCGGCCTGGGCGTTGCCGCGCAGCACGCGCGCGAGACCGGTGATTCGCTCGCTGGTGATCGGGTTGCGCTTGTGTGGCATAGCGCTCGAGCCTTTCTGCGCGCCGGAGCGGAACGGTTCCTGAACCTCGCGCACCTCCGTGCGCTGGAGGTGGCGAATCTCGGTCGCGAGCCGCTCGAGGCCGGCGCCCGCCAGCGCGATTGCCTGCAGCAGCTCGGCAAGGCGGTCGCGAGCGACAACCTGCGTAGAGATTGTTTCGGCCTTCAGGCCGAGCCGCGCCAGCACGCGCTCCTCGAATGCTGGGTCGGTCGCCGAATAAGTTCCAACAGCACCGCTGAGCGCGCCGACAGCCGCCTGCTCGAAGGCGCGGCGTAAGCGGTCACGGTTGCGCGCGGCTTCGGCTGCGAAGCCAGCGATCTTTACGCCGAAGGTCGTTGGCTCGGCGTGAACGCCGTGTGTGCGGCCAACGCAGAGCGTCTCTACGTGGTCACGGGCGAGCGTGGCGAGCGCCTGCGTTAGCTGCTCTGCTCCAGCCAAAACGATCGTGCCAACCTCACGCAGCTGGACAGCAAGTGCTGTGTCGAGCACGTCGCTTGACGTAAGGCCGTAGTGAATCCAGCGGCCTGCTGGCTGGCCGGCACTGGCAGAAAGAACATCGACGAATGCGGCGACGTCGTGATCGAGAACCTTCTCGCGCTCTGCGACCTGCTCAGCGGTTGCCGTAGCGCCTCGGATCGCTTCGAGATCGGCCTCGGTAGGCCCTTCGAGCTCCTCGCAGGCAGCTACCTCAACTAGCCGCCAAGACTCAAACCGGGCCGCGTCGGTCCACAGCGCGCCGATCTCGTCGCGCGTGTACCGATCGATCATGCGCCCAAGATTCTCAGCGCTAGGTGGCCAGCGTTCTTGGCGTTATCGAGGCCAACCGCGGCGACTGGAACTCCTGGCGGCATCTGAACCACGGAGAGGATCGAGTCAAGCCCGCCGGCGGCGCTGAGGCTGCTCGAGAGCGGCACGCCGATCACCGGGAGGTCGGTATGCGCGGCTGCCACTCCAGGCAGGGCAGCGGAGAGGCCGGCACCCGCGATGATCACCTTCATCCCGCGCGTGCGGGCATTGGAGCAGTACTCGGAGACGGTTTCAGGGTCGCGGTGAGCGGACATCACGCGGATCTCGAATGAGACACCTGCCTCCTCGAGAACCGCACCGGCCTTCTCCATCACTTCCATGTCGGACTTCGAGCCCATGATGATTCCGACACTCGGCGAATCAACGGCTAGATCGGCAAACTCAGCTTCAACTTCTGCAACTTCTTCAGGTTGGTCGGTCATCTAGTTTGCCTCCTCAGCTCGTAGTGCGATGTCGGTACGTGTTTGCTTACCCTTGAAGTCAACCGATTCTACCCCAGCGTAGGCAGCGGCCCTGGCTGCGGCAGGGGTTTCGCCCAGCGCTGTGATGTTTACAACGCGGCCTCCCGCGGTGACGAGATTGCCGTCGTCGCCGGCAACTCCAGCGCAGGTCAGCTCGAGCGGATCGGTGATCTTCTCAAGTCCGCTGATCGCGTCGCCAACGCGCGGCGAGTCTGGATATCCGGCGCTGGCGATCACAACCGTGACGGCCCAGCGCGGATCCCATTGCAGCTCGCGGCCGGCTAGGCCACCGTGCTTGCTTGCAGCCAGCAGCAGGTCGGCGAGATCGCTGCGCAGCCTCGGCAGCACAGCCTGCGTCTCTGGATCACCGAAGCGCGTGTTGTACTCGAGAACTTTCGGCCCGTCGGCGGTCATCATCAGGCCGGCGTATAGGACGCCATGGAATGGCGTGCCGGCAGCGGCGAAGTAATCGACGATCGGCTGGTGAACGAGCGCCGAGAGTTCGGCGACGCGGGCGGCGTCGATCCCTGGAACCGGACAGTAGGAACCCATCCCGCCGGTGTTGGGGCCGAGGTCGCCATCAAAGATTCGCTTGTAATCCTGCGCGGGCGCCATCGGCACTGCGCGCTCACCGTCGCAGAGCGCGAGCAGCGAAAGCTCCTCTCCTTCGAGGAACTCCTCAACGACTACCTGACCTTCACCGAAGCGGCGCTCAACGAGGAACTCTTCTAGAGCAGCGCGGGCTGCGGCCTCATCGGCGGCAATCACGACGCCCTTGCCTGCTGCAAGCCCGTCGAACTTGATCACGGTCGGGTAGCCGCGCACGGCAGCAAGGCCGTCCTCAACGTTCTCGACCGTGTTCCACCCACCGGTAGGTACACCGGCGGCCTCCATTACCTCTTTCGCATAAGCCTTTGAACCTTCGAGCCGCGCGGCGGCGGCGACCGGCCCGAATACAGCAATCCCGGCAGCGCTAAGCGCGTCGACGAGGCCGCCAACAAGCGGTGCTTCAGGGCCGACGACAACCAAATCTAATTCGCGCTCGCTGGCGAGCGCGACAATCTGATCGATCGCTTCTGCCCCGATCGGCAGGCACTCTGCATCGGCGGCGATCCCAGGGTTGCCTGGCGCGCAGAGCAGCTCAGTCGCAAGTGAAGAGCGCAGCAGCGCGCGGATAATCGCGTGCTCCCTGCCTCCGCTGCCGACGACGAGGATCTTCACGTCAGAGTGCGTCGATGAACTCTTCGACCGGGAAGGCGACGAGAGTTTCGTAGAGAGCAGTTCCACGCGAACCGAGCTCAAGCGAGATCCTCGCCATCGTGATGTCGTCTGGCGCCTCAATGACGTTGACGAAGTCGTAACGGCCCAGCGTTGACCACTGCGCTACCACCGTCGCGCCCAGCTGTTGGATCTCGGTATTCACCTCTTTGATCCGCGTCGGATTGTTCTTCACCGTCGCGACCCCCTCGGGGGTCAGTTTCGAGAGCATGATGTAGGTCGGCATAGCGCCTCCGTCGTCGTGTAGGACGGTTCTACCCGATTAGGCGGCAGGCGCGCTGGCAGGCTTCGCTGTTAGGACGAGTTCCCCGTCCTTGTTATCGACGCTGACGAGATCGCCCTCGCTGAAGCTGCCGTCAAGAATTCCGATTGCCAATGGGTCGATCAGCTTCTTCTGAATCACGCGCTTCAGCGGCCTCGCACCGTAGGTCGGGTCGTAGCCGAGGTTGCCGATCAGCTCAACCGCAGAGTCGGTTAGTTCAACGTCGAGGCCGCGATCATTGACGCGGGCGACGAGCCGCGCGACCTGGATCGTCACGATCTCGCCGATCTGTTCGCGGCTCAGCGCGTCGAACTCAACGATGTCGTCGAGGCGATTAATGAACTCCGGCTTGAAGGTCGACTTGACGGCGGCCTCGTAGTCGCCGCTGCCCGAGCCGACGTTGGAGGTCATGATCAAGATCGTGTTCTTGAAGTCAACGGTGCGGCCCTGACCGTCGGTGAGGCGCCCATCATCGAGCACCTGCAGCAAAGAGTTGAAGACGTCAGGGTGAGCCTTCTCGAGCTCGTCGAGCAGCACGACCGAGTAGGGGCGACGACGAACCGCTTCGGTCAGCT
>JANRFB010000093.1:6039-12766 GCA_030725785.1 Solirubrobacteraceae bacterium
GGCTCATCCTCACTCTGGATGTCCTCTTCCATCTGCTGCTCAAGATCGGGAATCTCGCCGTGGCGCAGCTCGGCGGCGCGCTCAAGGTTGCCTTCGCGGGTGACGCGCTCAAGTTCACGGTGGGCTTCATCGAGACGGCGACGAACGTCGCTAACGCCGGCGACGCGATCCTTCTCGGTCTGCCACTCGGCCTTCATTCCGGCTGCCTTCTCCTGCAGCTCGGCGAGTTCACGGTCGAGCACTTCGAGCCGCTCGGCGGTCGCCTTGTCCGATTCGCTCTCCTTCTCGAGCGAGGTGCGCTCGATCTGAAGCTGCAAGACGCGCCGTTCGACTTCGTCAATCTCTTCTGGAAGCGAATCGATCTCGATCCGCACCCGCGAGGCGGCTTCGTCGATCAGGTCGATCGCCTTGTCGGGCAGGAAGCGGTCGGCGATGTATCGGTCGGAGAGCGTTGCCGCGGCGATCAGCGCCGAATCCTTGATCGCGACGTTGTGGTGAACCTCGTAGCGCTCGCTTAGTCCGCGCAGAATCGCGATCGTGTCCTCGACCGAGGGCTCATCGACTACGACCGGCTGGAAGCGGCGCTCCAGAGCCGGGTCCTTCTCAATGTGTTTGCGGTACTCGTCGAGCGTTGTCGCACCTACGGCGCGCAGCTCGCCGCGGGCGAGCATCGGCTTGAGCAGGTTGGCGGCGTCGACCGCCCCTTCCGCTGCGCCGGCGCCGACGATCGTGTGCAGCTCGTCGATGAAGACGATGATCTGACCCTTCGCTTCGGTGATCTCCTTGAGCACCGACTTGAGCCGCTCTTCGAACTCGCCGCGGTACTTGGCACCGGCGATCATGCCGCCGATGTCGAGCGCGATCAGCCTGCGGTCGCGCAGCGACTCGGGGATGTCGCCCGAGACAATCCGCTGCGCCAGCCCTTCGACGATTGCCGTCTTGCCGACGCCTGGCTCGCCGATCAGGACCGGGTTGTTCTTCCTGCGGCGCGAGAGCACCTGAATTACGCGGCGAATCTCGTCGTCGCGGCCGATCACTGGATCGAGCTCACCTTCGGCCGCGAGCGCCGTCAGGTCAACTCCGTACTTCTCCAAAGCTTGGTATTGATCCTCGGCGTTTTGATCGGTCACGCGGTGCGGGCCGCGAACCTTGCCGATCGCCTCCTTCAGCACCTCGGGCGAAGCACCGGCTCCGCGCAGCGCGTCGCCGGCGGCGCCGTCCTGCGCCGCCAACGCCAGCAGCAGGTGCTCGGTTGAGACGTACTCGTCGTTCATTTCGGCCATCAGCGCTTCGGCTCGCTGCAGCGCTTGAATCAGTTCGCTGCCCGGCTGCGAGGCCTCGCCGCCTTCGGCGAGAGTTGGCAGCGATTCGATCGCGCCGTTGTTGGCTTGGCGCACGGCGACGTCATCGACGCCCGCGTTTCGAAGCACTGGGGTTACGATTCCGCCCTCCTGCTCAAGCAGCGCGCCAAGCAGGTGCTCAGGCAGAGCCTGCGGGTTGCGGTTGCGGGCAGCGAGCGACAAGGCGGCTTGGAGCGCCTCTTGACTTTTCACGGTAAAACGGTCGGCATTCATACAGATCTAAGTCTAGCAGACTTAGATCTTTTTGCAACCCTGATTTGCGCTTTTAGCTTCGGCGCTGCCTGCGAAAATCCGCTGCGCGGACGACATCGGTCGATCTGCGCTCCAGCGGCACCAGTTCGCCGCGCAGGGTTCGCTGCGCAGCGGCCAATTCGATCTCCATCTCGGCGCGGGCTTCGCTGCTCTGCTGCTCAAGCTGTTCAAGCTGCCGGCGCGTTACCTCAAGCTGCTCCTCAAGCGCCAGAACGCGTTCGACGCCGGCGAGGTTGAGGCCGAGCTCGGTCGTCATCTCCTGAATCCTGCGCAGCCGATCAACGTCGCTCTGCGAGTAGAGCCGCGTCCCCTTCGGCGAGCGCTGCGGGCAAATCAATCCACGCTGCTCGTACATGCGCAGAGTCTGCGGATGCATCTCGGCCAGCTCGGCGGCGACAGAGATCATGAAAACGCCGCGGCCGGAGTCGACTGTGATCCGCGTTGTCGTTCTGCGCGCGACCATCACTTACCACCGCTTCCGGTGAAGAGCTTGGCTCTTGGATCGCCGCCGTTCATTGTCGCCGACAGCTTCGCGACCAGCTCGGACTGCTCGTCGGTCAGCTGCGATGGCACGTCAACTACAAAGCGGTAATGGATGTCGCCGCGCGTTTCCTTCTTGCCGGCGCCGAGCCTTGGCGGCCCCTCGCCACGCAGCCGCTGGACGCTGCCGCTGCGCGTGCCGGGCGGAACGCGCAGAGTCTTGCGGCCATCAAGCGTCGGCACCTCAACCTCGGCCCCGAGCAGCTGCTCGGGCACGGTCAGTGGAACCTCGACCTCAACGTTGTCGCCCTTGCGCCGGAAGATTGATGACGGCGCAACGCGTGTGATCACGTAAAGGTCGCCGTCGGGGCCACCGTTGCTGCCCGGCTCGCCGCGGCCCGCAATTCGCACGCGCGAGCCCTCTTTGACGCCGGCTGGAATATTGACCTTCAGCCGCCTCGTCTTCTCAACCTGACCGCTGCCGCCACAGGTGCGGCAGGGGTCCTCGATGATCGTGCCGCTGCCTTGGCAACGGGCACACGGCTGCGAGATCGAGAAGAGGCCCTGCCCCTGCGAGTCGATGCCGCGGCCCTGGCAGCTCGAACAGACCTTCGGCGATGTGCCAGCAGCTGCGCCGGTGCCGTGGCAGCTACCGCAGGCTCCTGGGATCGAGAGCGTCACCGGAACCTGAATCCCGGCCAAAGACTGGTCGAAGCTGAGCCGCACTTCGGTCTCCAGATCACGGCCGCGCGCCGGACGCGGACGACCAGCACGGCCTCCCGGCTGCTCGCCGCCAAAGAAGCTCGAGAAGATGTCGCCCAAGTTTGAGGGATCGAACGGAACGCCGCCCGGGCCACCGCCGCCGCCGCCGCTGAACATCCCGCCGCTGTCGTACTGCTTGCGCTTCTCGGGATCGCCGAGAATGTCGTACGCCGCCGATACCTGCTTGAAGCGCTCTTCGGCAGCCTCGTCGCCCGGGTTTTGATCCGGGTGATTCTCTCGCGCGAGCTTGCGGTAAGCCTTCTTGATGTCGGCGGCCGACGTCTTCTTGTCGACGCCAAGAACTTTGTAGAGATCGGGCTGGGCCATCGCTTTGGCCTTAAGCGGCTACGACGACCTTGGCCGCGCGCAGGACCTCGTCGCCGAGCAGGTAGCCATGTTCGTAAACCTCGATCACGGTGCCCGCTGCCTGCCCTTCGGCCGGCTGCTGGGCAACAGCCTCGTGCTGGTGCGGGTTGAAGGCTTCACCGAGAGCCGTGTCGCGCGTAATGCCGGCGCGACTGAAGGCTGCGAGCAACTCTTGCTGAACCAGCTGAATGCCTCCGATCAGCTCCGGGTTGGAGCTCTCCGGGTGCGCTTCGGCGGCCTTAATCGCGCGGTCGAGATTGTCGAGCGCCGGGAGCAGCTCGCGCGCCAGCCGCGCAACGCCGCGCTGCTCGGACTGAGCAGCATCGCGGCGAGCGCGCTTGCGCACGTTGTCGAGCTCGGCGACCGAGCGCATCCACTGATCCTTGTAATCCGGTTCAGCTTCGACGGCAGGCGCTGCCTCGACGGCAGCCTCTTCACTTGTGACGGCGTCGCCTTCGACAACCTCAGCCTGGGCTTCAGTGTCAACCAGCTCGGCCTCCGACGGCGCCTCTTCAGGCACCGTCGGCTCAGGTCCGCTCTGCATTACTTCTCCTCTTCTACGACCTCGGCGTCAACGACCTCTTCTTCAGGCTCGCCGGCTTCGGCCGATGCGGCGCCGTCGCCGCTGGCGGCGGACTCGGCTGCCGCGGCCTCATACATCGCTTCGGAAACCTTGTGGAAGGCCGCCTGGAGCTCCTCGGCTTTGGCGTTGATCGCCGCGGCGTCGTCACTCTCGAGCAGCTCGCGCAGCTCCTTGATCAAGCCTTCGATTTCGCCCTTGGCGGCCTCGTCGACCTGCTCTTCCATCTCCTTTAGCTGACGCTCCGACTGGTAGGCGGCGTTCTCGCCGTTGTTGCGGGCCTCAGCCAGCTCACGGGCGACGCGGTCGTCCTCGGCGTGCGTCTCAGCGTCTCCGACCATCTGCTTGATCTCCTCTTCGGAGAGGCCGCTGCCGGACTGAATCTCAATCTTCTGCTCCTTGCCGGTGCCGAGATCCTTCGCCGATACGTTGACGATGCCGTTGGCGTCGATGTCGAATGCAACTTCAACCTGCGGAATGCCGCGCGGCGCCGGTGGAATGCCGGTCAGCTGGAACTTGCCGAGCGACTTGTTGCCTGAGGCCATCTCGCGCTCACCCTGGAGCACGTGAATCTCAACCGAAGGCTGGTTGTCCTCGGCGGTCGAGAAGACCTCCGACTTCTTCGTCGGGATCGTCGTGTTGCGCTCGATCAGCTTGGTCATCACGCCGCCCTTGGTCTCAATGCCAAGCGTCAGCGGTGTTACGTCGAGCAGCAGAACGTCCTTGACGTCGCCTGCCAGCACGCCGGCCTGAATGCCGGCACCGATCGCGACGACCTCATCGGGGTTTACGCCGCGATGCGGATCTTTGCCGGTCAGCTCCTTGACCTTCTCCTGAACGGCCGGCATCCGCGACATACCGCCGACGAGGACGACGTGGTCAACATCGCTTGCGCCCTTGTCCTTGGCGTCATCGAGCGCCTGGCGAACCGGCGCCACGATCCGTTCGAGCAGATCGCCGGTCAGCTCAGAGAGCTTCGAGCGCGTGAGGCGCGTGTCGAGATGCTTTGGCCCGTTGGCGTCGGCCGTAATGAAGGGCAGGTTGATCTGCGTCTCCTGAGCGGTCGACAGCTCAATCTTGGCTTTCTCGGCAGCTTCGTAGAGCCGCTGAAGCGCCATCGGGTCGGCCTGCAGGTCGATTGCCTGCTCCTTCTTGAATTCCGAAGCGAGCCAGTCGACGATTGCCTTGTCGAAGTTGTCGCCGCCGAGGTGGTTGTCTCCGGCAGTTGACTTGACTTCGAAGACGCCGTCGCCGATCTCAAGAACCGAGACGTCGAAGGTGCCGCCGCCGAGGTCAAAGACGAGAATCGTCTGATCCTCTTCCTTGTCGAGGCCGTAGGCCAGCGATGCCGCAGTCGGCTCGTTGATGATCCGCTTGACGTCGAGCCCGGCGACCTTGCCGGCGTCCTTCGTGGCCTGGCGCTGGTCGTCGTTGAAGTAAGCGGGAACGGTGATCACGGCGCCGTCAACCGATTCGCCAAGGTAAGCCTCAGCGTCGGCCTTGAGCTTGCCGAGAATCATTGCGCTGATCTCCGGCGGGCTGTACTCCTCGCCGGCGGCCTCAACTCGGGCGTCGCCGTTCGGGCCTGAGATCACCTTGTAAGGGACCATCGACTCTTCTTCCTTGACTTCGGCCTCCTTGCGGCCCATGAAGCGTTTGATCGAGAAGACGGTGTTGGTCGGGTTGGTGACGGCCTGCCGCTTGGCGACGGTGCCGACGAGCCTTTCGCCGGCGTCCGTGAAGGCAACAACCGAAGGAGTCGTGCGACCGCCTTCAGAGTTTTCAATCACGGTCGGTTCGCCGCCTTCGAGGACCGACATACAAGAGTTGGTGGTACCTAGGTCAATTCCGATGATCTTGCCCATGTTCTTTAACTGCTCCTTGTTCTATGCGGCCTTATTGGCCAACGTTTACCGGCGCAGCGCCCAAACTTAAGGGGTGCTCGCCACAAAATCTTAGTGGGAGTGTAGCAGATCTATGCGATCTGTCCACGGAGCTTTTCAGATTCCCCGCGAAGGGCACATCCTCGCCAATGCGCAGCCGCCGCAGTCGGGCTTGCGGGCGTGGCAGGTGCGGCGGCCGTGGCGCAGCAAATTCATGTGGAATTCGAGCGCAGCCCCTTCCGGCGTGATTCGAGCAAGCTCGTCGTGGAGCTCCTCAAACGGGGCGCCCGGGCGCAGCAAACCGAGCCGCATCCCAACGCGCGAGACGTGCGTATCGACAGGGACGTCCGGCAGGCCGAATGAGAAACAAAGCACGCAGGCTGCCGTCTTGCGGCCAACGCCTGGTAGTGCGCAGAGGTAAGCCTGCGACTCAGCCAGCGGAGCCTCGCGCATCCATTCGAGATCGAGCGGATCACCGATCGCTTCGAGGATGTCATGGATTCGCTGCGACTTGACCTTCGAGATTCCGCCCGGGCGAATAGCCGCCTCAACCTCATCGACAGGCGCCGCTCGTACCTCCTCCCAGCTTGCGAAGCGATTGCGCAAGCGTATGAAGGCAACATCGCGATTGCGATCGTTTGTTGACTGCGAGAGCACGGTCAGAATCAGCTCGCCGAGCGGGTCGCCGTGCGGCTCAATCAGCGGAACCCCGTAGATCTCCCGAAGCCGCTGGCGGATCGCGGCGACGCGGCGAGCTGTCGGCGGCTTCCAATCGTTGCGCGCCACGGTTGGCATGCGGGTCGCCATCGGCCTGACGGTATCGTGCCAAGGGCAATGGCGGCGCCCAGCGAAGAGACCGAAATTATTGACGGCGAGCCGATCTTCTGGCGCAGCGGACCGAGTCCGGTAGCTCCACCCCTATACCTGCACGGAGTTCCCAGCAACAGTGACGATTGGACCCAATTCCTCGAGCTGACCGGCGGCTTCGCACCCGACCTTCCGGGCTTCGGCCGCAGCTCCAAGCGCGGCGACCGCGATTACAC
>JANRFB010000094.1 GCA_030725785.1 Solirubrobacteraceae bacterium
GACTCGGGGGCGTTGGCGACGATGACGCCGTGTTTGGTGGCGTCCTCGACATCAACATTGTCGACCCCCACTCCTGCCCGTCCAACGACCTTTAGTTTCGTTGCGCGCTCGAGCAGCTCTGCGTCAACGGTCGTTGCGGAACGAATCAGCAAGCCATCGAAGCGACTGACGTTCTCAAGCAGCTCACCGCGGTCCCATTCGATGCCAAGCTCGACCGCGAAACCGGAATCGCGCAGCAGCTCGACACCGCTGTCGCCAATCTTCTCGCAGACAAGGACAGACATTGGCTCAGTCATTGTCGGCGCCAACCTCAGCGTTTGCGACGACCCAGTCGATGCACTCGGTCAGCGCCTCAATATCTGACGGCTCAATCGCCGGGAACATTGCAACACGAAGTTGATTGCGCCCGAGCTTGCGATACGGCTCGACATCGAGGACATCGTTGGCTCGCAGAACGGCCGCAACCGCAGCGGCGTCGATCGACCCATCGAGGTCGACAGTGCCCACGACGAGCGAACGCTTTTCGGCCTCTGTGACGAAAGGGGTTGCATAGTCAGATCGGTCGGCCCAGCCGTAAAGATGTTCAGCCGACGCCGTCGTGCGCGCAACGCACCCCGTCAGTCCACCAAGTGAATTCATCCAGTCGAGCTGTTCCGCGAGAAGGAAGAGCGTCGCGATTGCGGGCGTGTTGTAAGTCTGGTCCTTGCGCGAGCTGTCGAGTGCTGTCTTCAGCGAGAGGAACGGCGGAATCCACCTATCGCCCGCCGCTATCGATTCGATCCGTTCAATTGCCGCAGGACTAGCCAAACAGAGCCAGAGCCCTCCATCGGACGCAAAAGCTTTCTGGGGGGCGAAGTAATAGAGGTCGGATTGGGCAGCGTCGAGCGGCAGGCCGCCAGCGGCCGAGGTGCCATCAATGACGACAAGGGCGTCACCGGCGTCATCGGGGCGCTCGACCGCAACCATCACACCGGTCGAGGTCTCGTTGTGGGCCCACGCCAGAACGTCCGCCGACGCGTCGGCGACGGGGTCTGGCGCGCCGCCGGGTTCGGCTTCGATGACGACTGAACCGGAAAGGAACGGCGCGGAATTGGTGCACTCAGCGAACTTGCGTGTGAATTCGCCATAGACGAGGTGTAGCGCGCGATCCTCCACGACCGAAAACGTCGCGGCGTCCCAGAATGCGGTGGCGCCGCCGTTTCCGAGCAGAACCTCATAACCCTCTGGGAGTGAGAAGAGATCCGCGATCGCGCCGCGGACTCTCCCGACAAGGCCGACGACCGCCGGCTGTCGATGAGAGGTCCCGAGGAGCTCAACTCCTACCTCAGCGAGCGCTTTGACCTGAGCCGGACGCACCTTCGACGGACCACACCCGAAACGGCCGTCACCGGGCTTGAGTGCAGAGGGGATCACGGTTCCAGCCGCAGGATCGGCGCTCGCCGCCGCTCGCTTAGAAATCGGTCTTGATCCAGTCCATCTTCGAGCGCAGCTCCTGGCCCGTGGACTCGATCTGCGTATCGGCTTGTTCGGCCCGCATGCGCAGGAAGTTCTCTTGGCCGGCGCGGTTCTCGGCGATCCATTCACGCGCGAAGTCGCCCGATTGAATTTCCGCGAGAATCTGCTTCATCTCGGCGCGCACTTCCTCGTTGACGACTCGCGTGCCGCGCGTGTAATCGCCGAACTCAGCGGTATTCGAAATCGAGTAACGCATCCCCGCGAGCCCCTTTTCGTACATCAGATCAACGATCAACTTAAGCTCGTGGAGGCACTCAAAGTAGGCCATCTGAGGGTCGTAACCGGCCTCTACGAGAGTCTCGAAACCGGCCTGGACCAGAGCACTGGCACCGCCGCAGAGCACGGCCTGCTCCCCAAAGAGATCGGTTTCGGTCTCGTCCTTAAAGGTCGTCTCGATGACGCCGCCGCGCGTGCAGCCGATGCCCTTTGCGTACGCCAGTGCGAGCTGCTGAGCGTTGCCGGTGGCATCCTGCTCAACGGCGATCAAACCGGGAACGCCACTGCCCTCTTCAAACTGACGGCGCACAAGGTGGCCCGGACCTTTCGGGGCTACGAGCACAACATCGACCTCGGCCGGTGGCTCTACCTCGTCGTAGTGAATCGAAAAGCCGTGACCGAACAGGAGCATGTTGCCGGGTGCGAGTCCGTCTGCGATCTCAGCGTTGTAGACATCATGGTGGAGCTCATCGGGAAGCAGAACCATCACCAAGTCGCCCTTGCTGGAGGCGTCGGCGACCGACATGACCTCGAGCCCTTCCGCCCGTGCCTGCGCAACGCTCGCCGAGTCTTCGCGTAGCCCCACGACTACCGAGACTCCGGAATCCTTGAGATTGAGGGCGTGCGCGTGCCCTTGCGAGCCATAGCCGATGATGGCAACGGTCTTTCCTTCGAGCAGGGTTAGGTCGGCGTCGTCGTTGTAGAGCATGGCGCTGATGGTAGGACAGTCCCGCGCAGCTTTGCCGCGCGACTAGGCCTCGGCGCTAGCTACCCAGGTGCTGCCCGGCAGCTCAACAGACCCGTCTGACTGCACAAATGGCGCATACCTCTGGTCGAGGATCTCACGCAGCTGATAGTGATCGGTAGGAGAAAGCTCCGCTACTGCGCGTCCGAGAATGCTCGATGTGCTGCGCATGTGCTCCCACCAATCGTCGAGGCTCGCAAGGCGCCAGACGAGCTCCACCGTCTCCACTTTGACGTCGATGAAGCCGGCGGAGTGGAGAAGCTCGGCGATCATGCCCTCTGGCCCGAAGCGAAATGGGTCCGGTGCGCCGGGCTCGGGCGGTGCGCTCAGGCCGCGGGCTTCGAACTCGCTTCGCGAAATCTCCATCCAAGGGTTTCGGTCGATTTCGCGCCAGGCCGCTAGCGCGATCCGGCCGCCCGGTTTTAGGACGCGCCGCGCTTCGCGGAGAGCAGCTTCGGGGTCGACGACGAGCATGTAGCCCCAACGGCTCAAAACGGCGTCGAAGCTAGCGGCGTCTGCGTCGAGCCACTCGGCCTCCATCCGCACGACCTTTACCTGTGTCACACCTACCTGCTCGGCACGTCTGGCGGCGCCGTCAACCATTGCCTCGGCTCCGTCACTGATCACGACCTCGCCACCTGGCCCGACCACCTTGGCCGCTTTCAGTCCAACATCGCCGAGCCCTGCTGCGACCTCGAGGACACGGTCACCGCGGCCGAGCGCCGCCGCCTTCACGAGCCATTCAGCGACAGGTGCCCCAGCAGCGCTGACGGTGGCAGCACGCTGTTCCCAGCCGGGGGCAGCGGCCTCCCAGCGGTCGCGCTGCGTCCCGCGGAGTTCAGCTGGGTCGATCACTCCAGAGAGGCTAGAGCTCTTTGCGGCGCAGCTTGCCGGCGCTGCTCCGGCCGAGCGACTCGCGGAACTCAATTCGTTTTGGACGCTGAAACGGACTGAGCAGCGGCTGACAAAAATCGATCAATTGACCGGCGCTCGCGACCTCGCCATCCTCAATGACGACGATCGCGGTGACCACTTCGCCCCACTCCGCGTCCTTACGGCCAACTACCGCGACATCGGCGACGGCGGGATGCTGGGCCAAGACCGCTTCAACTGCCTCAGGCGCGACGTTTTCACCGCCGCTGATGATCAGGTCAGAGCTGCGGCCGACCAGCTCCAGCTCACCGGCTGCGTCCCAGCGGCCAAGGTCTCCGGTGGACAGAATCGGCTGACACTGGCGGGCAACCGTTGGGCCACGGACGAGGATCTCATCGCTCTCGCTGAGCGCAACACGAGTGCAGAACAGCGGCGCCCCTCTGGTGACAATCTGCGAGCAGGCTTCGCTCATCCCGTAGGACGCAGCGACAGCGACCGAGGCGCCTTCTGCGCGCTCCAGGAGCTGCTCGCTGATCGGTCCACCGCCGAGTAGAACCCATCGCAGACGAGGGGGCTCGCGCAGTCCGCTGTCGAGTAGTCGTTGCAGCGTCGTTGGCACAAGAGAAACCAGCGTGGGCCCATCTGGGTCGCTCAGCTGACTGAGAACCGCACCGAGCTCGAACCGCTCGTGGACGATCACGCCCGTGCCGTAGATCGCTGCCCGAACAAGAATCGAAAGACCCCCAACATGGCTCAGAGGCAAGCAGCAGAGCCAGCGTTCTGTGGGATCGAGCCCCAGCGCGACCGCGGAGCCCGCGGCGCTCCACCAGAAATTGCCAAAGCTCAGTTCAATTGCCTTCGCTGCGCCGCTACTGCCCGAGCTGTAGATGACGACGGCCGCAGCATCGAGATCGTGACTTGTGGCCAGCTGAACCGCTGGGTCCTCATGGCCGTCCAAGACACCGCTCACGGTGACGGCTAGTTCGGCAGTGCGCACGGCGACCTGATCCGGGGGAGTACTCGGGTCGATTGGAACGGCGACGGCACCGAGAAGCCAAATCGCGTGGAGGTAGATCGCGAATTGCTCGCCCGGCACCAAAGTGAGTGCGACCCTCTCTCCGGCGACCACGCCGAGGGCGCTCAGTTGGCGCGCCGCTCGCTGAGCCTCGCGCAGGAGATCTCCGTACTTGAGGTTATTGACGGCAACAGCAAGCGGCTTTTCTGCGGCCGCGCGCGGGAGCCAGGCATCTACGAGCACAGTGAGAAAGCTAGCCTCTCCAACCTATGAGTGATACGACGACGATCAGACCAGCCGCACAATGGAGCGCCGCAGGCGACTACAGCGACATCCGTTACGAACTGAGCGGTGATGGAATCGCGAAAATCACGATCAACCGCCCCGACGCCCGGAACGCCTTTCGGCCGCAGACGCTCTTTCAACTGAGCGAAGCGTTCAATCGTGCACAGAACGACCCCGACGTCGGCGTGATCATCCTGACTGGCCAGGGCGATTTGGCGTTCTGTTCTGGCGGCGACCAACGGATCCGTGGCGATGACGGCTACATCGGCGACGACGAGATGGCGCAGAAGGGAATTGGGCGTCTCAACGTGCTCGACCTTCAGATTCAGATGCGGCGCTGCCCGAAGCCAATCGTGGCGATGATCGCCGGATATGCGATCGGTGGCGGCCATATTCTCCACATCTGCTGCGACCTTTCGATTGCAGCTGATAACGCGCGCTTTGGGCAGACAGGGCCGCGGGTGGGCTCGTTCGACGGCGGCTTTGGCTCCGGGCTTCTGGCTCGTCAGATCGGCCAGAAGCGCGCGAAAGAGATTTGGTTCTTGTGCCGCCAGTACGACGCTCAGACAGCACTCGATTGGGGCCTCGTCAATAGCGTCGTCGAACTCACCGCGCTTGAGGAGGAGACCGTTCAATGGTGTCGCGAGATGCTCGAGCTCTCGCCGATGTCGCTGAGGATGCTGAAGGCTTCATTCAACGCCGCAGACGACGGATTGGCTGGCGTTCAACAGCTGGCGGGCGACGCGACACTGCTTTTCTATATGTCGGAGGAGGCGCAGGAGGGGCGCGACGCCTACGTTGAGAAGCGCAAGCCTGACTTTTCTAAATTCCCCAAGCGGCCATAGCTGCAGTGACCGCAGAACGGACGCAAAGAAACCCCGGCTCGCTTTCTAGCCTGCAGATTTGGCTAATTGCAGCGCGGCCACGAACGCTTCCGGCGGCCGTTGCTCCGGTACTCGTGGGCACCGCGCTCGCGTGGACCGTCGGGCCGCTGGATTGGATCGCATTTGTTGCCGCGGCGCTCGGTGCGCTGTTCATCCAGGTCGGCACGAACCTCTCGAACGACTACTCCGATGCTCGGCGCGGCGCCGACACCGAAGAGCGCCTTGGGCCGGTGCGAGTAACTGCAGGTGGGCTTGTGCCACCGAAACAGGTCCTCTTTGCAACTTACGCAAGCTTTGGCATGGCGGTGCTCTGCGGCATCTACCTGATCATCATCGCGGGGCCCATCCTGCTGCTGATCGGCGCGGCGTCAATTCTTGCCGGTGTGCTTTATACCGGCGGCCCGCGTCCGTACGGCTATGAAGGTTTCGGCGAACTGTTCGTTTTCACGTTCTTCGGAATTGTCGCCGTCACTGGCTCCTACTTTGTTCAGCGGCAGGCGCTCGAATGGGAGGCCTTCGTGTTGGCCGTCCCGGTCGGTCTGCTGGCGTCGGCCATTCTTGTCGTCAACAACGTGCGCGACCTCGAAACCGACCGGCGCGCCGGCAAGAAGACGCTGGCCGTGAGGATCGGGCGTGCCAACACGCGGCGGCTCTTCGCGGCGATGATCTTGCTCGCCTACCCGACCGCGCTGCTGCCTTCGCTGGTCGGCTCGTTCAACGCCTGGCCGCTGCTGATCCTGCTGACCGTTCCGATTGCGTTGGCACTCGTCAGGACGGTCGCCTCGCGTACCGACGGGCCGACACTAAATGCGGCGCTAGCTCGCGCCGGAGTACTCGAACTTACGTTCTGCGCCCTCTTGACCACTGGCCTGCTGCTCAACTAACAATGAAGGCCGACCTCGAACGGATCTCGCTTACGCTGAGCGAACCACTCGTAAGTGCGACCGGTTCAATCGAACGGCGCGAACTCATTCTCGTCTGCCTCGAAGGCGAGCACGGGATGATCGGGTGGGGCGAGGCCGCGCCGCTGGAAGCGTACGATGGCGTCAGCGACGACCAATGCCTCTCTGCGCTGGAGCGCCAGCTAGCTGCGATCGAAGCAGCACCAAAGAACGCGACGGGCGCAGAGCTGCTCGAGGCGGCGCGCGATGCGGACCCACTAGCGCAGGCGCTTGCAGCGATCGACACCGCTCTCTGGGATTTGGCAGGCCAGCGCGAGGGCACGCCGCTCGCGTCGCTGCTGGCGGCTGAGCCGCTGGCGCGAGTTCCCGTGAACGCCGTGATTGGAGCGGATGCTCCAGAGCTCGCGGCGAACCAGGCGAGAGCGGCCGTCGCAGCCGGGTTTACGACGCTGAAGGTAAAGGTCGGCACGCCCGATGACGTTGAACGGCTCGAATCGATCCGCGTCGCGGTTGGGCCTCGCATCTCTTTGCGGATTGACGCAAACGGTGCCTGGAGCGTCGACGAAGCCGTCGACGCCCTCACCGACCTTGAGCCCTTCGGGATTGCGCTCGCGGAGGAGCCGGTCAGCGGCCTTGAGCAGATCGCGCTGCTTGGAGGCCGCGTCGCGACTCCGATCTCAATCGACGAAAGCGCCGGCGACGAAGGGGCGTTGGTCAGCGGCGCAGCACCGATCGTCTGCCTGAAACTGGGGCGCGCCGGCGGTGTGTCGGCGCTGCTGGCTCAGGCCGCGCTGGTCAGGAGCACCGGCTGCGACGTGTACATAGCGTCGATGTTGGATGGGCCAATCGGGATAGCGGCTGCCGTCCATGCCGCTGCGGCGCTGCGGGTTGACGTTCCCTGCGGGCTAGCTACGCTCGATCGCTTTGATGGCTTCGACGGCGGGCTGTTAGCACCGAGCGCCGGTGCGATCACGGTGCCGCTCGGGCCTGGCCTGGGCGTTGGGCCTGCCGAAGAATGATCTTTCCCTAGAAAAGCGCGGCGAGACGCTCGGGGTCGCTGCGAGGCAGGGCGTGCCCCGCGCGCTCGATTATCGCGAGCTCGCTGTCGACTATTTCGGCGCTGAGTCGCTGCGCGAGGCTCAGATAGCGCTGATCGAGTTCCCCCGCGACCACCGTCGTCGGGATAGCAATCTCAGCGAGGCGACCCCAGAGCGGCTCCATCCGACCGACGCTCAGGCTGCGCAGCGCGCAGGCCAGACCATCTGGGGAATTCTTCTCAATCTCCTTGCGAGCTGCGCGATTGATCTTCGCGCTGTCGTCACGGAAGAGCGGCCCGCTGAGCCATGACTGCGCGAATTGGGCGATCGATTCCACTTCGATTCGTCCAGCAAGAGCGACGTCGCGGTCGAGACGCGCCTGCCGCTCGGCTGCATCCTCGATACCGGCACTTGTGGAGACTAAGACCAGCCGTTCTAATCTTTCAGGCGCCGCCAGAGCAACTTGAAGCGCAAGCCGGCCACCGAGCGAATAGCCCACGAGCGTGAATCGTGGAGGTGCCTCGGCGAGCAGATCGGCGACGCACAGCTCGAACGAGATTGGTCGCGCAGCGCCATTTTGGCCGTGTCCTCGCAGGTCTACGGCCAGCGGCCGGTAGCGTTCGTGATCGAGCTGCTTACTGAAGGCGTCCCAACTGCCTGCAGTTCCAGCGAACCCGTGTAGAAGCAGAGCCGTATCCATTATCAGAGCCATCATGACCGCCACCAATGACAGCCACGTTCTGCTGCGCGCCTTTTGCGACGAGATGGCTCGCTGCGGGATCTCCGGAGCCGTTACTTCACCGGGCTCGCGTTCGACGCCTCTAGTCGCTGCACTGACAGCCGACGGTGGCTTTCCGGTCTACTCACAGATCGATGAGCGCTCAGCCGGATTCTTCGCCCTGGGGCTCGCGAAAGCAACCGGCCGCCCAGCCCTCTTAGCGTGCACCTCGGGAACCGCTGCTGCGAACTACCTGCCGGCCGTGATCGAAGCCTACGAGGCACGCGTGCCGCTGATTGTTTGTTCTTCCGACAGACCACCGGAGTTGCGTGGCATTGGCAGCGGCCAGACGATTGACCAAATCAAGCTCTACGGCGACAATGTTCTGTCGTTCACAGAGGTCGGAGTTGATCAATTGACGGCGCATAATGCGCGTTGGATACGGTCGCTGGCATGCCGGGCCGCGTGGACGTCGCTAGGCCAGCGCCGTGGCCCGGTCCATCTCAACTTTCCCTTTCGCGAGCCGCTACTTCCCAAACTACCGTTGCCCGACGAAACGGCGATCGAGGTCGGGCGCAGCGACCGGCGTCCGTGGACCGCGCGCGTTGAGTCGTTCGGCGACCCACAGCTGGCATTCGAGATGCTCGCCCCGATCGTCGACTCAGCACCCAAGGGAGTCGTCGTCGCGGGGCGCGTGGAAGGAGCTCTCAACGGACCGCGCCTGACCGCAGCGGCTGAAGCGTTCAGCGCTGCCAGCGGTTGGCCAATCCTCGCCGATCCGCTCAGTGGTGCGCGCTGCTCCGAGCTTTCGATCGCTCATTACGATGCGCTCTTGCGCGCCGCGCCGCTGGCATTAAGCGCGCAGCCAACCGCTGTGCTCCGGTTTGGCGACATGCCAACGTCAAAGCCGCTTCGCAGCTGGCTCGAGCAGCTCGAAGCTGTGCAAGTCTTGATCGATCCAGAGATGGCATGGCAGGACCCGTCGCAACAGATCGACCTCGTCATCAATGCGCAGCCCGCCGCCGTACTCGAACTACTCGCCGCGCGGCGCGCGCCTGCCGAACCGGCGTGGTCTGCGGGTTGGCAACAGGCCGATGCGCTCGCCAATGAGGCTATCGACGAGGTCCTCGGTGATCGCCTCAGCGAACCGGCCGTCGCGCGGCAACTTGGCGCCCAGCTTCCTTCCGACGCCACTCTGGTCGTCGCTTCGTCGATGCCAATCCGCGACGTCGAATCGTTTTTCCCCAACCGCGACCGGCCCGTCAGGGTGATGAGTAATCGCGGCGGCAACGGGATCGACGGCACTATCGCCACGGCTTACGGCGCTGCCGCGGTCAGCGACGGGCCGACCGTGCTGATGATCGGTGACGTTGCGTTCACTCACGACATTGGTTCGCTGATCAACTCTCGCCGCCTTGGCGTACCGCTCACGATCGTGCTGATCGACAATGACGGCGGTGGGATCTTCGACTTCCTTGAAGTTTCAGAGCACGAAGCCTTCTACCACCAGCACGTGCTCACCCCAACCGGGCTCGACGTCGCTGGCGCAGCCGCTGCCTTCGGACTGCACTTGCTCGAACCGACAACCCTCGACGAGTTCTCAGCCGCCCTCGACTACGGAGTAACCAGCGACGGAACGCAGCTGATCCACCTGCGGACCGAACGCGCGGCGAATGTTGAGCTCCACCGCGCACTGTGGAATGCAGTCGCCGTCGCGCTGGCTCGCTAGGAAGCCAAGACCGGCAGCAGGGCGGCGAGCTTTACCTCTGTCTCGGCCAGTTCGGCGGCGGCGTCAGAAGCAGCGACGACGCCGACGCCGGCGTAGCAGCGCGCGACCTTTCCACCAAGCAGTGCGCAGCGCAGCGCAACACAGAACTCGCCGTCACCATTGAGGTCTGTCCAACCGACTGGACCCGCGTACCAGCCGCGGTCTAGACCCTCTAACGCCGGAATCAGCGGCGCTGCAACGGCATGCGGCTCGCCGCCAACCGCTGGAGTTGGATGAAGCACACCGGCGAGCTCAATCGCGCCGATCTCGCCGCGCAGTTGAGCACGGATAGGCGTGGCCAAGTGCTGGATATTCGCCATCTTCGCGATCACAGGTTCGTCGGGCGCGGTGACCCAGACGCTGAGCGGCTGGAGCGTCTGGACGATCCTGCGCACGACGATCTCTTGCTCTTGGCGATCCTTTTCCGAGCGAAGCAGCTGTTCACCGAGATGGCTGTCGACGGCCGGGTCGGCGCTACGGCGGGTTGAGCCGGCGAGCGCGAGTGTGGACGCCCGCATGCCTTCGCGCCGCACCAGAAGCTCTGGGCTCGCTGCGATTAACGTTTGGTCGCCGCGGCCAACCGCAAAGACATGGCAGCCGCTAAAGGCATCGCGCAGCACACCGAAGATCGCAGCCGCCTCGAATGGCTGGGCTGAATGAACCTGCACCTCTCGTGCTAGGACGACCTTTTCCAGATCACCCGCCTTGATTCGCGCAACGGCACGGGTTACCGCCTCTTCATAGTGCTCCGGCGGCATCGTGCCAACGACGCGACTGCTGTGCGACGGATCGGGATCGAGTAACGGCAGAGGACGGTCTTGGAGCGCAGCCGCGCGCGCAGATAGCCGCGCCCCAATTTGCTGAGCGTCGTCATCAGCTCTGACGACGGCGCTCAGCGTCATCGAAACGTCTTCGCCTCGACGCGAGATCGAAAGCTCTGGCAGCACCAGCGATGCCGGCGCAAAACCTGCCCAATGCGGCGCGCTGCCGCCGTCATCTGCGAACGCGAAGCCGCCAACTGCCAGTGGGCCACTGCCGGGCGCGCCGGAAGGCGAGTCACTGTGAGCGCCCCGAGCGAGCTGCTGCCATTGCTTGCCGACGACTTCGAAGCGAGCCGCGCCCGACGACTCCAAACTCTTGGCAGAGCCAAGCGAAGCTACCGCTGCGCGATCCCGCTCGGGCTGCTCGAAGCAAAACCAAGGCTCGTCGGCGGCGCGCGAAGCGAACACAACGGAAGCGGGATCCGTTGTGGGCGGCAGCGCGACCGTCACCGAAGCGAGCACTTCGCTGTCGTGGCCGCGGCGCGCGTCCTTAATCGCTGCGGTCAGATTGGCTAGCAGCCGCTCGGAGTCGACGTCAGCGAGCGCGAATGGCCCTTGGGTCTGCGAACCGGTCGTCGTCATATGCTCGGTATACGGCTGTGGGCAGTCGCTCGGACTGCTCTGCGGCTTAAGTTTCGCCCCGTCCTCGGGCGATAGCGATCTCGCCGGTACGCATCATCTCGACGAGGCCAAACGGCTTCAGCATCTCGTCGAAGGCGGTGATCTTGTCGGTCGTACCGGTTACTTCGAAGATGACCGACTCTTTGCTGACGTCGACGACCTTGCCACGGAAGATGTCACAGACCTGCATTACCTCGGCGCGCTGGGCCCCATCGACGGTTACTTTGAAAAGCGCGAGCTCTCGCGCGAGGCTGTCGCCAGGCTCAAGATCACGGATTTTGATCACGTTGACGAGCTTATGGAGCTGCTTGGTGACCTGATCGATTGGGTGAACAGCGCCGTCAACCGTCAGCGTGATTCGCGAGATCGCGTCGTCATCAGTCGGCCCGACGGCGAGCGTGTCGATGTTGAAACCGCGCCGAGTGAAGAGGCCCGCCACGCGCGTCAACACGCCCGGCTTGTTCTCAACCAAGATTGAAAGCACATGTTTGCGGCCGCTGCGCACGCCAACACTGGCGTGCAGCTGGTCGAGGCTCAGAGTTTCTGATGCACCACCGTCGGCGTTCATCATCCGACCATGTCGCGGGCTGGCATCCCGGGCGAGATCATTGGGTAAACGTTCTCTTCCTCTGTTACGCGCACGTCAACGACGACCGGCCCTGGCGTGGCAATCGCTGCGCGAATATCGTCGACCAGAGTTGACTTGTCGGTCAGGCGGATACCCGTGGCGCCGTACGCCTCAGCGAGCTTGACAAAGTCCGGGTAGTCGCCCATGTCGACGTGCGAGTAGCGCTTCTCCCAGAACAGCTCCTGCCACTGACGAACCATGCCCAGGCAGCCGTTATTCATGATCAGCACCTTGACGTCAATGCCCTCCTGCGAGCATGCCGCGAGCTCCTGCATGTTCATCTGGATCGAACCGTCGCCGGCAATGAGCACAACGTCTTGATCCGGGCAACCGACTTTGGCGCCCATCGCGGCCGGCAGGCCGAAGCCCATCGTGCCGAGACCGCCGGAGTTGATCCAACGGCGCGGCTCGGGGAAGTGGTAGTACTGCGCTGTCCACATCTGGTGCTGACCGACGTCAGAACAGATGATGGCGTTGCCACCGGTGGCCTCGTAGACGGCTTCGACCATGTACTGAGGACGAATCTCATTGTCATCGGTATCGCTGTAACCGAGAGGAAATTCCTTCTTCCAAGCTTCAATCTTGCCCAACCACTCGTCGAGGCGTGCCGAATCTGGCCCAATCGCGCGGTACTCGGAAGTTAGTCGTGGCAAGATCGACTTGACGTCGCCAACTATCGGGATGTGAGCCGGGACGTTCTTCGA
>JANRFB010000095.1 GCA_030725785.1 Solirubrobacteraceae bacterium
GCTGGGCGGATCACAATCGGCAAGGGCGTATTCCTCAACCAGATCGTGATGGTCGCGGCGATCGAGTCGGTCACGATCGGCGACCATTGCATGGCCGCCAACGGCTGCATGATCACCGACGCCGACCACCGCTTCGATCACCCGACGAAGCCGATCACGCACCAAGGCTTTACGCACAAAGGAGCAACCACGATCGGGCACAACGTATGGCTCGGCGCCAACTCTGTAGTTACCGGAGGCGTGACGATTGGAGAGCGCTCTGTGATCGGTGCGGGCAGCGTTGTGACCAGCAACATCCCGGCCGGCGTGATCGCTGCCGGCGCGCCGGCGCGGGTGCTGCGCGAGATTGAGTTCTCAGACGCCGACTGAGCGCGGCCTAACTGTCGCTGCGGAAGGCCGTGAGCTCGTCGTAATCGATCGAGTAGCCGTGTTCAGGCCCGGGGAAGGAGCGGTCGCGGACATCGTCAGCAAAGGCGCTGACACCGTCGACCATTTCGTCGAGGATATTGGCGTAGCGCTTGACGAAGCGTGCACCGAGGCCCTCGCGGATCCCAAGCAGGTCATGGAAGACGAGGACTTGCCCGTCGACACCGCCGCCGGCGCCGATGCCGATTACCGGGACAGAGATCTGCGGCATGATCTCTGCCGCGAGCTCGGAGGGGATCGCTTCGAAGACGATCGAGAAGCAGCCGGCTTGCTCGAGCGCGATCGCTTGGTCGCGGATGAGTAGGGCCTGCTGCGCCGTCTTGCCTTGAGCGCGGTAGCCGCCGAGTGCTGTTGATGTCTGAGGTGTGAGCCCAACGTGACCCATCACGGGGATCCCGGCGCTGCTGATTGCGCGAGCACGGGCAACCGAGGTTGGGCCGCCACCTTCAAGCTTGACTGCAGCGCAGCCGGCCTCCTTGACGAAGCGCAGTGCGGTAGTCACGGCCTGCTCGTCGCTGACCTCGTAGGAGCCGAACGGGAGGTCGCCAACGAGGAATGGCGAGCTCAGGCCCCGCCGGGCGGCCTTCGCGAGCATTAGGATTTCATCGAGCTCCACTGGGACTGTCGAGTCGTAGCCGAGCACCGTCATCGCGCCCGAATCGCCAACAAGAACCATGTCGACGCCCGCTTTCTCCGCCGCAAGCGCGCTGGGATAGTCGTACGCCGTGACCATTACGATCGGCTCGCCGAGCCGCTTCATATCGGCGAGGCGAGGCAGCGTCATCGGCAGCCGCGAGGCGTCGAGCGGGACTTCAATTTGGTTTGGCATCGTGGACATCGTCTGCTCCTTGTCTAATGGTCGACGCCGCCTAACAGTTGGCGGTCGCCGCCTCTCGATTGGCACTGACGGTCAAGTTGTCGATTAGTCGCACACCATCAACCGTGGCGGCGCAGGCAATCAGCAGCGTGCCACTTAACTGGCTTGCCGGCTCAAGCGTCAACGGGTCGGCGATCATGAAGTAATCGGCCGTGATTCCCGCCACGCGAAGGCGGTCAATACCTGCCGCGCTGGCTGCTTCCGGTGAATCGGCGCTGCCGTTGCTGATCGCGTTGGCCGCTGCCTGTAGCGCGGCTGAGATCGCCAGCGCCTGTTCGCGCCCGTCGGCGGTCAGTCGTGCGTTGCGACTAGAGAGTGCAAGACCATCTTGATCGCGGACCGTCGCGGAGGTGACGATCTCGGTCGGGATCCGAAGATCGCGAACGAAGCGCTGGACAACCAGCGCCTGCTGCGCGTCCTTGGCACCGAAATAGGCGACGTCAGCCCCGACGATGTTGAGCAGGATCGTGACCACCGTCGCCATCCCGTCGAAGTGGCCAACGCCGCGGTCCTGCCCTTCGAGTGTCTCGGTCAGCGGTCCACGCACTTGGACGCTGCTGGCAAAGTCGGCAGGGTAGATCTCCGTGACGCTCGGCGTAAAGCAGATCGTCGCGCCGGCCGCGCCGGCGGCCTTTACGTCAGCCGCTTCGTCGCGTGGATATTGCTCAAGGTCTTCAGCTCGATTGAACTGTGCTGGGTTGACGAAGATCGAAACGACGACGACGTCATGTTCGCGCGCTGCGCGCTCGACCAGCGCCGTGTGGCCGGCGTGAAGAGCGCCCATTGTCGGAACGAAGCCAACGGTCGCGCCCGCGGCGCGGCGCGCAGCGATCTCGTCCCGGATCAGAGGGACTGTTCGAATCGTTTGAACGATGCGTTCTGTCATTTCGGTCCAGTTCCCTAACGAGATACCGGTCGCGCTTTAAGTTCTGCTTCGTCTGCCAACTACAACTTCGACTACATGGTCCGCGCCCGAGGGTTACGGCCAGTCAGAACGGTAGCAGCGACGGGCCACAGATAGCATGATTCGTAGTGAAGACGGTGACTTCAAGAGGAGAACGAGCGATCGGGATGAAACGCCTCGGCCAGCAGGCGAGCAGCTGCGAGCTATGCCCGCAGCT
>JANRFB010000096.1 GCA_030725785.1 Solirubrobacteraceae bacterium
CAGGTGGCCGACGCCATTCTTGCCTCAGGCAGCCCTGCGGCAGCGTAGGCTGCCCCAGATGGAACTTGAGCGGTGGCAGGCGCTTGGCAATGAGTATCTGATCGTTGAACGCGAACGGCTTCGCTTCGAGCTCGGCGCCGACGGAGTGCGCGCTCTCTGCGACGATTTGGTCGGTCTTGGAGCTGATGGAGTGCTCGAGCTGAGTCATGGCGACGATGGTGCTGTGAGCGCCGACCTCACGATCTGGAACTCCGACGGCTCCCAAGCCGAACTCTCCGGCAACGGCACTCGGCAAGCCTTTCTTTACCTGCGCGCAAGCGGCTGGGCCGATTCAAACTCGCTCGCGATCAGGACGCCCGCGGGGATCATCACAGCCGAACTAACCGGCCCGGACAGCGCGACTGTCGAGCTTGGCAGAGCGACGACGGCGAGCAGTCAGTTTCCGGAAGGTCCCGCAGATGGCCGCGCCGAGGTTGAGATCAGCGGCCGCGTGGAACGGTTCCAATTCGTCTCGGTTGGCAACCCGCAGTGCGTCTTCGAAGTCGCATCGCCCGAGCAGTTGGACGCGCTCGACATCGGCGCTATCGGGCCCCTGATTGAACACGACAGCCGTTTCCCCGGACGCACGAACGTCAGCTGGTGGACTGCGATCGACGAGCGAAAGATCAGGGCGCGGATATTCGAACGGGGTGTTGGTGAGACCGCTTCAAGCGGGACCGGCGCCAGCGGCGCCGCCGTCGCGAGCGTGCTCGCCGGCGGAAGCAGCCCGGTGACCGTCGCCCTCGATGGCGGTGAGCTGCTCGTCGAAGTCGATGATGCGATGAACGTCGCACTCAGTGGCACCGCGAACTGCGTCGAACGGATTCGCGTTAGCGGCGAGTTGCTTGACCGTGTGACCAGCCTCTAGCCGCTAGTTCGCGTGCAGGTCGGGGTTCAGCGAGCCCCAGTCGCCGCCGCGCTCTAGGGCTTCGACAGCTCCAGTCGTGCTGTTGCGCCGGAAGAGAACATTTGACGCGCCGCTAAGTTCGCGCGCTTTGAGCTGAGCGCCGTCTCCCGTCGTAACAATCGTTCCAGCCGTGATGTAGAGGCCGGCCTCAACGACACAGTTATTGCCTAGCGAGATGCCGATCCCTGCATTGGCACCGATTAGGCAGCCTTCTCCAACGGTGATCTGTTCACTGCCGCCGCCCGAGAGTGTTCCCATCAGCGAGGCGCCCCCGCCAATGTCGGAGCCAGCGCCGACGCAGACGCCGGCGCTGATCCGGCCTTCAACCATCGACTCGCCCAGCGTGCCAGCGTTGAAGTTGACAAAACCCTCGTGCATTACGGTCGTCCCGGGAGCGAGGTGCGCGCCTAGCCTTACGCGGTCGGCGTCGCCGATCCGCACACCGTCCGGAACGACGTAATCGGTCATCCGCGCGAACTTGTCGACGGAACGCACCTGCAGCGCGCGTCCGGCGGCCATGAAGCGCATCTTCGTCGCCGCGAAGTCTTCTACGTCGCAAGGCCCGGCGTCGGTCCAGGCCACGTTCGTCAAGGCGCCGAAGATACCTTCGAAGTTGAGCGTGCCGGGAGTAGCGAGCCGGTGTGAGCTGAGCTGCAACCGAAGGTAGGCGTCGTAGGCGTCGGCCGGCGGGGCGCTGCAGTCCGAAATGACGGTCAGGACGCAGACCATCCGTACCCTGCGCAGGTCGTCGGTGTCGACGGCGTCGCCAAGCTCGGAGGCTCCCAGCTCGGCCGCGTGGTGGCCGTGAATCTCGACGGTGCCGGAGCCGGCATCGTGACCGGCGGCGCGTATCAGCTCGTGCGGTGCGTCGGCCAGTCCAAGGGCAGGGGAGGGGTAGAAGACCTCGAGCACGTTGCCGCTCTGCTCGGCGATTGAGGCGAGCCCTACAGCCCATGCTCCGTCTGTGATCAGTTCACTCATTGCGCCGAATCTACTGGCCCAGCTCCAACAGTGCAGCGGCCGCGCTCTCGCACTGATCGATCGGAGGGACAAGCGCCACGCGCACGTACCCTTCTCCGCCAGGGCCGAAGATTCGCCCTGGGGCCACAAGGACGCCGGCGTCCAGGACGCGCCGCGCTGCCGCCTGATCGTCGCCGTCTCCTTCAACCTTGCACCAGAGGAAGAACGAGGCGGAGCCTCCAACTGGGGTGAGGCCGGCCGCTTCAAGTGGCGCGGTCATGATTTGGCGCGCCAGCGCATAACGCTCACGCATAGCTTCTACGTGGCTCTCGTCGCCCCAAGCGGCGATCGAAGCGCGTTGGACGAAGTTCTGCGGCGTCACACCCAGAGATGGCCGAACGGTCTTCATCGCGCCAATCAGAAGCGGGTCGCCGCAGACCGATCCGGACCGGTATCCGGCCATCGCAGAGCGCTTCGAGAGCGAATTGAAGGCGAGAACATGGGTTGGGTCGG